>JBPEXY010000028.1:0-2815 GCA_052031065.1 Immundisolibacteraceae bacterium | reverse complement strand
CCCAGCTCGTTCGCCTTATCGATAAAGGGTTTGATGATCTCATCTACTTCCAGTTTGCGGCCGCGCATAAAGTCGACATGCATGGAAGTGCGGCTTTTCATGTTGGCGGCCTTGAGCTCGTTCCCCCAGTTCAGTAACAGCTCAACCCCTTCTTCAAAGCTACCCCGCTCCAGATCCCGAAACTGGGTCATCGGCGCATAAAAATCCTGCGGCTCGTAACCTAAAGCGCGGTAAACGGAGAGCAACTCAAGGCATATCTGCATGTAGGACTCTGCTCCTTCACGCACGGTAATGCCATCAATAAAGTAATACTCACCGCCGGCAAGGTTGGCGACCGACCAGCTCGATGCCATGCCGATCTGCACCAGTTTCTCCCAGGTGACCTGCTTGATGTTGTCCACCGCTTTGGCGCTCATTTTGGCGGCGGTAAAGGCGCGCGCCAGCTCTTCCACGCGGGGAGTAACCTCGCCGTTGAGTTCGCCGAAATAGGCAGTGGCTGGACCGGTGAACGGGTTGATGCATTTGCCCGGTTCGACCAGGGTTGCACCCTCCATGGTGGAAGCTCCAATCACCTTGCCGGGGCCTGCCCACTCTTCGAGCCGCGGTTCCTTGTTAATGCCGTTTTGCAATGTGAGCACCGTATCGACCCGCTTAACCAGCTGCTGCGAGTCAGCGAGGGTAGACTCCATGTCCTTACTTTTGACGCAAACAATCAGGTAGTCGAAATCCCCCTCCACCTGATCTGGATGGGTCGCCAGGCTGAGGTTTTCGCGGATGCAGAAATCACCTTTGGGGCCAGTAATCTCCAGCCCGTTTTTGGCAATGGCATCCATGTGTGCCTGGCGACCAATAAAAGTGACCTCCTGCCCGGTATGGGCGAGATAACCGCCGACCACCGAACCCAGACCGCCCGCACCCAAAATAATGTATTTCATTTCCTCTCCCCTTTAGCCCGCTCGCGCGGGAGTTTAATCGGGTGCACTGCACCCCTTGGCTAGCCTGTGATCATTATTAATGGCGACTATCAAAACCCCGCGATTACGCTGGCCAATCCCGACTATGGCACTGATGGTCAACGCACCAGGCTGCGGAATATTCAATAGGAACGCGGCATACCCAGATCGTGTTGCGCCACCGTGTTCAGTACCATTTCATCGCTGATCGGTACCATGCGCCCGCCACGCAGGTTGCGGTAGATCCGTTCCACTCCGGAATCAGCGATGTAACCGGCGCCTCCCATGGTCTGAATTGCCTGATCCGCCGCGAACAGAGCTGCGTGAATCGCTGCATGTTTAGCCATCACTGCGGGGATACCGGCATCTTCACCTTTATCAAACAGCCACGCCGCCTGATAGACCTTGAGCCGAGCGCACTCAAGCTGAATGCGGGCTTCAGCGAGCGGAAATTGCAATCCCTGGTGAGTCGCCAACGGTACCCCCCAGACTGACCGGTCGGTGGCGTACTCGACGGCTTTGCGAATCGCATAATTGCCAACGCCGACGTTCATCGCAGCGATCACCAACCGTTCAGGATTCAACACCTTGTAGAGCAGTCGCCAGGCATTGCCTTCTTCTCCGACGACGTTTTCAACGGGGATTCGGTAACCGTCAAAAAACAGCGCGTTGGTATCCATGTAGTTGGTGCCCATTTTCTTAAACGGACGATACTCGATGCGATCATCAGGCAAATCACCCAACAGCAGGGTGATTCCGGCCATCCGATTTTTTTCGTCGCGTTTGGCAGTGCGGCACAGCACGGCAATGCGTTTGGCCACCGAGAGGTTGGAGATAAACACTTTCTGGCCATGGACCACAAAGTGATCGCCGTCACGCTCGGCGAAGGTTTTAATATTGGTAACATTGGAGCCGGAGTCTGGTTCGGTGAAGGCACCGGCCCACATCTCGCCAGCTACCAGAGCAGGCAAAATCTCCTGTTTCTGTGCTGGCGTTCCACCCCGCTCAATGAGATAACCGCCAAACACCGGACCGGCGACAAACGGGCTGGTGCCGTCGGCGCAGCCCACGTCACCGAGGGCTTCGGAAGCGATACAGAGATCTAACAGACCGAGACCACTGCCGCCATATTCCTCGGGGATGGTCATGCCCAACAGTCCCTGCTCAATCAGCAGCTTCCAGAATTCCGTCGGTCGTCGCTTTTCCTGGTCGATCTCGTTCCAGTAGGCGTCGTCAAAGCCACTACCAAGCCTGTAGCAAAGGTCCTGTAGCGCTCGTTGATCTTCGCTTAGTTCGAAGTCCATCAGCGTGTCCTTATCTGCTGTCTGTTGCTGGCATTTGCCGCTAGCCAGTTGGGTGCCAGCGGGTTTAATGATTAGCGGTAGGGTCCACCTGGCTAAGCTGACGGGATATCACCATGAGTTTCCCGCAGGATTTTGCGACTCACCTTGCCGGTATTGCCCTTCGGCAGCTCGTCGATAAATCGATAGTCCCGTGGCCGGGCATAGTCAGCAAGATCCGTGTTCTGAACATAACTGTCGAGCGCTTCCGCGCTGATCTCTGAGCGCTTAACAACAAAAGCGACTACCCGTTGGCCCCATTGTTCATCCGGCAATCCGATCACGGCGGCCTCACTCACCGCCTCATGGCTCAATACTGCATCTTCAACTGCGCTGGGCAGAATATTCATGCCCCCGGAAATGATCATGTCGTCGATACGGCCGCGCAGGTAGAGATAACGGTCCTGGTCGATCAGCCCCATGTCGCCGCTGTGCCACCATGGGCCGTCAAACACCTTTCGCCCCAGTTCCGGGCGATACCAGAAACCCACCGCAACCGAGGGTCCGCGAATCAATACTTCG
>JBPEXY010000279.1:0-5101 GCA_052031065.1 Immundisolibacteraceae bacterium | reverse complement strand
TCCGTTGACCGCATTGGCACCCCAAATACTGGCGCCGGGGCCGCGGATAATCTCTATTCGCTGCAGATCTTCAATCATAACCCCCTGCTGGTCCCACAACACACCGCCGAACAGCGGGCTGTAGACCGAGCGGCCGTCGATCATCACCAGTAACTTGTTGGTAATACGGCTACTAAATCCGCGGCTGGCGATCGACCACTTGTTATTGTCCAGGCGCGCCACGTGCATTCCTGGCACCAGGCGCAGCAGCTCCGGGACGCTGGTGGCTCCGGAGTTGAGGATCTGTTGGCGGGAAATGACGTGAACGGCGGCGGCAACATCTTGCTGTTTCTGCGGCGATCTGCCGGCGATGGTGACTTCAATGTTCCCCAGCTGCTCCAGACTCAGTAATTTCAGCTGTGACAGATCGCTTGCCGGTAAAGACGCCGGGAGACACAGAGCGATCATCAAAAACAGTAGATGCTGCCACGTTGATTGCCTGTCGCTATTGTCTGGTGATTTGGCAGTGCCAACAGCGCTGTCTACAGGTTTTGGGTCGGTTCGGTCGGTCATGGTCGGTCGTGCCTGTTGGTAAAGACTGGATCATGCTATGAATGAAGTTAGCGGCACCTGCTCACTGGAATTGACACCAAAAGTTGTCAATAGGGAGATTAGTGGGTGCCGTAGAATACGCGTACAGACCAAGAGCAGGCTGAAGATGTCGGGTTTTGAGATCGTCGTGCTGGGTAGAACGCCAGGCCGGCCTTTTCTGGATTTTCGGGCTCCAGCTCCTAGGCTGAAGCGGCAGAACGCCGATGGGCTCCCTGATTATGGTAGAACTCGAGGAACTCCTTGGCGAACAGTGGTTTGCTGAAATAGTACCCCTGCACCACCTCACAGCTTTGCAGGGCAAGGTACTGGAGCTGGTTGAGCTGCTCTACGCCTTCAGCGACCAGACGCAGTCCGAGGCTTTGGCCCATTGCAATGATGGCTTTGATAATCGCTTCGCCACTACTGTTGATGCCAATCTCGTTGACAAACGAGCGATCAATCTTCAGCGTGTCGATGGGAAAGCGCTTCAGATAACTCAACGAAGAGTAGCCGGTTCCGAAATCATCCACCGATAGTTTGAGGCCCATTTTTTTCAGTGCTTTCATCGTCGAGATTGCCTGTTCAATCTCCTCCATCAACATACTTTCGGTTAGTTCAAGCTCCAGGTTGTTAGCAGTTATTGCATGACGCTCAAGCACGGCACTGACGCGTTCCGCAAAGCCGCTTTGACGAAACTGAATGCCGCTGAGGTTAACCGCCAGTTTCAGATCGTCGATGCCCTGTTGGCGCCAGTAAGCCAGTTGCGCACAGGCCTGTTCAAGAACCCATTCGCCAATCGGAGCAATCAATCCCGTCTCTTCGGCGGTGGGGATGAACTGGGCAGGAGAGACGTTTCCGAGTTCGTCATTTTGCCAACGTAATAGTGCCTCAGCACCGACGATACGGTTGTCCTTGATGTCTATCTGCGGCTGGTAGGCGAGTGAAAATTCACCGTTTTCCAGCGCTTTGCGCAACAGGGTTTCCATCTGCAGTTGCGCGTGTGCATCACTGTTCATCGAGTCGCGGTAAAAATGGTAGACATTCTTGCCGGACTGTTTAGCCGCGTACATGGCGGTGTCGGCGTTTTTCTGCAGTTCGACTAGCGATGAACCGTCCTCAGGGAAGACGGAGATGCCGATGCTGGTAGTGACGTAAACTTCTTTTAAAGTGGTAACGGTCTCATCGGTTTCTGCCTCCAGCATAAACGGATATTTGAGAAAATCGATAATACGCTGAGCAACGATGGCCGCGTCTTCACGCCGCTTGAGCCCGCTGAGCATCAGGGTAAACTCGTCGCCACCCAGCCTGGCGATGGTGGGCGGCAGGTCGCTGTACATTAAGTCCGAAGTGCGCAGGTGTGCGGAGAGCCGCTTTGCAAATCCGCGCAGCAGCTGGTCGCCTGCGTAGTGACCGAGGGAGTCGTTTATCCGCTTGAATCCGTCCAGGTCCATAAACAGTACTGCGACCGGAATATTCATCCGCTCGTGCAGTTTCAAAACCCGTTGCATCTCTTTATTAAAGGCTGCCCGGTTGTAGAGGCCGGTGAGGTCATCATAGTAGGCAAGCCGGTGAATGATCTCCTGGTCGCGGCGTTGGTCCGATACGTCCTGGATGGTGCCCATCATCCACAAGGGCTCATTGTTGTTGGTATAGATTGCCGAGCCTTTGAGTAACACTACGCGAGACTCGCCTTTTGCGGTGGTGATCCGGAATTCGCATACCAGCGAGCGATGGTGATTACAGAAGGAGTCGACCAGTGTGGTGTGATCGCCTTCGTCGGTGATTGCGAGCAGGTCGTCAAAATTGGTAAAGGCGCCGACCGGATGGCCAACCACTTCATAGAACTGGTCGGACAACAGCAGTCGGTTGTTTTTCAGGTCATTATCCCAGTGGCCAATGCGGGCTATCCGCTGGGCGTCGGCGAGACGCCGTTGGGTGGTGATCAGGTCGGACAGAATCAATGAAGAACGCTGGATGTAGCGCAGCCGCATCAACAATACCGCCCAATTGATCGGTTTGTGTACAAAGTCAGTGGCTCTTGCTTCGTAGGATCTTTCGACTGCGGAGTCGTCCTTGAAGCCGGCCATCATCACGATCGGCAGGTGTTCGGCAGCGGGCAGTTGGCGAATATGGCGACAGGTTTCCACCCCGTCCATGCCGGGCATATCGATGTCGAGTAGAACGATGTCCGGGAGTTCCGCCGAAACGATATCGATCGCGTGGTTTCCCGATGGCGCGAGAATCACCTCGAAGCCGTGTTCTTCGAGCTGATCAGCTGCAATCTCGCGGGCGAACAGGTCATCATCGACGATCAGGACACGGGTGTGGCGGAAATCCTCGCCGCTGTCAGCAACTTGCCCGATGGAATCAATCAGCTCCCTCAGCTCGGGCCGCAGACGCTGGTCCTCAAATTCAATCAGACTGAGCAGAGACTGGGCCGTTTCCAGACTACCCAGCGAAATCATTTCCGCCGTCTGTGTGCAAAGCAGGGAAAGGGATTCGTGCTTTAACGAGTCACAGACGCTCTGGTAGTTTTCCAGGGTGTTGCGAAAGGTATCAAACTGTCCACTGCTCAGACATTGATTGAGTTCAGCAAGCCAGCTGACCGAATTATTGATGTAGTTTCGTGCGGTATCGAGATCGGTGTCGTGGGCACCTGATTCGCAGTTGGTGCGAAATTCATGCACGAAATCCCGGGCTATCCGGGGTGCATGGTAATGAACGCTACGTTTTTCTGATTCAACCCGGTTCAGGTCTATTGATTGCATTTAGAAATCTCCGCCGCAGGGCGTCGAGTTGACTGATGACAACAGATCGGCAGTTACACGCAATTCTTTAGTCGGGAACGGGGGTTTGCGGGCAGGCGCTACGGAGCTAGAAACAGAGGGGGATTAGGTGAAATTACCGGGCTGTTTCAGGCGGGTCTACCACTGCTGGCTGAAGCTGACGCGCAACTGGCGCGGTGCGCCAGGGAAGTAGCGAAAGTTGCCAAAGGCAAAGTCTGCGCGCTCCGCATAGTCGCGGTTGGTGAGGTTGGTTATTGACAGGCTGAGAGAAGATCGACTGGCCAACTGTAGGCCGCCACGCAGATGAAACAGCAGGTGTCCTGAATAGCGGGCGCTGTTTGCTGCGTCGAGGGGGTAGCTGCCCATATATTGGGTTTCGAGCTGCCACCACCGACCGGTCGGATGGTTGATGCGCCACTGCAGATTGGCCAGATGCTCGGGTGCGGTATCGATCTGGTCACCCTGTTTGATGCTCTCGCCGCCAGCCAGAGTGCTGTCGAAATCGTACCGGTGGCGGGCGTGAGTCGCGTTCAGGCTGATCTGCTGGCGGTCGGTGACGCGCCATTTGGCTGCTACCTCAACACCATGGTGACGGCTTTTGCCATTACTCAGGTTGCTACCGGTAGCATCACGCAGAATCACGTTCTCTTTATCCATCGCGAACAGTGTAATCTCGTAGGTTAGTCGCCCTAGCTGACGGCGCTGGCCCAGTTCCAGACTGTAAATGGTTTCGGAATCAAGGTCGGCTACCGTTTGTCCCGATTGTAGTCGGTAGAGTTCATTGGCCTGTGGCGGTCGGAAACCGGCACCGCCACTGAGATACCATTCGGCCTGACGGTGATCGGTGTAGTTGAGTCCGACCCTGGCACCAATATTATTAAAGTGATCATCACGGTCTGCCGGTCTGCTGAACCGACAGCCACCAAAACCGCACGGCGTGCCATCCGGTTTCGAGTTACCGTCGAGAAAGCGGTTATCGTAATCGTAGCGGAGGGATTCAAGCCTGCCGCTGGTGACCAGTCGCAATCGCTCTGCAAGTTGCCAGTCGACATTGAGATGGGTTGCTGCCAGCAGGCTGCTGACGTCGTAATCGTAATGAATGCCCGGCGGGCGTGTCTCCTGCAGAAAGGCTGAGGGGATGGTGACCGGCTGCTGTTGTATTTCCTGCAGGTGAAGGTCAGCAACTTCAATCTGGTTGTGCCAGCTCCAGCGGTGAATCTGACCAAAATTTCCGGCCACTGAGGTGACCAGTCCAGCGCTCTGCTGGCTGTTCCGTTCCAGTGATTTCTCCGGCAAAAAATGTTGCAGGAATTCCATTCTGGAACTGCGTAGATAGGGGGTGAAACTAAACCATCTCCCATCTACCGTTTCCCTTGAAAACTCTGTTGATGCACGCAGTGCCCAGGCGTTTCGAAATGCCTCCGGATTGAAGTTGTCACGGCGCAGCCCCGGTTCTTTATAGGCCTCGTTACCGAACACGAAACCGGCGGTTTCCTGTTCCAGCCAGGTGCCGGAAAGGCGGCTGTGAATCTGCCAGCTACTGCTGTTGTTGAAGCGCTGCAGGGTTAGTTTTTGCTGGTTGTAGCCGGCATCGTCGCGCCAGCTGTTGTCGCGACTGCCACTATAATCGAGTCGCCAGCCGCCCAGCGAATCTGGCCGGTTAACGCTGTAGCCCAGGCGCAGATAATCATCGTGGCCAGTTTCAACGCGCAGCCGCGTAGTTGATCGAGGAACAAGGGCTGCGC
>JBPEXY010000278.1:0-5201 GCA_052031065.1 Immundisolibacteraceae bacterium | reverse complement strand
TCGCAGCCGGCGCAGAGCGCGGCAGACGCTTTGTGCATGACTGCTTCGTGGGGCAAATCACTATAGGCGAAGATGACCTGTTGAACCCGGTTGCGTAGACAGTAGTCTGTGAGTTCCGTCTCTGCAACGATTGGGATTCCGTCGGGGTAGAGTGGGCCACTCAGGGGGGGCGGATAGCGACGATCGGAAATCTGCGGAATCTGAGCCGCAGTAAAGGCAATCACTTCTACGCTGGGATCGTGTCGGTAAACCACATTGAAATTGTGGAAATCGCGCCCGGCGGCACCCATGATCAGAATGCGGGTTCTTTTGCTCATTAGCTTTGACTAAAACAGACGCCCGATTAGCCGCTCGTATTAGCGGCGGTAAATTTCCCTGAGCAGAGTCTCTCAATCCCGAGGAACTGCTCCCATGGTTCTACGGTAGGTTTCCTGAATGATCTGAGCATCGTGGCTAGCGCGGTGACGCTCCACCTCAAGATCATCAATCACCTCTGTTTTTACCTCATGCCAGCGTTCCATCTGTGATTCGCTGAGAATCATTTCGAGCGGGCTGAGATAAAAGTTCATGTTCATTCCGGCTCGCGAAAACAGTGTGATCAGCCACGGCTTGTCGACCACCCAACCATCGCTATAGATGGTTTGGCCAGACAGTAGACTATTCAGCTTCTCGGTTACTTCCGCCATGGGCGTGCCATAGGTTTGCAGTACCGAGCGGGAGACCCCGTGAACGATTTCCGCCTCCTCGTTCCAATGGGTCCAGTCCTCTGGCGGCAGTATCAACGAACAGAACCGCTCTCCGTCGGCGAGGATAAGCCCCACCTCTATCGGGTAGCTGTCGGGACCAAAACCGGAAGCCTCGACGTCAATAATCGCTGGTATCGCTGTTGAATCACGCACGTTTTAACTGTTTCCCGTTACACTGCTGCCACTTTCCGCCGGCGCTGCAGGGAAAAACTCTGGTCGCAATTGCCGTCGGCGCCAGCTTGCTTAGTGTGAACTCTGCTCTTTGGCTGGTATCGTTTTGTTGCCAACTACTCTGTGTGTACGTTAACAATAACCGGATCATTATGAAAATATGGGTAGATGCTGACGGCTGCCCCTCTGCCATGCGTGAGATCCTGACCCGAGCGGCAGAGCGCAAACAGGTGGAGTTGATTCTGGTGGCCAACCGGATATTAGCCATAGCACCGTCTGAATATATTCGTGCCATTAAAGTTAAGGCCGGTTTTGATGTTGCTGACAACGAAATTGTGCGTCTGGTGAACAGCGGCGATCTGGTCATCACCGCGGATATTCCGTTGGCGGCAGAGGTCATCGAGAAAGGTGCTTTGGCGTTGAGTCCCCGCGGAGAGCTGTTTACTGATAGCAACATCAGGGCGCGACTCAATATGCGTGATTTTATGGATACCATGCGCTCCAGTGGCCTGCCTACCGGTGGGCCACCACCGCTGGGCAACCGGGAACGCAAAGCCTTTGCAGATCAACTCGACCGACTGTTGACAGCCGGAGCAGTCGATCCTTAAGATCGATAACGAGCATATTTACCCTTTCTACACCTTTGGCTCAGGAGATTTTCAGTGACCGATAAACGTATTTTGCCGGCATTCCTGCTCTGTTTTTTCCTCGGCATGTTCGGCGCCCACCGCTTTTATGTTGGCAAGATCGGTACCGGAATTTTGCAGATTATTACCCTTGGTGGGTTAGGTATTTGGGCGCTGATCGATTTCATCATGATTATTATCGGCAGTTTTACCGATAAGCAGGGCAACAAAATCACTGAGTGGACCTAGCACGCCAGATTAAGCTGCCGGACCGCTGCGTTTAATCGATAGTTTTGGCTGGGCTAACCACGTCTGTGGTTGGCGCGGTTCCACACTTTTTGCACAAAGCTGTCGTACTGCGACCTATCTTCCAGGCTGGTATCTTCAATCAGCGCTAACTGAGGGTATAGTTCCGCGACCCGCGCAGCAAAAATACCCCAACCGTAGTTAGCCTCTTCCGCAGCGCCATCTATTTTGGTGCTGGCGATGCCACAGCTGGGTGATCGCGCTTTGAACACGTAGCCGTCCAGACTGTTTAACCAGTGTTGCCGCTCATCCGCCAGCGCGGTCAAGCGCTGGGTGAAGTCCAGTTCGCCGCGCTGACAGCGCACTCCCTCTGATGTTCGCAGCAGGTGAATCGGTTCACGAGGCACCCCAAGACCGATTTCCATCTCCGGGCAAAAAGCCCTCAGTTCAAATAGTTGCCCCAGCTGGCTGGTTACCAGATGACTGAGCCTGTCGCTACCGTCATAGCGGACACGGTTGCCGAGCAGGCAACTGCTCACCCCGATAACGGGACGCGAAGCTCTATTTTTTGTCGCTTCCATCTTCAATCACTCAAGAACTGAGGCTATCTCCCGAGACAATATCTAGTCTGAATCAGTTAGTGATCCTGAGCCAACGGATACCAAAACATTGCGTCACCGATGAAGGTAGAGTCTATATGAGCGAGCTGAGTTACGTTGGACGTCAGTCCATATTTGATGCTGACGACCAGGTGTTTGCATACGAATTACTTTACCGCAACAGTGAGGAGAATCGTGCCGAAATCGCCAACGAAAACCACGCTACCGCGGAGTTGCTGAGCAATGTGTTTACCTCCATAGGGCTGGAGAATATCGTTGGTGAAAAATGTGCATTCGTGAATATGCCACGCGATTATCTGCTCGGTGACTATCCTCTGCCGGAGCGTAATCAGCAGCTGGTAGTAGAAATACTGGAACATGTAGAGCCCGAACCTGCTGTATTGCAGGCGCTACAGGAGTTGAAAGCCCGGGGTTACACCCTGGCTCTGGATGATTATGTTTTTGAGGAACATCTCGAACCCTTTCTTGAATTAGCGGACATCATAAAAATCGACGTCATGGCCGCCGGCCTGGATGACCTTGCAAGCCGTGTAGAACAGCTGAAGTCCTACAAGGTCAAGTTGCTTGCGGAAAAAGTGGAAACCGCCGAAGAGGTGCGGGTCTGTAAGGAGCTCGGTTTCAGCTACTTTCAGGGCTACTACTTCTCCAAACCAAAGGTGGTCAGCGGCAAAAAAATCACCGGTAACCAGCTGGCCACCATGCAGCTGCTGAGCGAGGTGAACCAGGCGGATGTTTCCACCGAAAAAATAGCCGGCCTGATTCAGCAGGATATCGCGATCAGCTATAAGTTGCTGCGTTATGTGAATTCAGCCATGTACAGCTTCAACAGGGAAATTGAATCGATTCGCGATGCGATTGTTGTGCTCGGACAAACTGCTCTGGTCAGGTTGATCAATATGGTAGCCATCGGTTCAATGGGGGAGCTTAACGATGAGGCATACCGAACAGCGATGTTCAGGGCGCGTATGTGCGAATCCATTGCCGTCGAATTGGATCGGAAGGATGATGCGGCAAGCTATTTTCTGGTTGGACTCTTCTCCAGCCTGGACGCTCTTCTTGGCGTGCCCCTGGATGAGGTCGTCGGGGCGTTACCGTTGGCTGAGAGCTCCAAAAATGCACTGTTAAGCCACACCGGGGCTTACGGTGAGGTGCTGGCGCTGGTATTGGCCTACGAACTCAATGAACTCGAAGCCTGCAACGATCTGCCGATTGACCGACAGACGGTGGTTGACTGCTATATCAATGCAATCAGTTGGGCGGACGGTGCGACCCGTCTGGTAGCCTGATTCTTCTACCTCGCGGCCGAACCGGCTCTGTAGCGCTGTGCTTTGCGGTGAGAGCGCAGGTGCAGGGCGATATCGGCACCCAGCTTTAGTGCCGTGAGTGCCACCAGCAGACCGACTGGTGAGCCCATCATCACCACCAGCATGCCGCCGGCAATCACGGCGAAATGCAGAATCATAATGCGCTGGTAGGGCGCTCCCATGAGTTTTCTGGTGTCCTGAGACTGATACTCACCTTTACCAAAGTAATTGATCAGTAACGAAAGACCATGGCTAACGAAGAGTCCTGCCACGCCGAGTAGCATCATCGGCGATGCCTGACTCAAGGCAGTCGCCACGACTCGGTAAAGTATCTCCATAAAAACCAGAGGCCCCGGCCAGCTGTCGCTGTCTGGCATGATCTGTTGTGCCAGATCCTCGTTCATGAAGGTCAGAATGAAAAATCCGTGTATCCCGGTAAAACCCCCGTAGTGGAGCAGAAAGAAGGCCCCCGAAAACAGTCCGCCGATGGGGGAGTGGTGGAGCAGTTTGACCAGGGTGTAAAACCCGAGCACGAGGTTTTCCGCCCAGTAGAAGAGCACGACGGCAAACAGACCCCAGCCAAAATAGATTACGCCCGCGAAGGGCAACAGGTTGGCCAGGACCAGACCAATCAGAGGGGTATTAATCGGCGAAGCAGTTTTCTGTATGTGAATGTTCTGGTTTGACTCGCTCCCTCCAGCCATGCTTTCGTTACCGATGCCGTTGAGCCCAGCGCTGAACGATTGTGGCCAGAGCGTTTAGTCCATCACTCAAAGCCGCCGGTCCCGGTTGTAGTATCAGCGCCGATTTGATTTCGTGTAGCTCTTGGTTGCGAACTGCCGGTAGCGCCTGCCAACCGGGTCGCGCTGCTACTTTCTCAGGGCGAAATTTTTTACCGCACCAGGAACCAATAATCACATCAGGTTGGCGACGAATGACTTCGTCGGGGTCTGTGAGGATACGGTTTCTGCCCAGGGGTTGCTCTGCCAGTTCGGGAAAAATATCCTCCCCGCCGGCGATGCCAATCAGTTCCGATACCCAGCGAATAGCGCTGATCAGCGGCTCGTCCCACTCTTCAAAGAATACTTTAGGTTTGCTATTTAACTCCTTGCTTTTAATAGATATTAATTCTATATTTTTCTGCAGATTGCTAACCAGATGATCTCCCTTGCCGGTTTCCCCAATCATGCCAGCCAGCACTCGGATCATACGTAAAATTTCAGTCACACTGCGCTGGTTAAACAGGTGAACTTCGATACCGGCCCGTGTCAGTTCGGCACCAATATCGGCCTGCAGGTCGGAAAACCCGAGCACCAGATCGGGTTGCAGCGCGAGTATCTTGTCGATTTTCGCACTGGTGAAGGCGGAGACTTTTGGTTTCTCCTTTCGCGCCTGCGGCGGACGCACGGTAAAGCCGGATATACCGACAATGCGCCGCTGTTCCCCCATCAGGTAGAGCGCTTCGGTGGTCTCTTCGGTCAGGCAGAC
>JBPEXY010000277.1:0-3996 GCA_052031065.1 Immundisolibacteraceae bacterium | reverse complement strand
TGGGCGAAACCATGGTCAGCGAGAAGAGCGAGATGTTTAGCGAGGCTGACCCCGTCATGAGAGCGCTATTTCTGTGGCACGGGGTCGAAGAAGTAGAGCACAAGGCCGTGGCCTATGATCTTTATCAGGGCGCAGCAGGTGGAGGCTACTTGACGCGCGCGTCTGCGTTGGTGGTTGCGACCCTGATGGTTCACCTTGTCGTGGCTCCAGTATTTTGGAATATGCTCAAGCTTGATGGCGTAACGCGCCAGCCTGGTGTGATTCTGCGAGGCCTGAACAAGCTTTATGGGCGAAAAGGTATTCTCACAGGCATGCTGCCTGATTTCCTCGCTTGGTTCCGCCCTGGATTTCACCCTTGGGATACCGGTATGCCTGAGAAGGTTGCCGCGTGGTTGGCGGAGTATGAGACTCATGGAGATCCGATGCGGGCATCGGAAACCATTTACGGTCCGGCTCCAGTGAGTGAGGCAGCCTGATGCATGGAGGCAAGCAGGATATCCCCAGTACCGTCGATGTTCCTCATACACATCGGCCTGGGCGTCACTGTGGCAGTTCAGCTATCAGAGACCTGCTGGAGTTTCATGGGCTTAATTTGACGGAAGCTTTCTGCTTCGGGCTGGGTGCCGGGCTTGGTATTACTTATGTAGAAATACCAGGCACGGACACCCCGTTTATTGTCCATGTCCGTTCAATGGGATTTGAGGAAACGGTGTTCTCTACACTGGGCGTGCCGTTTCGCTGGGAAACTTGGCAAGATAAATGTGCTGCCGCCGATGCGCTGGATGCCCATCTTGATGCGGGGCGGCCTGCGCTTCTCTTAACTGATATTTTTTACCTTCCTTATTTCAAGAGCAGTACACATTTCCCCGGTCACGCCATCGTCGCCTGGCAGCGAGCCGAGAAGGGCGAGACGATGCTCGTTAGCGATACCGAGCGCCCAGGGCTTTTAGAGGTGCCTCGTGACAAGTTGGTTGAAGCCAGATTCTCCTTGTCGCCACCCTTTATCCATCATGGTTCATTGTTCGCACCCGAAAGTGTTTCGGTTCAGGTGTCTGCCGAGAACGTGCGCAGTGCGATTGTGAGGAATGCAGATAATCTCCTGCAAGGAAGCAGGAATCACGGTATTCAAGCGCTAACAACTTGGATCCAGGAACTTCCTCGCTGGAAGGCAGTGGATAAATGGCAATGGTTGCTCCGTTTTGCCTATCAAGTGATCGAGAAGCGTGGAACGGGGGGCGGCGGTTTTAGAGTGATGTATTCAGAATTTCTCGATGAGGCGAGTGAAATTGTTCCTGAAATACATGAGGCAGGCTTGGTCGAGTTGATGCGCACGAGTGCTGCGGCATGGTCCGCTCTGGCCGACTGCCTGCGAAAGGGATCCGAAAGTGAAACATTCCCTGAAGAAGCAATAACGGACGCCATTGAATCTGTACGTGCTGCAGAAACCCGATATGCGGATGCCGCTTTAACATTGTTATATAAAAGTTCCTAACTATGACAGCTGAAAAATCACTCCCGAGAGAACTGCTTGCTGCAAAGGCTTTTTTTGGTTCTGGACATCCGTTGTTTAATGCTTTTGGTATTGCAATGGATGACATTACTAACGATGGCGCCGTAATGAGTATGCCCTGTGTGGCAGAGGTTTGTGATCAACAGGGTGCGGTTCATCAAGGCGCCATCGCTACCTTGCTTGATACGGCATGTGGTTTGGCGATTTTTGTGCGCCTCGGCGACATGCGCCCAATTGCGACAATTGACTTGCGCGTTGATTTCATCGCTAAACCCGAGGCTGGCGAAGGGGTGGCATGTAATGTCACCTGTTTTGCAGTTGAAGAGAATATTGCCTATGTCCGTGGAGAGGCATTTGGGCGTGATGGCGACAATTTGCTGGCGTCGGTATCAGGCAGTTTTGCGATAGGAACCGCAGGCCCGTCCTTTGATCAATCTGTGAATGCTAGCAATAAGAGAGCCGCCTCCAAGAAAAACACAATCGATGATGAAGGAATCATCAGCTTCGAAACAGAAAGGGTAACCGCTCTCTCTACTGTGGTTGTCGAAGCATCACCATACGAAAAATTTCTTGGTATGACGGCCTCGGACGATAACGGCGAAGCAACCTATAAAATGCCGTTTCGCGAGCAGCACATTGGCAACCCTCTGATCAAGACTTTTCATGGCGGTATTATCGCAAGCTTCGCGGAGCTTGTTGCGGGCGCGCACTTAACAGCAAATCAGACTGAACAAAATAAGCCAGTATGTTCCAGTATGACTCTGGATTATTTGCGTCCGGCCTTTGCGGGTACGTTGGTAGCGAAGCCGAGCATTATTCGTGAAGGAAAGCGCTTCCTTGTGGTTGTTGTGGATGTGTTTCTTGATGGCGCCCAGGTTTCCCGAGGTCGCTTCATTTATAAGAGAGTCCTCACTTCCAGCTAGTCCAATCTATAAACAACCCTCCCCCCTTCCTTTTCTGCCTCAATAGAGGAGTTCTGTTATGTATATTTCACAGACTTTGCGCCGTGCGGTTCAATTAAACGGCCAAGGTACGGCTACCGTTTTTGCTGGCCGGCGGCAAACCTGGCGAGAGTTTGAAGACCGTATCGCATGCCTTGCTAACGGGTTGCTAAGTCTGGGCGTCAATGCGGGTGACAGGGTTGCCATACTGGCATTAAACAGCGATCGCTACCTGGAGTATTTCTATGCAGTGCCGTGGGCCGGTGCGGCAGTGAATCCCGTCAATATTCGGCTCGCACCACCTGAAATCGCCTATACCTTGAATGACTCAGGTTCTAAAGTGCTTTTCGTTGATGACACCTTTGCAGCATTGCTGCCATCCCTACAGCCACAGCTTGAGTCTATCAAGCATGTTGTCTTCATGGGTGAGGGTGAGTGTCCACAAGGGTGTATTGATTATGAATCCCTTGTCGCCAACGCCGATCGAATCCGTGACGCCAATGCTGGCGGTGACGATCTGGCGGGGCTGTTTTATACCGGTGGTACCACTGGGCGGTCAAAAGGCGTGATGCTGAGTCATGACAACCTGGTATTCAATGCCCTGAACGTGGTTGCCGAGATGGGCTATGACAGTGACACCATATATATGCATGCCGGGCCCATGTTCCACTTGGCTGATATGGCCAGCACGTTCGCCGTGACACTGGCTGCGGGGACACATGGCATTGTTCCTCGCTTTGATGTTGATGAAGTGCTGGCTTTCATTGAGCAGGAGAAAGTCACGAACACCCTGCTGGTGCCGACCATGGTCAATCTTCTAGCCTCATCTGGTCGCATCGCCAATTACGATGTCAGCAGCATAAAACGCATGCTGTATGGCGCCTCGCCAATGCCAGAGGCGGTATTGATTAGTGCTATGGAACAAATGCCGACAGTGTCATTTGCTCAGGGCTATGGTCAGACCGAAGCCTCCCCAATCATTACCTCACTCGGGCCAGAACATCACATTCCCGGCGGAGAAAAATTACGTAGCGCCGGTCGCGCAGCACTGGGTGTGGAGGTGTTGGTGCTTGATGAAAATGATCAGGTGGTATCTCAAGGTACGGTTGGCGAAATATGTGCGCGGGGACCAAACGTCATGTTGGGTTACTGGGGAATGGAATCAACAACCGCTGATACCTTGCGCAATGGTTGGCTACATACCGGCGACCTTGGCTACATGGACGAGGATGGATTTGTCTTCATCGTTGATCGAGCCAAGGACATGGTAATTAGCGGTGGAGAAAATATTTTCTCTGTTGAAGTTGAAGGTGCCATTTATAGCCATCCTGCGGTACAGGAGTGCGCGGTAATTGGTATTCCCGATGAACGCTGGGGTGAAGCTGTGCATGCAATCGTGGTGCTGCGTGAAGGAGAGCACGCCAGTGAGGCAGAGATTATCGAACATTGCCGTGAAAGAATTGCAGGTTACAAAGTGCCTCGTAGCGTTGATTTTAAGGCAGAGTCGTTGCCGGTGAGTGGGGCAGGTAAGGTGCTGAAAAACGA
>JBPEXY010000276.1:0-2334 GCA_052031065.1 Immundisolibacteraceae bacterium | reverse complement strand
ACGCATCATGTCACACCAGACCGGCTTTGGTCCGGCTGGGTTCCTGGCGCCCGACGACATGGAAATGTTCGAGCGCACTCAGGCCGGCACCGTCAGCGACAGCGATCCCTGGATCTACCTTAACCGTGGCCTGGCTGATCAACGGATGGAAAAAGATGATTTTGGCGTTGAAGCCATGACGTCGCAAAACCTCGGCGAGACCACCCAGCGCGGTATCTGGCGCCACTACAAAAAAGTCATGTCCGGGGAGTGAGGAGAACAGCATGAACAGCGTTGAATCAATGGATGTGACCCGTCTGCGGTCGGAAATCGAGAACTTCCTCTACCGCGAAGCCCGCTTCATGGACCAGCACAACTTCGACGAATGGGAAGCGCTCTGGAGTGATAAGGGAGTCTACTGGGTGCCCTGCGCCCACGACAGCGACCCAATGACCGAAGTCTCGATTCTCTACGCCGACCGGTCCGGCATCTCCACTCGCCTGGGCAGAATGAAATCGAAAGCCATGTACGTGCAGGACCCGCGTTCCATCTGCAGTAGGGTAGTCAGCAACATTGAGATATACCCCCGCGATGATGGCGGCGTAAACACCTATTCCACGTTCAATATTACCGAGTTCAAAAGGCGTGGGCATATCACCCGGCAGATTACCTGGGGCGGCCACAGCGAACACCACCTGAGCCAGTACGATGACAAATGGCTGATGGACTACAAAAAGGTCACCCTGGTGAACAGCGATGGGGAGATTCCCGCACTGGGGATACTGGTTTAGAGCCTTGTTCTTTAGCAGCCAATAAACGCTCACCGGTAAAAGCCACCGGTATCTATCGGTGAGCGCCGCTGCTGGAGCGTAGCAAAACGGCCATAATTTAGGGAAAGGATTCGGTAGCGATTCGAGGCCAAACTATTCCGGGGCATTGGGTATTGTTGGTGTCATTGCTGACAGATAAATTGTTGCTGCCACGCCTGGAGCTTGGTGGCAAATCACTATCATTCACTCGTGCGATCAGTGCATCAGCGCGGCTCGCTGCATGATTGCGAGACCTGGTTTGGTGGTGCTGGTTGGTAACGAGTTTACAGCCGCCATAACGAGTGAGGCTTTAGAGAACCAGGTTACTTCGGTTAGCGGTCAACCGAAATTAGTCAAGATTCGGTGACAGTGCAGCGATCGGTCAAACCACTTGCGGATTGATGAAGCGCGAACAAACCCAGGCATCTGTTGAGGCCCGCTGTTCAGCTACCGCGTAACGTCGTTCATTTGATGGTGGGTCGGCGGTGATCGCTACTCTAGCTGACCGTAACACAAGGCGTTATGGGACAACTCGGGCGGTAATTGTTAATAATAATTAGCTAAACAATCGTTTAGGAGGGCAGGGCCATGTCTAACCGCAATTACATCAATAAACCGCGTACCCGGCAAAAACTGGCGGATTACGGCTTCGATGCCCTGGTCGGCGCTGATCCGCGTAGTGTGCTTTATCTCAGCGGTGTACGTACTTTTGACACCCAGTGGGGATTGCCGGAAACCGGTACCGCGGTGATTGTTCCAGCGTCGGACATTGAACAGTCCACCCTCTGCATCTCTGCCCATTACGTGGGTTACCTGCTGCAGGAGCCGAGCTGGATCGATAAGGTCGCGTTATGGGACTGGTTTGGCTATCACACTTTTCTTAATTCGGTACCCGATCAGGGCGATGCACAGAGCATTCTGGTTAAAGATCGAGATGCCTTTATCGAACGGCACACCAACGGCGTGGTTTACGACAATATAGTCGATGTCACCGTAAAGACCCTGCAGAGCATGGGACTGGACAAAAGCCGCGTCGCCTTTGATGACTTGCGCCTGGCCCGTTACGTCAGCCAGGAGCTACCCGACCTGCAGGTGGAAGACGGCCACGACATGCTCATGGATATCCAGAAATGTTCCACAGCGGATGAAATCAAGGTTATGGTGGAGGGCACTTCCATTGCCCAATTGGCGCTGGAAAACGCCATCGCCGCGATGAAGCCGGGTATCAAGTGGTCGGAGTTGGCGCATATCTACCGGGTGACCCTGGCAGAGCATGGTGCCGTGCCGACCACGGATAAAGGTCTGATGTGGGCCAGCGAGTACAAAGGTGAGCTGGTCGTCGATAATTTTTACATGCCTGATAACGACGTCACGTTAAAAGAGGGGCAGGTCTACATCCTTGAGAACTACAGCATCTACAAGGGGTATACCAATGATGGCTCCCGGTCGGTGTTTCTGGGAGAGCCACCGGCCGAGTATCTGAAAGTGGTTGATGCGGTTATGCACTCTTACGAGGCGATTGAGTCCTGCCTGCGACCAGGAGAGG
>JBPEXY010000275.1:0-7262 GCA_052031065.1 Immundisolibacteraceae bacterium | reverse complement strand
CGGTCAGGGTAAAAAATGTTCCAGCAGGTCGTTAAGGTAACGCAGCCCCAGAGCAGTAGGCTTTAGTTGCTGGTCGCTGAGTGTAACCATTTTTTCGTTCTCCGGCCGCTCCAGTAGTGGGTTCAGCTTTTTCAGTAAAGCGGTCAGGGGCGCGCCGGTCTGGGCCGAAAACAGGTTTAGTGGCACGCCGTCGACAAGGCGCATGGCGTTGAGCATGAACTCAAATACAGCCTCGTCGATAGCAACTTCATGCTGTTCAGCGCCAGGATTACCGCTGCTCGCCGCTGCCATGTAACGAACCGGGTCCTTGATGTTGCGGTAGCGGGTAACTGCGTCGCTACGGGATATTTTTCCGTGGGCCCCGGCGCCAAGGGCAAGATAGTCGCCGAACTGCCAGTAGTTGAGGTTGTGGTTGCACTGGTAACCAGCTTTCGCGAAGGCTGAAATTTCGTAGCGCTGGTAACCGGCGCTGGCAAGTTCGGCCAGTAGCTGCTCCTGCATTTGCGCCACGGTGTCGTCACTGGGCAGGGGTGGTGGTCTGCGAGCAAAGGCCGTGTTTGGCTCCAAGGTCAACTGGTAGAGGGACAGATGGGGAGGGGCCAGTTTAAGCGCCGTCTGCAGATCGGCCAGCGCTTGCGCGCTACTCTGTTGCGGTAGACCAAACATTAAATCGACATTGATGCTCTTAAAG
The DNA here is from genome assembly GCA_052031065.1 of Immundisolibacteraceae bacterium. Taxonomy (GTDB): domain Bacteria; phylum Pseudomonadota; class Gammaproteobacteria; order Immundisolibacterales; family Immundisolibacteraceae; genus JBPEXY01. The sequence goes on along the minus strand of JBPEXY010000275.1, from coordinate 6,571 downwards.
CCGCTCTGCAGAGCAACCTCCAGTGCCTCCTGTGCCTGAGCGGCGCTGTGAATGCGCCCCAGCCTGGTTAACATTTCGTCGTTGAAGCTCTGCACGCCAATCGAGAGTCGGTTGACTCCTGCCTGACGGAATCCTGCCAGTTTTTTCAGCTCCAGCGCCCCCGGATTGGCTTCCATGGTCACTTCTATCAGGTCATTGAAGGGTAGGCGCTGGCGGATCTTGCTGAGTAGCTGTTCAAGTCCCTCGCAGCTAAACAGCGATGGTGTACCACCACCAATGAATATGGTGCTCAGGCTACGTCCCCATATTGCCGGCAACCGACTGTCGAGCTCGCAAATAACCGCCTCGATGTACGACTGTTCCGGGAGTCCAGCGCTCTGCACGCGGCTGTCGGTGTTTTCTGTTTCCGGCAGCGGGTGGGAGTTGAAATCACAGTAGGGGCATTTGCGTTCACACCAGGGTAGATGCAGATAGAGGGAGAGTGGCGGCAGGGTGGTAAAATCAAACCTTTTCCGGGTCGGGCTGCTAACCTCAATCGGGTTGTCTGTTGTCGCTGCTAGCGCTTCACCAGTGAGGCCATTTGTAGAAGGTATGATTTTGCGAGTTGAGTTCATGCAGTTATCGTTTTGGCGGGCTCTGGGGCAAGGTTGGTCTCTGCGCTCCCGTTGCCGAATGGGTACGGTGCAGGGAGGTAAGGTTGCTGCCACAATCGATGGGTTGATGCTGTTGCTGCGGCAGTATAACGGCATGACCCGAATGGTATCGTCTCGCGTTCTTGCAGGTCTGTTGCTGTTTGGTCTGCATAGTGCCTGCGCCGCTGAACAGAACGGTTACGGGACGGTCATTAATCCGCCCAGGCCCCTGCCAGAGGTCACTCTTGAGGATCAGTTTGGTCAACCTTTTACATGGGCTGATCGGCAGGGTGGGCCAGCGCTGCTGTTTTTTGGATTTACCCACTGTCCACACATCTGTCCGACTACGCTGTCGCTGTTGAAGGGGGTCCGTGATCGGTTGCCCGTTGAGCTCGCCGAACAGCTGGAGGTGTGGCTGGTGACCGTTGATCCGATGCGTGACAGTCGCGAAATTCTGAGTGCCTATCTGAGCAACTTTGGTGAGGGGTTCAATGGTGCCCGTGCGGACCTGGGAGAGTTGGTGCCCCTGTTCAAGGCGTTTGGAATCGGATATGCCTATCGAGTGGATGAGGCGGGTGGCTATGATGTGGATCACACTACGTCAGTCTTTCTGCTCGACCCTGCGGGTAATTTGAGCCACGTCTACACGGCACCTCATGATCCGGATGGTTTGTTGCAATCGGTGCGGGGACGTTTACAGGAGTTTCAGAAATGAATAGCAGTGACAACAAAGCCCGGGTTGGCCGTTTTTTTGCCGCCATGAGTGCTCGTGATTTCGACGCCATGGCCGCCTTTATGGCGCCTGATCACCGGTTTTATTTTCCGCTCAGCCCAGAACCGTTGGACGCCGAGGCCCACGTGGCTATGAACCGCCAGTTTGGTGAAGCGGTAGAGCAGCTGCAATGGACCATTGAAGAGCAGCTGGTAGATGGTGACAAAGTGGCTACTCGGGGTTATATCACCGGGGTTCACAAAGGCGAATTCAATGGGTTGCCGCCCACCGGAAACCCGGTGCGGGTGAATTACATCAATATTATCCAGTTGCGTGATGGCTTGAGTGTCAACGAATGGGACAGCATGGATACCTTTGCGCTGATGCAACAGCTTGGTGCGGTACCGGCACCTGGGTGATGTGACGGCGATGAATTACGACCGGCCTCATATTCGCGGGTTGAAGGCATATATACCGGGGGAGCAGCCTAAAGACCGACCGGTGATTAAGCTCAACACCAATGAAAACCCTTATCCACCGGCTCCGGCGGTGATGGAAGTGCTGCGCAACATCGATCCGCAGCAGCTGCGCCGCTATCCGCAGCCGTTTGCTGATGATTTTCGTCGTGCTGCCGCTGACCTGCATGGTGTCGCCCCGGAAAACATTATTGCCACCAATGGTGGTGATGAGTTGTTGCGACTGGTGATCAGCTGTTTCGTCGCTCCGGGACAATCGATCGGAGTGACCGAGCCCAGTTATTCACTCTACCCGGTGCTGGCGCAGATCCACGAAGCCGGCATGTTCGCCGTGGAACTCGGTGAGCAATGGGAGATACCGCAGGGTTTTGCCGAACAGCTCAACCGCCAGCAGATTCCGCTAGCGCTGGTAGTTAACCCCCATGCCCCATCCGGGCGGCTGACCCCGGCGCAGCGGTTGGCGGAGCTGGCGGAACAGTTCAATGGTGTGCTGCTGATTGACGAGGCCTATGTCGATTTTGTCGATCCAGAGTTGAATTATTCGACCTTGCCTTTGGTGCGCAACCGCGACAACGTGATTATTTTGCGCACCCTGAGCAAAGGGTATTCACTGGCCGGGCTGCGCTATGGCTATGGTGTTGGCAGTGAAACGTTGATCGCTGCGCTACACAAGATTCGTGACAGCTACAACAAGGATGCCATAGCCCAGGGTATGGCAGTGGAGGCGTTGCGGCAGCAGGAATATGCAGCGCAAACCTGGCGGGATGTGCGCTCGGAAAGAAGTCGCCTGGCAGCGGAGTTATTACGCAGGGGGTTGTCAGCGCCGCCCAGTCAGGCCAATTTTCTGTTGGTGTCGGTACCAGAAGGTCAATGTGGTGGGGCCGAGGCGCTCTATCTGGCCCTGAAACAGCGCGACATCCTGGTGCGCTGGTTTGACCAGCCGCGGCTTAGAGACAAACTCAGAATCACCATCGGTACCGCCGAAGAAAACAGTGCGTTGCTGACGGCTATTGACGCCATTGCTGATAGTTAGGGCTGATTATTGAGGTAACCGCTGATTCGCAGGTGGCGGTCACTGGTGGTGGTGACGTTCAGCGAATTGATGCCTGCGTCGTGCAATTGCTGTTCGATCTCCGCTGGCGTAAATGCGGCGAGCAGCGAGTTGTAAAAATCTTTACGCAGTAGCTGGGGTTCTGCGCCACTGTATTTTTCTACCATCAGCTTGGCCTGCCGCACGGAAGCCGGGCGGGTAAGGTCGGTGATGTATACCGCAACCCGGGAGTCAGGGCCTGTTGAGACAAGCTCTTTTATGGTCTGCCACAGCAGTGCCGGCTGGTGCAGATGGTGCAATAGCGAGTTGCTGATGATTGCCTGGTAGCCGGCGTCCGTCTGCTGCAGCCCGGTCAGCTGCCGTTCGAACAGGTGAATTCTTCCCTGAAGCTGTTCCCGTTTTACCAGCCGGGAGGCTTCGGCAAGCATCGCTGCAGAGCCATCTATGCCATGAAACGTCGCTTCGGGCCAGTTGCGGGCGAAGCGAATCAGCAGGTCGGCAGGGCCGCAGCCGAGATCAAGCACCTGTCGGGTGAGCTGCAGACCGGGAAAGCATTCGGCAAACTGGTCGGCAATCATCTGGTGCGGCGCGGCAAAATCGGCTTCTGCATAGGCTTTAGCCTGCAGCGGATCGAGCATCAACTCCGCTTCTGGCTGGCGTTGCATCGACATCGTTTTAGAAGGGTTTAACCACCGTGGCGATGATGATGGTTACCAGAAACAGCGTGGGGATTTCGTTGAAGACGCGGTAAAAACGCGAACTATGCCGGTTGCAGTCGTCTCTGAACCGTCTCAGGCAGACCCAGCAGTAATAGTGGTAGCCGAACAGCAGGAATAGCAAGGTCAGTTTCAGATGCAGCCAGCCCATCGATTTATAGGTGGCCCAAGCGTAATCAAACAGCATGATCAACCCGAGTGCCAGTGCCGCTATAGCCGCTGGCGTCATGATGGCGAAAAACAGGCGACGCTCCATGATTTTGAAGCGCTCGACGCTCACCTGATCGGTAGCCTCTGCATGGTAGACAAACAGGCGCGGCAGATAGAAAAGCCCGGCAAACCAGGCGACTACCGCGACCAGATGGAAGGCTTTTATCCAGAGCATCGACGCTCTCCAGTCTGAAATAAGGGGTCTGATGGGTAGCAGGGTACAGACGATTGAACAAACGTGGGTTTGGCTACAGTTCTACCTACCCCTGTCTATTATTCTATGTTCTGTATCTGTTCGCGCATCTGTTCGATCAGCACCTTGATATCGACGGTGATCGCGGTCATTTCCCCGTCGATCGATTTGGAGGCGGTGGTATTGGCCTCGCGATTCAGCTCCTGCATCAGAAAATCGAGCCGCCGTCCGATCGGTTCCTGTCGGTTGATGGTGTCGCGAACCTCCCGCAAATGGATGCGCAGGCGGTCCAGCTCTTCCTCGACATCGGCTTTCTGGGCGATTAGAACCAGCTCCTGTTCGAGTCGGTCGGCATCTATTTTCTCCACGGCGTCGGCGATGCGGCTTCTCAGTTTTTCGCCACGCTGGACCAGGATCTCTGGCATTTTGGTCTCGATTCTGCCAACCAGTTCGCCGATGGTTTGCAGGCGCTGATCAATCAATTCGATTAACTGATTACCTTCGCGCTGACGCGTCTGGTTGAGCTGGTCTAGTGCCTGTTTGAGGGAGCTGATTGCTTCGGTTGCCTGTGTCTCGCTGTCGGCAGCCGGTGGCGGGTTGACCACGCCAGGCCAGCTCAACAGCTCAAGTGGGGTAGCCGCTGCAGCTTCAGCTGCCATGCTGGACTGCACCTGGTTCATCGCTTCGGCTAGCTGCTCAAGTAGTGGGTGGTTAATTTCGATGGCGGTGATCTGATCTGCTGGTGGCTGAAATTTCAGGGTACAGTCGACTTTCCCCCGTTTCAGTTTCTGTTGCAGTGTTTTGCGGATTTCCGGTTCCAGATGTCTCAACGTATCAGGCAGGCGCAGGTTTGGCTCCAGGTAGCGATGATTTACGGATCGCAGTTCCCAGGTGAAGGTGCCGGTTGCGCCCTGGAATTCGTGGCGCGCGAAGGCGGTCATGCTGTAGGTCATTAATATTCCTGTTGTGTAAAAGGTCGGCTGAGCCAGGGTTCAGGATTCAGGTTTTTAATCAGTCTGGATATCAGGGATGATAGGGTGTTGTATTGTGAACGGCGGGCAAGATGCTCGCAATTGGTGACAGAACCGGGTGAAACCGGATAACCGCTTTATAATGTTTCCCCAAGTGCCCGAATCGTCTATTTGCGGCAGGTGGCTGGTGATACGCCATTTCTGGCTGTCGGTCAGGCGGTTATCGTTAATGACCATGCGTGTTTGTTTCATCAACAATCAGCTGCCGGGTGAGTCAGAGCCCCTGAACGTAGTGTTCATGCGTTGTGATCGATAGTGACGGTTGCACTTTTCTACTTTCACAACCACGATTTAGCCAACTATATGAGGAACCCTAATGCGTCCGAGCGGCCGTCAACCCGAGCAAATGCGTCCCGTCTCCCTGACCCGAAATTTCGTCAAGCATGCGGAGGGGTCCGTGCTGGTGGAGTTTGGCGATACTCGTGTGCTCTGTAATGCTTCGGTAGAAGAGCGCGTGCCGGCGTTTAAGCGCGGCAGTGGCGAAGGGTGGGTTACTGCGGAGTATTCGATGTTGCCCAGAGCAACCCATACCCGCGGTGGTCGGGAAGCGGTGAAGGGCAAACAGAGTGGCCGTACGCAGGAGATTCAGAGGCTGATTGGTCGTGCTCTGCGGGCGGTGATTGATCTGCAGGGATTGGGTGAGCGGTCGATTTTGATCGACTGTGACGTGATTCAGGCCGATGGTGGAACGCGTACCGCGGCGATCACTGGCGCTTATGTTGCTCTGCAGGATGCGGTCGACCATCTGCTAAAAAAACGACGTATTAAAAAGTCGCCGATCTACGGCGCTGTTGCTGCGGTATCCACCGGTATCGTTGGTGGTATACCGGTTCTGGATCTCGATTATCAGGAGGATTCCAGTGCTGAAACGGACATGAATTTTGTCATTAATGACGCAGGTGCCTTTGTGGAGATTCAGGGTACTGCCGAAGGCCATGCGTTTCGTCAGGACGAAATGTTGACGATGGTTGAACTGGCGCAGGCTGGAGTCAGGGAGTTGATTAGTCTGCAGCGGCAATCCCGCAGCGAGTGAGAGTCGCTGTTTAGCCGGTATTGAGAACGGATTGGGTGTGGATGGGAAATCAATACGCAGATAGCGGCGGACTGACAAAGCTGGTACTCGCCAGCCGGAACCGGGGCAAGCTGGAAGATTTTCGCCTGCTGTTTGCCGACCTTGGTATTGAACTGTTCAGTGTGGCCGATTTTTCTGATCAGGATGTGGAAGAAACTGCATCAACTTTCGTCGAAAATGCGCTACTCAAAGCGCGGCATGCAAGCGCCCTTTCTGGGTTGCCGGCGCTTGCGGATGATTCGGGGCTTGTCGTCGCCGCTTTAAAGGGTGCGCCTGGGATCCATTCTGCCCGGTACGCTGGCAGCCATGGAGATGATGCGGCCAACAACCGCAAACTGCTTGCGGAGATGGAAGGGTTGGCTGGTTCGAATCGTCGTGCCCACTTTCACTGTACCCTGGTAGTAGTCAGCTCTGATAGCGATCCGGCGCCGGTTATCGCGGAGGGGCGGTGGTACGGCGTAGTTGGTGAACAACCGGT
>JBPEXY010000274.1:0-4946 GCA_052031065.1 Immundisolibacteraceae bacterium | reverse complement strand
TTACTGTTGGCCGGTGTGCTGCTGGCAAGCAGTTCATAACTCGATTCGGTGTAGGTCTCCTGCCAGTCTGCGTCGAGTGGATTATCGTCAGGAATGGTATCGGCCTCTGCCAGATTTACCGCTGAATCGGCGGCAGAGTCATCAGTAGAGTTGCCTGGGGTGGGCTGTTCAGCTGAATTGACACCTTCGGTGACCTGCGGTGCAGAAAGGTCCAGGTTTTCACCGACATCACCGAGAGAATCCTCATCAACCTCCAGTAGCGGGTTTGACTCCAGCGCTTCGGTTATTTCCTGTTGCAGTTCAAGGGTCGACAGTTGCAGCAGACGGATGGCCTGCTGCAACTGCGGTGTCATGGTCAGTTGTTGAGAGACGCGCAGTTCCAGCGTCTGCTTCATCAGGAGCTCCCGAGAGGTCGATCATTTTGGGGGCCGTATCAGGTCACTTACTGGGAATCGGCCGTAAGCAAAAATCGTACCCTAATTTGGCAGCCAGGGGGAAGAGAAGGGGCAGTTAATAATGAGCTAAATCAGCATTAGCACTGGATTTGGCGGAATGAGGAGAATAGTGTGTTTGAGGATTGTGGAGGTAATTGCAGCTCTTAAAAGCCGATTCTGGGTTCCCGGCAGGGTGTTGAAGAAGTTGTCAAAGCAATATTAGAGGTTGAAGTGCTCACCCAGATAGACTTCGCGAACCTGTTCATGTTGCAGGATATGGTCGGGGCTGCCCTCGGTGAGGACTCGCCCTTCGCTGACGATATAGGCGCGATCACAGATGCCGAGGGTTTCGCGAACATTGTGGTCCGTAATCAGCACGCCGATACCGCGGTCGGCGAGACTACGAATGGTTTTCTGTATCTCCACCACAGTAATCGGATCGACGCCGGCAAAAGGCTCATCAAGCAAAACAAAACGGGGCTCCATCACCAGTGCCCGGGCAATTTCAACTCTTCTTCGTTCACCTCCTGACAGGGCCTGGCCGAGGCTTTCGCGCACATGAGTGATGTGCATTTCCTGAAGCAGGGTTTCCAGCCGTTCCTGACGCTGTTCGACGCTCAGGTCCTGGCGGGTTTCCAGAATTGCGAGAATGTTGTCTTCCACCGACAGTTTTCGAAATACCGATGCTTCCTGGGGCAGATAACTGATGCCCTCGCGCGCTCGCTGGTGCATAGGCTGGTGGGTGATATTGGTGCGGTCTAGGCGGATCTCGCCGGAATCGGCGCGTATCAGTCCAACGATCATGTAGAAAGTGGTGGTTTTGCCTGCTCCATTGGGGCCGAGAAGGCCGACAATCTCACCCTGTTGCACGTGCAGGGAAACGCCATTGACTACGCGGCGGGTCCGGTAGGATTTCACCAGACCTCGGGTGGTTAACCTGGTCACAATTGGTTGGCTATGAGGGGTTGAAGTGATTGTTGGCGCTACTGCTGTTTGCCGGGAAGGGTCATGTGTACTCTACCGCCACCCGTAGTGCCACTGCCGCCACGCGCTTTGACCTTGTCTGCGTTGATGTCATAGGTGATATGCTCACCACGAAATCGCTGGCCACCCTGGACAATCAGCGCATCACCGTCGAGCAGAACTCGTTCCTCGTCCATCTGATACTTGATCCGCGATGCGGTCGCAACCACATCCTCGGATTTCCCTTCCGGGCGCTGCTTGAACCGTCCCGGCTTGCCGAAGGTGATTACCACACGGGGATCACCATTGCTGCTCTCAATGATAAGTCGGTCACCGGTCAACTCAAGAGTTCCCTGGGTTAAATGGACGTTGCCGATATAGGTGCTGATGCCCTTCTGGTCGTCCATTTCGGCGCGATCAGCAACCAGATCAATCGGCTGTTGTGAATCGCTATCCAGGGCCATCGTGGAAACGGGTAGCATTGCTGAAAATAGCCCCGCCATTGAAAGCGCAGTCATCCTCAGGAAGCGTTTGAAAACTGATCTATTTCGATAGACGTTCATATCTGCCTTTGACGTTAGAAAGTAGTACCAGGGTGCCCAACCGACTATTCACGTGCATGCCGACTCCGCGGGTTACCCCTTCCCGGGTGGTGATGGTGACCGGACTGCGAGTTTCTGCAAAATCGTCATCAGGGTGCAGCAGTAGTTCGTCCATGTTGGCCTGGTTGATATTGCTGCCGTCTGCCGCATAACTGATGATCTCGACCTCTCCGGTGAGCAGGATTTCGTCACCCGTCTCGTTACTCCATCCCGATAGTGCGGTGATTGTTAATGGCCCCTCGGTCTGCCGGTGACGATGATAAACCGGCAGTTCAAATTCCGAACTACCATCATCGCGAAAGTGGGTGACCCGCTCTGCGGCCAGGTCATAAGCTGGCTTTCCGGTTTCCGCCAATGTTCTGCTCGACCATTTAGTTGCCCAGAAATCTGGAAGATGCTGCTCAACCTGATCTATGACTTCGGGTCTATCGCCGTCGGTTCGGAGTAACCACCAGCTAATTAACACAGCCGCCAGCAGTAGCGCCCTGCGCGATTGTAAGCTGCTGACTAAAAAAAGAGCTCTTCGAAGCAAAAGGTGAGTCCGAAACAGTTTAGTAAGCAGGTCGCAATTATCAGCAAACCGTGGATTGAATCCGGCTGCGATTAGTCAGAGTCGCTGCGGGACGTTCGGGATTCGATGATCAGGTCGGTCAATTCTCTGACTGCCCCCTGGCCACCACCCAACGATGTCACCCAACCTGCAATGGCGAGAACCGATTTGTGGGCATCCGCGACTGCAACTGGCAGACCGCAACGTTCCATCACCGGCAGATCCGGTTCATCATCCCCAAGGTAAGCCACCTGTTCCGGTTCGATCTTCAGCTCGCTGATGAGTTCCTCGAAACGAGGTAGTTTGTTTGACTGCCCGGCGTAATAGTGGGTAATCCCCAGCTCCGCCATGCGTCGGTCGACCGCCAGCGAGCTACGGCCCGAAATTACAGCGACCTCGACCCCGTGACGTAGCAGCTGCTTGATCCCATGACCATCCTTGACATTAAACGTCTTGTGTTCAGAGCCATCGGTGCCCATCAGCAGGCGACCATCGGTCATCACGCCGTCGACATCGAGAATCAGCAGGCGAATATCGGCAGCCCGTTCTAATAGTTGCGCGGAAAGAGTGGTGGAAATCAAACCACGCCCGCCTGTAAAAGGGTGTGCATGTTTAGTGCCCCGACCAGCTTGTGGCTATTGGGCTCCAGCACCAGCAGTGAGTTAATTTTTTTACTCTCCATTAAGCTCACCGCCTCGACGGCCAGCGCTTCCTGGGTAATGGTGACAAAGCTCCCATTCATGACGTCGGCCATGGAGAGCTGGTAGACATTCATGCCCGATTCGAGCACGCGGCGTAAATCGCCGTCGGTAAAGATGCCAACCAGATTACCGTCAGTCGATGAGGTGATGGCGGTCATTCCAAGTCCCTTGCGAGTCATCTCCAATAGTCCGGCTGAAAGTGTCGATGACTGCTCTACTCGTGGCACCGCAGTACCACTGACCATGACGTCGCTGACGTGCAGTAACAATCGCCGGCCCAGTTTGCCGGCTGGATGGGTGCGTGAAAAGTCTGCTTCGGTAAAACCCCGTTCCTCGAGTAGTGCGATGGCGAGTGCGTCGCCCATCACCAGTGTTGCTGTGGTGCTGGACGTGGGAGCCAGGTCCAGGGGGCACGCCTCCTTGTCTACAGAGACATCGAGGAACACATCACACTCGCGGCCCAGCGACGAATTACGGTTACCGCAAATGGCGATCAGCGGAACCTGTAGTCTTTTCAGGATCGGCAAAAGTGTGAGGATTTCCTCGGTTTCCCCGGAGTTGGAGATCGCCAGCACCACATCTCCCGCGGTGATCATGCCCAGATCACCATGACTCGCCTCGCCGGGGTGAACAAAAAAAGCCGGGGTGCCGGTGCTGGCCAGGGTCGCGGCGATTTTTCCACCAATGTGTCCCGACTTGCCCATCCCAAGGACGACCACTCTGCCGTTGCAGCTGAGCAGGTGGTCACAGGCCTGTATGAAGTGGTCGTCGATACGGTCGACGAGATTATTGATCGCCTCAGTTTCGGTACGGATGACTGCCACGGCCATCTCAATTAGCTGTGTTGGATTCAAGTTCGAAATGTTTCTGGAAGGATTAGTGAAATGATTTGCTGAAGCGCGGAATCTTACTATGGCTCTAACGGGTTTGACGCAAATTTCACAAATATCCCTTTACAACTATTCGCTTAGCTTCCAGAATTGCCCCTGTTTCGAGGGTCTTTCAGCTACCAAAAGGGATTCTGCGGTCGCGGACCTCGATAATTCAGCTGTTCGGGGTTGGTCTCTGAAGGGCTGCCATTAAGTTTGATCCAGTGCGTTGTACAGGGAGAGTACACATTAAGCGTTGTCGTTGAATTATTTCTGTCCAACCTGGCCAGTCAGCCAGACCGGTTCAGGGTGGTTCAGTAGCACGGCACCTGAAAAAATTCTTTGCAGTGTTTGAGTAGTCACCATCGATTTTGATGGCGGTTACGGCTGTGCGTGTGTCCGGCAAAGTAAAAAGGTCGCGGCAGGCTCTACAAACAGAACAAAAACAACACTCAGCATCGCAAAGGCAAACCGATTCATTAACTTTCTCAGAGGGGAATAACATTATGTCGTTGACCAGATCGACAGGCCGAGTCTGGAGGAAAGCAGGCCACGCCGCCGCTACTGCAGTGGTGGGGCTGGCGCTCGCTGCACCTGCCCAAGCTGTCCGTTTCAAGCTGGCGGATGGCGCCATTGATGGTTCGTTTGACACCACCATTGGGTGGGGATTGAGTTTGCGTACCGAAAAGGCCGAAAGCCCGACGACTTCGCTCTACGGTAACCGCAGTGTTGCCAAGTTTGAAGTTTTTACCCATACCATCAAGGCGTCCCATGACCTGGAATTGACCGGGGATAACTGGGGTGTGTTCGTGCGTGGTAACTACTTC
>JBPEXY010000273.1:0-4616 GCA_052031065.1 Immundisolibacteraceae bacterium | reverse complement strand
GGTGAACAGCTGGTCATCAATTGGGGTCGGCAGCCAGAGGTAGAAACTAGCAGGTGGTGCGGTGATTCCGTAGGGGGTCAGTATCTGTTCCGCGAGATCGAATTTCTGCCGGTACTGTTGGCGGTTTTCCTGAACATGCGTTTCATCACCCCAGGCGGCGATGCTGGCGCTCTGGAACGGCGGTGGCATTGCGCAGCCGTGGTAGGTACGGTACTGGCGGAACTGCTGAATTAACCTGGCATCACCGGCGACGAAGCCGGAGCGCATTCCCGGTGCGTTGGAGCGTTTCGACAGACTGTGAAACACCAGGCAGTTGCGATAACTGGTTTCACCCATCGCCGCAGCGGCTTGCAGTAGTCCAGGTGGTGGCGCTGCTTCATCACGGTAGATTTCTGAATAGCACTCGTCAGAGGCGATCACAAACTCATGCCGGTGGGCGAGTTTGATCAACTGTTGCAGGGAGTTGATTGACGCGACCCCTCCACACGGGTTTCCCGGGCTACAAAGATAGACGAGCCGGGTGTTGCGCCAGACGGTCTCGGATACCTGATCGAACTGCGGAACGAAATCAGTCTCCCTGCTGAGTGGCAGATAGGTGGGCACTGCCCCCGCGAGCAGCGCCGCGCCTTCATAAATCTGATAGCCGGGGTTGGGAATCAGAACCTGCTCGCCTTTGCCGCTATCAATCAGACATTGAGCAATGGCAAATAGTGCTTCTCTGGTACCGTTGACGCTGATTATTTCGCTTGCCGGGTCGGGTTTCTGCGGCAGGGAAAATCGTTGCTGAAGCCACTCTGAAATCGCTGCACGCAGCTCATCGGTACCGGCAATTTTAGGGTACTGAGCCAGCCCCTGAAGATTTTGTTGCAGCGCTTCCACTACCAACCTGGGGGTGGGGTGTTTAGGTTCGCCGATGGACAGGTCAATCGCAGCAGATGGTGATGTCGGCTGGAGCCCACCTAGTAATTTTTCCATCTTCTGGAACGGGTAGGGGTGGAGGTGTTGCATCCCGGGGTTCACGTTTTACGCTCCGCCTGGCGAGAGTTTTGCGGCCCTTCGTCTGGGTCCAGTGCGGCGCGTATTTTATCGCTGATCTGTTCGAAATGCTGTTCACGCTGATGTTCTGGCAGGTTGCAGATGTCGAGGGTGAAATGATCCTCGACCCGTTCGCCATAGGTATTGATACGGGCATCGACAATCGGAATCTGGTGGTCTGCAAGAATTGCGGAAACCTGGGAAAGTACCCCTGGCTGATCGTAGCAGGTGAGGTGCATCACAACCTGCTGATTGCCGTTGACCGCAGCAAACTCGACGGATGCCGGAAACCCAAATGCTTTCTTCTGTCGGGTTTCCCGCCGACTACCTGGGTCGGCAGTTAGTGTTTCTGCTGAAAGTAACCGGCGAATAGTGTGACGAATACGTTGCCTCTGCTGTGGATCGCTGACCAGTGCGCCCGAGTCATCAAGCACCATAAAGGTGTCAATGGCATAACCATCCGCGGTGGTCAGGATGCGGGCATCGACAATGTCCAGCATCTGGCGGTCGAGAGCGCCGGAGAGGGCGCTGAACAGGTATTCGCGATCACGGCAGTAGACAAAGATGCCGGTAGCGCCCTGCTCGGGGAAATTCCGTGTGGCGACTACCTGGTCGCGACCACGATTGAGGACCGTGAGCAGGTGTTTACTCTGCCAGGCAATTTCCGCCGGGCTAAAGCGCAGGAAATATTCCTCGCCAAATCTTTGCCACAGGGTTTCCGCTTGTTGTTTATCCACTCCTTCTGCCGGTAACCGGTCGAGAGCCTGACGCCTGATGAGCAGTGGGTCGATGATCAACGGCTCAGATGTTCCTTTTGCCTGCAGGAACTCGCGCGTGGCGTTGTAGAGCTGCTTCAGCAGGGCGCCTTTCCAGGAATTCCAGACCGTCGGTCCCGTCGCACGCATGTCGGCGATGGTTAACAGGTAGAGTTGATTCAGCCTGTTGAGGCTGCCGACATGATCGGCAAAGCGGGCAATGATGTCGGGATCGGAAGTGTCGGCATTCTGCGATAGTGAAGACATATCAAGGTGGACTTTCACCAGCCAGCTGACCAGCTCCCGGTCCAGGTTATGCAGTCCTAGCTGTTGGCAGAACTTCTCCGCGATTTCAGCGCCGAGCTGAGAATGGTTACCACCGAGTCCCTTGCCGATGTCATGCAATAGTGCCGCCAGAATCAGCAGTTCCGGCTTTTCCAGGTTGCGGTAAAGATCATGGCACTCCACCATCTCCGGCACCCACTCGGGGCGGGTAAACAGGCGCAGATTTCTGACCGTCCACAAGGTATGCTCATCAACGGTATAGACGTGAAACAGGTCGTGCTGCATTAACCCTGAGACGCGTTCTATTTCTGGAAAAAAACGGTCGAGTACTCCGTATCGATGCATCCGCCAAAGCTGATGGGAAACACCAAAAGGTTCGCGCAGAAACTCCAGGAACAGTTCGTTACATCGTGGATCGGCACGAAAACTGTCATCAATCAGATAGCAATGGTTACGGATCAACCGGATGGTTTCGGCGTGAACTCCTTCGATCACCGAACCGTACCGGGCCAGCAGGACAAAGATCTCCAGTAACGCCTGTGGCTGGCGTTCGAAGACTTTCGGATCAACTGCTTCTATATGGCCGCGGCGTAGCTGAAAATTGCTTCCCAGGGGTCTGGAGCGGTTGCTACGTCGCCCCATGAGGATCTCCTCATGCAGTTTCTGCAGCAACATCTCGTTGAGGCGCCGCAGTTCGGTCACGGCCTGGTAGTAACTTTTCATAAAGGCTTCGACGGCAAGTTCGCCGGCACGGTCACGGTATCCGGCCATGGCCGCCAGTTCGCGTTGCTGATCAAACAGTAACTGATCATCCTTGCGGTCATAAATGACGTGCAGCCCGGTGCGGATCCACCAGAGCAGCTCGCGGCTACTCAGCAATGTTTCCAGTTCTCCCTGGTGCAGAAAGCCAAGATCGACCAGCTCGTCCAGTGACCGAACCCGGTAATGGCGCATCGCTACCCAGAGGATGGTCTGCAGGTCGCGTAATCCGCCTGGACTCTCCTTGATATTGGGTTCGAGTAGAAAGCCGGACTCCCCAAACTCTCGGTGTCGCTGGCGCTGTTCTTCCAGTTTGGCCAGGAAAAATTTGCGGCTCGGCCAGATGCGCCGCGGTGAAAGCTTGGTTGCCAGCGTCTCCAGCTGCGGTTTGCCACAGAGGTCCCGCGCTTCCATCATTGCAGTGATGACGGTAATGTCCTTGCGTGCTTCGGCGGCGCATTGCGCCAGAGTGCGTACGCTTTGGCCGACTTCAAGGCCGATATCCCATAGCAGGGTGATGAAGCGGCGTATCTGTTCGTCGGCGCGCTTTAACTGTGACTCTTTCTCGGCAATGATCAGCAGATCAATGTCAGAGCCTGGCTGCAGTTCGGCGCGTCCATAACCACCCACTGCGAGCAGGCTGAGGCTGTTCAGCTCTATGGTCTGTTGCCACAAGGTGGTGAGTACCGTATCGACCAGCTGGCAGCGGTAGCGACTTATCGATGTTGCGGTCTCCCCCTGTTCAAACAGGGTTTTAAGCTTTAGCTGGAGGTCTGCCATATAGTCGCGGATTGCCCGTGGCTTTAGCGGTTTTTGATCCAGCAGTACCAGTAGGTTGTTTTTTTCCAGTTCTAGCGTCGGCGGCACGGTTAACGGCTCAGCAGGTGGAATCAAGTAAAAAAGGGCCCAGGGCAGAGGTGGGGTATCACAGGGCTATCGCTCTGGGGAAAGGCTGCGCCGGTAGTTGTTCTGCGCCAGAAACCTGTGGGATGTTTTTTTCAGAGCATTTCACCGTCGCGCAGGGTGAGGACTTCGTAGCCGGTTTCGGTGACCAGCACGGTATGCTCCCACTGGGCCGACAGACTGCGGTCACGAGTGACCACGGTCCAGCCGTCATTGAGCTGTTTGACGTGACGTTTACCGATATTCAGCATCGGTTCGATCGTGATGGTCATACCCGGTTCCAGCACCAGCCCGGTGCCAGGTACGCCATAATGCAACACCTGCGGTTCTTCATGAAAATCACGACCGATACCATGGCCACAATATTCCCGGACTACCGAGTAGTCGAGAGACTCTGCGTAATGCTGGATTGCGTGGCCGATATCGCCCAGGCGCACGCCAGGGGCGACCATTTTGATACCGACCAACATGGCTTCCCGGCAGCTCTTCATTAACCGGTCTGCTTTCACCGAGACCTCGCCAACAGCAAACATTGCACTGGTGTCTCCATGAAACTGATCTTTCAGAACAGTAACATCCAGATTGACGATATCGCCCGATTTCAGTGCCTTGTCGTTAGGAATCCCGTGGCAGACTACGTGGTTGACCGAGGTGCAGAGCGATTTGGGAAACCCATGATAATTCAATGGCGCTGATATGGCCTTGAGCCTGGTCTGCGTGTACTCCTCGCAGAGCTGGTTGATCTGATTGGTGGTGATTCCCGGTGCGACATGTTTGCTGAGTTCGCTCAGTAGTTCTGCAGCGGCTTTACCCGCTGCACGCATTGCTTCGATCTCTTCTGCATTTTTAATGGTGACGCTCATCGGTGATCCGGATTAT
>JBPEXY010000272.1:0-2291 GCA_052031065.1 Immundisolibacteraceae bacterium | reverse complement strand
CATGCGCTGCGAAGTGAACATTGATGAAAACAACTTCATCCGCAACGCCGTCTCAACCGGCACCATGTGGCGTGGCCTGGAAGTAATCCTCAAAGACCGCGACCCACGCGATGCCTGGGCCTTTGTGCAGCGTATCTGCGGTGTGTGCACCGGTACTCACGCCCTGACGTCTGTGCGCAGCGTGGAAGATGCCCTGAAGATCAACATTCCGGAGAACGCCAACTCCATCCGTAACATCATGCAGCTGGTGCTGCAGGTTCACGACCACCTGGTGCACTTCTACCACCTGCACGCACTGGACTGGGTAAACCCGGTCAACGCCCTGAAGGCTGACCCTAAGGCCACTTCAGAACTGCAGAAGATGTCGTCACCGCGCCACGCCAAGTCCTCGCCCGGCTACTTCCGTGATATCCAGAACCGCCTGAAGAAGTTCGTCGAAAGCGGTCAGCTGGGCCCGTTCAAAAACGGTTACTGGACCAACCCGGCGTATAAACTGCCGCCAGAAGCCGACCTGATGGCCGTGACGCACTATCTGGAAGCCCTCGATTTCCAGAAAGAGATGATGAAGATCCGTACCATCTTTGGTGGTAAAGACCCGCATCCGAACTGGATGGTTGGCGGCGTTCCCTGCGCCATCAACATCAACGATGACATGGCTGCGGGTGCGCCACTGAACATGGTCACCCTGAACCAGATCTCCTTCATCATCGACCAGACTCAGGAATTCATCCGCAACGTCTACGTGCCCGACATCCTCGCCATCGGCAGCTTCTACAAGGACTGGATGTACGGCGGCGGCATCTCCAGCATGAACGTGCTGGCGTACGGTGATATTCCGGATAAAGCCAACGATTATTCTCCGGGCAACCTGATGATGCCAGTCGGCGCCATTATTAACGGTAAGCTGAACGAAGTGCATCCGGTGGATCTGCGCGACCCGAACGAAATTCAGGAATTCGTACCGCACTCCTGGTACGAATACCCGGATGAAGCCAAAGGTCTGCACCCTTGGGACGGTATTACTGAGCCTAAGTACGAACTGGGGCCAAACACCGTCGGTTCCCGCACACACATCAAAGAAATTGACGAAACCGCCAAGTATTCCTGGATCAAAGCGCCACGCTGGAAGGGCCACGCCATGGAAGTGGGCCCGCTGGCACGTTATATCGTTGGTTACGCTCAGGGGCACGAAGCCATCACCGAGCAGGTGAACTTCACCCTGAAGACGCTGGATATCCCACTGGAAGGCCTGTTCTCAACCTTAGGCCGTACCGCTGCCCGAGCACTGGAAGCCGAATGGTGTGCCGACCAGATGCGCTACTTCATGGATAAACTGATGGGCAACATCAAAGCAGGTGATATCTCAACCGCCAACACCGAACGCTGGGACCCATCTACCTGGCCGAAAGAAGTCAAAGGCGTTGGCTTTGCCGAAGCACCTCGTGGCGCACTCGGTCACTGGATCAAGATCAAAGACACCAAAATCGAGAACTATCAGTGCATCGTACCCACCACCTGGAACGGCTCGCCACGCGACAGCCAGGGCGGCATCGGTGCCTTTGAAGCGGCATTGATGAACACTAAAGTTGAGCGCAAAGAAGAGCCGGTTGAAATCCTGCGCACCCTGCACAGCTTTGACCCATGCCTGGCCTGCTCTACCCATGTAATGAGCGAAGATGGCCAGGAACTGGCCAACGTCAAAGTCCGCTGAGAGAACGCCTGGAGAATACTATGAAAAAAATAATCACAACGGCCCTTACGGCAACCCTTATTGCCCCCCTGTTCGTTCAGACCGCATCAGCGCACGAAGGCCACCACGAAAGTGGCCTGACCAGTCTGCTGGCGCACCTCAGTGCCAACCCGGATCACTGGGCTGTCCCGCTGATTCTGCTGGCCATCACAGGTGCCGGCTATGCCTGGTATCGTCGTCGCCGCGACGCCCGCAACATTAACAGTAATGGTTCCAGCAACCACACTCACTGAGAGGAGGTCCGGCATGGAAGATACCAAAACCGTAAAACAGACTGCGGTCTATGTGTACGAGGCGCCCGTGCGCCTCTGGCACTGGATCAATGCACTGTCGATTACCCTGCTGGCCATCACCGGCTACCTGATCGCACACCCTCTGCCCGCCTTTCCTGGTGAAGCCAGCGACTGGTTTGTGATGGGCTATATCCGCTTTGTCCATTTCGCCGCAGCGTATGTGTTCATCATCGGTTTTATCGGCCGTATCTACTGGGCCTTTGTCGGCAATTCACATTCGCGTGAGCTCTTTGTGCCAAAGGTGCACA
>JBPEXY010000271.1:0-4567 GCA_052031065.1 Immundisolibacteraceae bacterium | reverse complement strand
GGCAGGTTACAGTTGCCGGGGCCGGGCTGTGCAAAGGTAGCCTGAGAGCCTGGGCTGTTTTAGATGGCGAATCGGGGCTTCGCTGACCTCGTCGGATCAGCCTGTGATTTTGGTGCCAATCATCATGAACAGGGTGTATTGACGCGCCTGGGACGCCTCACCCCGTTGAATCCTGTGGGCGGTGGTGCACTGCGTGGTTTCAATCCCGGCCCGCTGCGCCATCCTCGACAGCTGCCAACGATCAAAGCCGAAATGGGCAATTCCCGGCACATCCCCATGAAACGAACCATCTTCACGATCGAGGTCAACGATCACCAACCGTCCACCGGATCTCAGTAAACCTGCAAAGGTGTTGAGAATCTCTTCCGTATCAACAACGTGATGCAGAATCATGCTGGTAATGATTAGATCAAACAGACCTCCCTGGTAAGCGTCCTCGGCGAGGTCCAGTTGCAGCGGTTCAACATTGGTGGTTTCGGTCTCTTCGCACTTGCCCGTGACTACCTTGACCATCTCTGCTGAGCTATCTGCTGCGATCACCGTTTTGACTCGGTCAGCGATGGAAAAGGCAACCAGCCCCGAACCGCAACCATAATCAAGTACCTCCATGGAGCTATCAAGCTCTATCGATTCGGTCAGTTCAGTGACCACTGCTGCTGCGATGCCCAGCCTGACTGGACTGTCATCCCAGCTCGCCGCCAGTTGATCAAACCGCTGCTGGTTGAGGCTCGAGCTTTCCTTTAAGCCACCATTCTGGTTGGAAACCATTTATTTTCCTGCCTTGATTAAAAAATTCGGACTCCTATCACCATAGCCCAATCCAGCCTGCAAAAACGATATCGTAGCTTGAACTCAACAGGTCCAGACAAATCGAAACCTTTTGACTAGGGTAGACTTTGTCTCGAATAACTTCAGAAACCACTGGAAGATGATAGATCATGAAAAAGCGTTTGACTTACCTGTTAGTTGGCTCGCTGGTAGCGCTTCCAGCGCTGGCTGACAAACCGGAATGGGCAGGAACCGGAAAGCCGCCGACCGCCGAGCAGCTTGAAGAACACCGCGATGCGATGCGCAACAAAAATGCTGACAGCAAGGGCAAGAAAGAAGTCAAACAACACGACAAAGCCTGGAAGCAGCAAAAAGAGCGTGATCGGGATAACGATGATCGCGACGACGACCGGGATGACGACGACAGGCCAACTCAAACAGAGATAGAAAAAGATATTGAGGAAACCAGCGAGGCAGTGGAACAGATTCGCGAAACCGGTCGCAAGTGGTGGCGTTTCTGGGAACAGAACCAAAATCAGTAAGCCACATAGCGCCAGGTTACTGCGCGCATATCAACTGTGGGTGGCCTTGTTTTCCGCTGATGTGATTGCGACCACAGGACAAACCTGTTGCGGATTAAAGCGGAAGAACATCAGACCTGCGCTAATCGGCGACCGTACCCACCACGGCCTGATACGCTACCATCTGGTTCCTCTGCAGGGCGGTCACTTTGCGGACCGATCAAACTTTCCCTGCTGCAGGAAGTAGAGGGTCTGGCGAATCACTTCCGGTTTTTTCATGATAAACGGGTGGCTGTGGGGCACCACCAGAAAGTCGGTCATCCCCTCTAGCCGTGCCCGCTCCACCGCCACCTTACCGTCATCGGGACCGGGAATCAGCATCGACAGAATCAGGTTGACTGAGCGGTTACCGGTGATGATACCTAGTTCAAAACCGGCAGCGCCTAACTGGTTCGGCATACTTGTCGTGTGAGTACCGAGCTGCTGCCCCGCCGGGCCATTAAGCCAGCCAAAACCGGGCATGCGGCCCAATTTATCCACCACCTCACTACCCTGATTGGGCGGACTTAACATCACCACGCGGCCTAGATGCTCAATATGATGAGTCGCGAGATAGTAACGAACCAGAATACCCCCCATGGAGTGGGTAACAAAGTGGACACGCCTCCGGTCAGAACGGCTTACGCACCGCGTCAGGGCGTCACTGATCGCAGCACCAGCCAGCGCCTCAACAGGCTGCCGCCTCGACGGGTAGGGCTGGTTAATAACCCGGTATCCAGCCGCCTCTAGCTCCTTCTCCATAACCGACATGGAAGAGTCGGAGCGAGCCAGGCCGTGGAGCAAAACCACGCAATCAACTGCTTCGGAAACATCGCTGCCACGGCCATCAGACGCCAGCGCAGATACCGGTACGATCATTACGGCGAGAAACGCCCAAAGTCGCACAGTTGAACTCCCTTGTTTGGTCGCCTTCGAAATATCGACATTGTCCATGGGGCGAAAAAAAGGCGCAGCCTCTATCGAGGACTGCGCCACTCTATTCGGTTAAAAATTTCTTCAGGCAAACCGCTTGATCATCAGATTGACCATTTTTTTCATTTTTTCGGTATAGGGTGGCCGCAGCATCCCGAGTGGATTCATTCCCCATTTTTGCACCGCAACAGCTTTCTGGTTGGTAAATTCCAGAAAACCGTAGTACCCGTTGGTCTTGCCCACCCCACTATTATTGACCCCACCAAACGGCAGATTGGGATTCATGCCGTGAATCATCACATTATTCACTGTGGTACCGCCCGATGAGGTCGCATGCAGCACCTTGTCAGCCGTCTGCTTGATCTTGCTGAACACGTAGAGCGCCAGGGGTTTGGGGCGGGTATTGATGTAATCCAGGGCGTCTTCCAGGTCTGAATAGGTAATCAGCGGCAGTACCGGGCCAAAAATCTCCTCCTGCATGATTTTCGCGTCCCGTGGCACATCCTTGAGTACCGTCGGCTCGATGAAGTTATCGTCGCCGTTTTCCTTACCACCTACAGCCACCGATGCGCCGGACTGCTTGGCATCAGCGATCAACGACGAGACCCGGTCGTAATGACGCTGATTGACGATACGACCATAATCGCTGCTCTGTTCCACACTTCCGGAGTGTTGCAGCCAGGTCTGGTCGACGATCTCTTCAAACGCATTGATCAATCCCTGCTGCTGGGACTCATGCACCAGGATGTAATCCGGTGCAACGCAGGTCTGACCACAGTTAAGAAACTTGCCCGCCGCCACCCGCTCAGCGACCTGTTTAACGTCAACACTTGCATCGACGATCACCGGCGACTTGCCACCCAGTTCGAGTGTTACCGAGGTAAGGTGCTTCGCCGCCGCAGCCATCACAACCTTGCCAATCTCCGGGTTGCCGGTGTAGAAAATGTGATCAAACGGTTGCTCAAGCAATTTCTCGGAAACACTTGCATCTCCTTGAAACAGTGCAATTTCTTTTTCTTCAAAAGTTTCTTCGACGATATCCTGCAGCACCTGGGATAGATGTGGGGTCATCTCCGAAGGTTTCAGCATCGCTGTGCAGCCGGCAGCAATCGCGCTAACCAGCGGCACGAAAGTAAGAAAAACCGGATAGTTCCACGGCGCAATAATCAACGAAGAACCTTTCGGCTCCGGGAACAGGATGGTGTCGATGCCAAGCATGTTGACGGGCTTCTTCACCTTACGTGGTTTGATCCACTTTTTCAGGTTCTTCATCGCAAAATTGACCGCACCAACCACCGGCAGTATTTCACCAACCAGCACCTCGACCTCGGGCTTCTTGAAATCGGCATACGCAGCTTCAATGATCTTCTGCTGGTTTGCTTCGACAGCAGCTTTAAGCCGCTGCAATTTAGCCAGACGCTGCTGCAGGGTGCTCTCGCGAAGCTCAATCTTGTATTGCTGCTGCAGCGCGAAAACCCGCTCTATTTCAATCGCTGCCTGGTCATTCAACTGAAAATCGATTACTGCACTCATCGTCACTCCCTCACCAACCGCTTAATGATCCAGGTTAATGCCAGTGGCACAACCGCCCTCTCCTCTTGCTGATTACTCGCCCGTTCTACGCCGGATACAAGTACTTACTAAAGCTTTTGTTCGTCTGACTCTGTTCGAGATGCCAGACAAAGAAAAGCCGGGAACATGCCCGGCCTCAGCTTTTCTCTCCCTTGTTTTATCTTTTTATAGTTATGAATCTTCTGGCTGTTTCCCCGGGACTTTGACCGCCCGCTAAATCTATAGGTATTTCACTGCAAAATCTATGAAGCGCTCCATGGTCTTACCAAATGGCGGTCTAGTCAATCCCTGCAAAGAGATTTTGCTTTGATGCAAGACGCTTTTCTGGTGCGAGAAGGTCTTGAACCCCTCATCGCCGTTATAGGCACCAATTCCGCTGGTGCCGACGCCACCAAACGCTAGCCCCTCATGCATCACATGGAACAACACGTCGTTCACGCAGGCACCCCCGGAGAGGGTCTTTTGAAGTACCTTTTCTGTACGTCCGCGGTTGTAATCAAAATGGTAGAGCGCCAGTGGATGCGGGTGACTGTTCACGTATTCGATCGCTTCGTCGATCTGCTGGTAGGTTTTCAGCGGCAACACCGGTCCGAAGATCTCCTCCTGCATCACCGTCATCTCGTCGTTGACATTCATCAATACGGTCAACGGGAAGATACGACTGCCTTCGGGTATCGGCTGATCACCCGGGTTGATCTCGATCACCGTCGCGCCCTTGGCGCGAGCGTCTTCGA
>JBPEXY010000270.1:0-6158 GCA_052031065.1 Immundisolibacteraceae bacterium | reverse complement strand
GCCCAACTGGCTATCGACGCCAACAGCAACAGCAGCATAATCAGCTGCACAAAGCCACTGGCACCCAGAATCATCTCCCCAATGGATAATTCGCTTTGCAATCGAAATCCCTGTCGGTTGTTATCAGTTATTGGAGTTGCGGTACTGTATAAACTTGAAGCAGGTTACCCGGTGCGGCAGATGTTCAGAACCCCTGGAATCAGGCCCAACTCTAAATACGCCGCCTACAGAGATGGTGACCGCTGCTTAGGACCATAATGTTGCAAAATAATTCCGTTTATTTTGACCTGTCAACAATGGCCCAGGGAAGCTCTGCCAACGACTTAAAACAACGCATCCTGGTCGCTATTGCTCTGCGCCGGCTGTAATCCAAAATGGGCGTAAGTGGCTGCCGTTGCGACACGTCCCCGCGGCGTGCGCATCAGAAAGCCCTGCTGAATCAGAAAGGGTTCTATCACCTCTTCAATAGTGCCACGATCCTCGCTTAACGCTGCCGCCAGACTCTCCGCACCGACCGGGCCACCACCAAATTTTTCTATGATCGCCAGTAGCAGCTGGCGATCCATATGGTCAAAGCCGTTGACGTCGACGGCAAACAGATCAAGTGCCGCTCGGGCGATCGGTCCGCTGATCATGCCATCGCCTTTAACCTGGGCGTAATCACGTACCCGCCGAAGTATGCGATTGACAATTCTCGGCGTACCGCGGGAACGGCTGGCCATCTCGCGGGCACCCGCGCTATCAATCCGCGTTTCTAGAATCGCCGCGGAACGTTCGGTAATCTTTACCAGTTCGTCGATGGAGTAATACTCCAGTCGCTGCACAATACCGAAGCGGTCGCGCAATGGAGAAGTGAGCAGCCCGGCACGGGTGGTGGCACCGATCAGGGTAAACGGTGGCAGGTCTATTTTTACCGACCGCGCGGCTGGCCCCTCACCGATCATGATATCGATCTGATAATCCTCCATCGCCGGGTAGAGAATCTCCTCGACATGAGGACTCAGGCGGTGGATTTCGTCGATGAAAAGCACATCGTTTGGCTCGAGATTGGTCAATAGCGCCGCCAGGTCACCCGCCTTTTCCAGCACCGGACCGGAAGTTGTACGCAGGCTGACACCCATTTCGTGGGCGACGATGTGGGACAGAGTAGTTTTACCCAATCCTGGAGGCCCATAAACCAGAATGTGATCGAGCGCCTCAGCGCGCCGACGCGCCGCTTCGATGAACAGCCCCAGCTGCTCTTTGACCGTCTCCTGCCCCAGGTAGTCGGTGAGCCGGACCGGCCGAATACTGCGCTCAAAGCGCGCCTCATCACTACCTTCGGCGAGATCGCTGTCGATCAGACTGTCACGTTCAATCGTCATCGTCAGCTCCGCATGGCGCCCTGCAAGGCGGCGCGAATCAGTGCTTCACTGTCAGCCATCTGACCGTCGACCTTCTTCACCAGCCGCTCTGCTTCACCCTGCTTGTAACCCAACGCCTGCAGCGCAGCGACAGCTTCCTCGACAATAGAACCCGAGGCGGCTCCTTCCGGCCGCATTGATGACGGAAATTGTGACAGGTCATCCATTTTATCTTTCAGGTCGAGCACCATCCGCTCAGCCGTTTTGCGGCCAATACCGGGTATTCTGGTGAGCAGGTCAACCTGCTCGTTGGCAATGGCTTCGACCAGTTCTGCCGCCGCCATGCCAGAAAGCACAGCCAACGCCAGCCTTGGACCGACGCCGTTGACAGCAATGAGCTTACAGAAAAGATCACGTTCACCACGGGTAAAAAAACCAAACAGTAGAAACGCATCTTCTCGCACCACCGTATGCACATGCAGTACAACCTGTTCGTTGATCGCGGGCAGCTGATAGAAGGTATTCATCGGCGCGTCAATCACATAGCCTACACCGCCAGCATCAATCAGCAGCCGTGGTGGCTCCTTTTCGATTAACGTGCCGCTGATCCGCCCAATCATGATGCTCTGCCCTGCATGGTGTGGCGATTATGACAGAGGGCGCAGGCTAGCGCGTCTGCGGCGTCGTTGGTTGGCGCCCGGTTAAGATTAAGCAACATGCGCACCATGTACTGCATCTGCTCCTTGTCTGCGGCGCCACTACCGACGATGGTTTTCTTGATGGTGGCCGGTGAATACTCGGCAAATCGAAGCTGGTGGACAGCGACGGCACTAATCGCCGCACCGCGCGCCTGACCAAGCTTGATCGCCGTGCCGGGATTCTGATGGACAAAGACACTTTCAGCAGCCGCTACATGGGGCTGGTGGAGCCGGATCAGTTCATCGATACCATCAAAGATGATTTTAAGCCGATCAGCGAGGGTCTCACCCGTAACCCGGATACAACCGCTATCAACGTAAACTTCCTGGCTACCGTCGCAGTCGACGACGCCGAAACCGGTAATCCGGGACCCTGGATCGATACCGAGAATTCGGATCATCGGGAATCTGGACTATCTGTTCTAGAGCGTCGCAACAGTCTCCGAGTCAAGCTCGGCGTTTGACGAAACTTCCTGTACATCATCCAGCTCTTCCAGAGCGTCAATGAGCTTGGATATGGAGATAGTACCTTCGCTATCAAGCGCAACAGTGGTCGACGGACGCTGCATCACTTCAGCCAGCGCCGGCTCCAGTCCAGCATCGGTAATTGCCTGCAATACCTGCGCGAATTCAGCGGGCGATACCAGTATCTCCAAACCACCTTCGTCATCAGTAACAATATCATCTGCACCCGAATCCAGAGCGAGCTCCATCACCTGCTCTTCATCAACACCCGGGGCCAGCGCGATGACACCCGTTTCGGTGAACAGGTATGCAACTGAGCCATCCGTGCCAAGGCTACCACCATGTTTTGAGAACAGATGGCGAACCGCCGCAACGGTACGATTGCGATTGTCGGTGAGGCAATCAACCATGACTGCGACGCCATTGGTGCCGTAACCTTCGTAGCGTATTTCCTCAAAATTATCGCCTTCAAGTTCTCCAGCGCCCCGTTTTGCCGCCCGCTCGACAGTATCTCGCCCCATATTCGCCGCCAGCGCTTTATCAATCGCCAGACGCAGACGGGGATTGGTATCCGGATCACTACCGCTAATGCGGGCAGCACTGGTGATTTCACGAATCAGCTTGGTAAACAGTTTGCCGCGTTTGGCATCCTGGGCTTTTTTACGGTGCTGGATATTGGCCCACTTACTGTGTCCCGCCATTTTCGACTAACCCTCGGCAACCTGCGGCTTTTTTCGCGCACGAATCGACAGCTCCTTGAGTTGCCGCTCATCCACATGCGAAGGCGCCGCCGTCAGCAGACAGCTGGCGCTCTGGGTTTTTGGAAAAGCAATCACATCGCGAATCGAGTGGGTGTTACTCATGAGCATTACCAACCGGTCAAGCCCGAAAGCGATTCCGGCATGGGGTGGTGTTCCATACTGCAAGGCATCGAGGAAAAACCCAAATTTTCGGCTCGCCTCTTCTTCATCGATATCGAGCAGCGAAAACACTGCTGACTGCATTTCTGCATCATGAATACGCACCGAGCCACCACCCACCTCGTGTCCGTTGATCACCATATCATAGGCTCGGGACAGCGCTTGCCCGGGTTGGCTCAGGTCGGCAACATCACCAGCCGGTGCAGTAAATGGGTGGTGCAACGGATCCCAGCGGGACTCTCCTTCATTCCATTCGAACATCGGAAAATCGACCACCCAGAGCGGCTGCCACTCACTCTGATAGAGCTGAAGGTCGCTACCGAGGCGATCACGCAGGTGACTCAGCGAGTCGTTGACCACTTTTTTACGATCTGCACCAAAAAAGACCAGATCCCCGGCCTCAGCACCAAGCCGCTGAAGGACATTGTTCACCACATCTTCGGGGAGAAATTTAAGAATCGGCGATTGCAGCTCTGTTGCGCCATTTTCCGCCCGGTTCAGCTTGATATAGGCGAGTCCCTTAGCACCAAACCGCTTAACAAATTCAGTGTATTCATCAATTTCACGCCGCGTCAGCAGTTCCCCACCATTGGGCAATCGCATCGCCGCCACCCTGGAACCTGCATCATTCGCAGGACCGGCAAACACCTTGAACTCAACGTCACAGAGCAGATCACCCACTTCTACCAGTTCAAGGGGGTTTCTCAGATCCGGCCTGTCGGTACCAAAACGGTTCACCGCCTCGGCGTAGCTCATCACCGGGAAAGCTTCAGCTAAGTCAATACCTGCCACCTGCTTAAACAGGTCGCGAATCATCGATTCGGTGATACCCATCACATCGCGCTCGTCAACAAACGACGCCTCAATGTCAATCTGGGTAAATTCAGGCTGCCGGTCTGCGCGCAAATCCTCGTCGCGAAAACAGCGCGCAACCTGATAATAGCGGTCTATCCCCGACATCATCAGCATCTGCTTAAACAGCTGCGGTGATTGCGGCAACGCGTAGAACTGCCCTTCATGCACCCGGCTTGGCACCAGATAATCTCGCGCACCTTCGGGGGTTGCCTTGGTCAACACCGGGGTTTCTACGTCAACAAACCCCTGACTATCGAGAAAGTTGCGCACAAAGCTGGTCGTTCGAGAGCGCAACTGAATCCGCCGTAACATTTCCGGCCGGCGCAGATCGACATAGCGATAACGCAGCCTGACATCATCGTGGACGTCCTCGTCATCGAGCTGAAAAGGTGGCGTGTGGGCGCTGTTGAGCTGCTCAAGCTCCTTCACCAGCAGTTCCACTTTACCGCTCGCCAGATCAGGATTGATAGTCCCTTCAGGCCGCATACGCAAGCGCCCGGTGACCTTAAGCACATATTCACTACGTACTTTCTCGGCCAGAGCGAACGCCGCTTCTGTGTCTGGATCAATAACAACCTGAGCCAAACCGGTTCGGTCCCTGAGGTCAATGAAAATAACTCCGCCATGGTCCCGTCGGCGATGTACCCATCCGCAGAGTGTGAGGGTCTGATCGATCAGACTAGCGTTGATATCGCCGCAGTAATGGCTGCGCAAACTTCTGATTCCTTCTGTTAATCGTTATAGACAACTGACAAAGAGCCGGCCGACGTCTAAAACCACCTGTTAAATAGCTACTAAAACAGGTCAGGCGGCGGGAGCTGGCGAGCCAGCACCATCCCCTGCAGGGGATGAAGAAGTTGCCTTTTCGGTCGACGTACTCGCAGTGCCGCTATCACTAGCAGTCGCACTCTTATCAGCGCTACTACCCCCGGAACCGGCGTTTCCAGCAGCCCCGGAACTGTTTTTAAAATCCGTCTCATACCAACCGGTTCCTTTTAACTGGAAACCTGGCGCCGACACCTTTTTGGTGAAACTTTCTGCTCCACAACTGGGGCAGCGGGTCAGTAGCGGATCTGACACTTTTTGCAAAATATCCTTGTTGTGGCCACATTCGCGGCAGTGATATTCATAAATAGGCATCTATTACAAACTCCAACATTAAACTCTGCACCCAGCTGCTCTGCAGGGCTTTCACCTGCTTATTCCATCGGCCTGGTTGATGAACCGGGGACGGGCTCGCTACGATCACCAAACTCAGTCAGCAGGATGGGCGCGCAGATACTCTTCAACAAACATCAGTCGATCATTACCCCACCAGATCTGTTCGTCCAAAATCATGATTGGGGCACCAAAGACACCGGCAGAATGAGCTTTGGTCCGCGATTGCTCAAACCGCTTGGAACCTTCTTCCGAATTGACAAAGTCGAGAAACGCCCTCGCATCCCAGCCCAATTCGTCAGCAATCCGCATCAGAAATGCGTCATCATTGGCATCCTGTCCACCAACACCCCAGAGCTCGTGGAAACCCTTGCTGACGTACTCTTCAGCCTGGCCGTGGTCGATGGCATAAAAAGTGCCGATGTTAATCCGTTTGCCAACCATGCCGGAGGGAAACGCAAAGGGCACGCCATAATGGTCAGCCCAGCGGTTAAGGTCCTGCATCAGCGCGGTAATTTTCGGCTTTACCTTCTGATTTGACGGTCCGTAATTTCCCGCCGCCAACTTTGCGGTAGGGATATCCATCACATTATAGTTGAGCTGGTAACCATACTTTCTAGCCAGCTGTGGCAACTGGGTATGGGCAAGATAACTGAACGGACTGATGAAATCGAAATAAAACTCTATGATGTTGCTCATGGCGTATCCCCCTCGGACAC
>JBPEXY010000027.1:0-8211 GCA_052031065.1 Immundisolibacteraceae bacterium | reverse complement strand
GAGAAGGAGTTCCAGGCCAGGGAACTCAGTGCGGATGAACAGTCGCGCCTCGCAGCGCTAAGGAAGAGAGATTCATGACTACCGTATTGGTGATGGGCCTGTTGGTCTGTGCGCTGGTGAGTGTGGCGCTGGTGCGTCGTCCTGCCTCCGGGCCGACCGAACATTACCAGGCACTTCTACAGCGTAAAAGCGCACTGGAACAGCAGTTGGCTGCGATGGCAAGGGATCGACAGATTGGCGATGTTGATCTTCGCTTTGCCGACGAAGAGCAGGCTGCCATGCAGCGGGAATTGTTGCAGGTGCTTGAAGCCCTGGAGAATACTGAGTCAGAAGCCGGGATTGATCGTAGCCAGCCGTTACCTCGTCTGGCGGTCATGTTGCTGTTTGCGGTGCTGGCTTCTGGTGCTGGTGGTTTTTACTATCTGAGTCAGGGCGCCTGGTGGCAACTGGTCGAAGCGGGCGAGATTGTTGATCTGGCAACTGTTGAGTTGGCTGATGCCGCCGAAGCTGGTGCAGGGGTTGCTGGCACGCAACAGCCGCCTGATATCGGCGCCATGGTCAATCGCCTGGCGACACGTTTGCAGCAGAACCCTGACGATGGGGAAGGGTGGAAGAGATTGGGTCGCTCCTATTGGGTGCTGGAGCGCTATCAGGAATCGGAGCAGGCCTATGCCCGTGCGGCGGAGCTGCTGCCAGAGGATTTCACCCTGATCCAGGGTTACGCCATGTCGCGAGTGGCTGCTATGTCGGCGGCTGGTACTGAAATTCCAGTGGCTGCAGCAATACTGCAAATGGTAGAGCGACTGCGCGGCCGCGTAGAACAGAATCCTGAAGAGATTGATGGTTACCGTGCCCTGGCTTCCATTTACGTTATGGTTTCAGAGCGTCGGAAAGCGGTGGCGGTCTACGAACAAATTCTGCAAAGTCAGCCGGATGATATTGAGACCGCGGTTATGGCGGCTTCTAATCAGTTTCTGATCGACGACGGCGAGTTAACAGCAGCGGTTACCGCGGCTTATGAAAGAATCGCCGTGCTTGATCCGCAGAACCAGTCTGTGACCTGGTACCGGGGTTATCAGGGTTACAAGCAGGCAAACTGGCAGCAGGTGGTGGAGTATTGGCAGCCGCTGGTAGAGCAATTACCGACGGACAGCGCAGACAGTGTCCGTATTCGTGCAGTGCTTGAAGAAGCCAGGCAGCAGCTCACCAGACCCGCAGCTGAGTAATCCGCTCCAGAGCGTTCGTGCCCGGGCGAACAGTCCCACGGGAAGCCTGCCTGCTGGAGAAGGTAGCGGTGATAGCCGGCAGCCCGGAGGTTATCCGGGCTGGTCGCTATAGTCAGAAATCGCGCTGTTTTTTATAAATCGCGTTGCTCAGCCACCGAGTGTGGCTTTAGCGAATGTATATCCCACCGTGGCACCAATCACGATGCCGATCATCAGACCGGTAAGCAACGGGCCGCCAATGCCTTTTGATGCTGGCGCATGATTCTGATTTGCTGTTGGTCGGCTGGTTTGGCGGGCCTGTTTTGCTGGCCGGTTGGTGGTTTCATCGCGCTGTGAAGGGTCGTAACCCTCGACTTCAATGTCGACCGCGCAAGGACCTTTTTCGCCCTGGGTCTCAGTGAAGGTTACCTGGGCGTCCGCACGCAGGTATTTTTTTGGGCCGTCAAAGTCGCTGTAGTGAAAAAACAGCTCTTCTCCTGCCTCGTTTTCGATAAATCCAAATCCTTTTTTAAAATAAAAACGCTTTATGGTGCCTTTCATTATTGATCCCTGATGTCTACCGCAGGTCCTAAGACAGCACAGATGATCGGCTGTTGGGTAGAGTCGTACATAGTTAAGGTCGTGGTAATTTTTAAAGAACCCCTGCACAAGAACTGTGCTGAGCAAATTATAACCCGCTGGAGAGGGTCACGGGGGGAGCCGGCTGACAATCTCTAACCGGAACGGGGCTTAAGGTTGGGCAGTACTGTCGCGGCCATGATGCCTGAGCACCTCCGAATGGAGTTTGAAGTTCCCTGCCTGACGGTCAGCAAAAAAATGTTCCAGGGTCAACTTGACCGTGGGGAAGGCGAGATCATCCCAGGGTATTTCTGCTTCCGTGAATAGCTGAACCTCAAGGCTCTCCTCCCCGGCGGCATAATCGGGGGTGCGTAGTTCGGCAAGGTAGATCATGTGTACCTGGGCGATCTGCGGAATATTGATCAGCGTTAACAGCTCGCCAATATCAACATCGATGCCGGCTTCCTCTTCGGCTTCCCGGCGCGCTCCTTCATCCGTTGATTCGTCGATCTCCAGATAGCCGGCTGGCATGGTCCAGTACCCGACCCGCGGTTCGATCGCCCGGCGACAGAGAATAATCTGCTCCTGCCACTGCGGTACACAGCCGACAACGATGTTGGGGTTGTGGTAGTGGATTTCGTCACAATCATTGCAGACATGGCGGTGACGGTTATCGCCGGCAGGTATCTCCTGGCGTACCGGCGCACCGCAGCTGCTGCAATATTTCATGGGCCGAAAGTTCGCTCTGGCAGTTGGTTTTATAAGCCCATCAATTTCCGATAGCCTTTCCAGAATCCGCGAATCGAGTTTTCGTCGGTACCGGTGCTGTCCATATCACCGTAGCCGTCGCCACCCATTTCAACAAAGGAGTTCTGGTCAGCATCGCGGATGATGGCGCGCTGAATGATTTCACCAGCTTCTGCATCTTCCATGGCGATCAATCCTGCCGGGCCAAGCATGTTGGCCTGGCGCAATCGGTGCTCGCGCAGTTCCGGCGAGTCATCCTTATAGCCGAGATAAGTCCAGTGTAGTTCAAACTCATCGATCTTCTTCGGACGAATCTGGCGCACTGCGAAACCGTTCTGGATGTGCTGAAACACCGAATTGGGGAACAGGGATTCAATGGTGATGGCGATGTCGTCGTCGCGTTCATTAATGAAGCGCAGAAACTGTGGCGACTGCAGTGATTCCTTGCCACCCTTGAACTCACGGGTGGTGTTTTTCTTGTAGGTATCGAGATTGTTATCGCCGGAAGGGCGCCACACCGTGAACAGGTTGTGATAGCGCTCTTCATTCATTTCAATGGTAGTTTTGGTTGCCGGGGTGGCGATACCAAAAGTTGGGTAAAACAGGTGCAGCAGCATGGCGTGATAACTGTCGCGGGTGTTCTCGCCATAAAGCTTCCAGTTGCAGTTGACGTACTGCCGGCTGTAACCGATTACTTCTATTTCCCGTCCCTCCAGGCAGCGGGCAATGTTTCGTACCATCACCTCGCCGAGATAGGACTCCAGTGGCTCCAGGTCTTGATCGAAGGTGACATAAATCAGCCCGTGAAGGGTTGATACGCGCAATTTCTGCAGCCCATGTTGGGCCATGTCGAAATCTTTCGGGTAACCCCCTTTGCCGGCGAGTCCGCGGCGAAACGGTACACCCACCAGGTCGCCTTTGTGGTCAAAAGCCCATTGGTGGTAGACACAGGTGTGAACATCGGTATTACCCCTGAGTTGGCGACAGACCAGAGCGCCACGATGGGCGCAGCGATTGACAAAGGCGTGTATCCCGCCCTGCTGATCGCGGCTGACCACCACCGGGGTATCACCAATAAAGGTGGTGATGTAGTCACCTGGATTGGGTAGCTCTGCTTCTATGCCGGCATAGGACCAGGTGGGGCCGCGGAAGATCCGCTGCTGCTCCAGGTCGTGTACCGCAGGGTCGGTAAATATCCGGTACGGCACCCGCGTGAGTCCTTCGTCAGGCCAGGAGAAGTTATCCAGATTCAGTTGTTGCGGTGCATTCATTTGATTCTCCCCACGATCACCGGTATTGGCTTTTAGAACACCCGGGTCCGTACCGCTGGTCGAATCTGCCTAGCTGTTTACGGTCGATTTCCGCTCGCTGATGGGCAAGCAGGGTTACGGGTGAGCTTGAATTGAACTTCAGCGGTTCAGCTTAAACGCTGTTAATTATTGGGACAATAGTAGCAGCGCTGATAAATCGGAGTTGAGGCGAAGCGTTAGCGATCGCGACTAGATCCAGCGGTTAATGGGCCAGCACTGCGACGGCGAGTGAGGCAAACATCAACAGTCCGCCGAAACCTCTGATGCGCAGCTGGACTCCGGTAAGCCGCTCGATTTCGCTAAAACCGAACTTTGCCATCAGGAAAACCACGCCAATCGAAATCAGCCCCCGCGCCGACTGGACGATATTGATTATGGTGACCTGCTGCGACTGCCGAAAGGCGATCATCAGCAGCGTTACTCCGGCCAGTTGGACCACCGCATAGATCAGTAAAGTTCGTAAGAAACCGCGCGAAACCTGCCAGTCATTCCTGAATAGCAGGGGTGATAACGGCATCAGTATCAGCGTGGGAATGGCGAACACAAAAGCAGCGACCTGAAAACCGTTTACGCCCCGATTCAGCAGGGTCATCACAATCACGT
Source organism: Immundisolibacteraceae bacterium (assembly GCA_052031065.1). Classification (GTDB taxonomy): domain Bacteria; phylum Pseudomonadota; class Gammaproteobacteria; order Immundisolibacterales; family Immundisolibacteraceae; genus JBPEXY01. The sequence goes on along the minus strand of JBPEXY010000027.1, from coordinate 3,767 downwards.
CTGCGCTACCAAACATAATGCAGGCGAAGGTCACATAGGCGAGGGCATTAAATGAGCCGGTCAGTTTGCCGTCATTGAGAAAAAACAGGCTGACAAACACGCCGATGGCACCAACATAGACCAGGGGTCCATAGGTCTCCTCAAGCAAAACCGCTGACAACGCGGCAACCACGAACATCTTTAACCCCAGCATCGGCACTACAAAAGAGGCGTCGCCGTGGCGCAGCGCGTTCAGGTAGGCCACCTGGCCGATCATCACACACAGTCCCATTGCCAGAATTAAACCGACGTTATCGACAAAATTGTCGATTCCGGTAAACGGAAGCAGCCCCATGCCGAGCAGGCCCACTGCGTACTGGCTATAAAAAGCCAGTTTGACCCGGTTCTGGGAAAAGCTCAGGAACTGCTTGGAATAGGTGAAGCTGAAGGCGTGGAGCACGCAGGAAAGCAGCGTCAACCAGATGTATGTCGGCAGGATGGTCAAAAAGCGGTTCCGGGTTCTTCACTGATCGGGGTCAGTGACTGGGGGTGTAGTGGATGGCTCTGCAATAATGGCGCCGCTGCCGGTGACGGGGTCGCCACTAACAGAGCTGCGGATGATGCAAACCGGCAGTTTAGCTCATTGGGCTATGGGTCGGTGAGTGAAGCGTCAACGGGCAAAGATAACCAGGGTCAGAGAGGCAAGCATGATCACCGCGCCAAGCAGGCGCGAACGGTATTGATGACCGAGCAGCTTCTCCACGCCGCTAAAACCCAAGCGGGCCAGTAGCCAGACTGCCAGCAGAGCGAAAATAGAGCGGGAGTTCTGTACGATCGTTATCAAGGTTACCTTACGGCTGGCTTCAAATGCCCATATCAACGCCAGGATGCTGGTGATCTGAAAAAAGCCGTACAGCAACAGCGCCCGCCCATAACGCCAGTTCATGTTAAACGCGCCGCGGGTTTGCCACATGCCGATGGGCCCAAGAACCAGCAGCGGACCGAGCAGACTGTAGATGGTCACTTCACCCAGGTTGTAGTCGGCGCGGATCATGGCCATTAAAAACAGATCGTTACAGGCAAACGCACAGGCACCCAGAATTACAAAAAACAGTGCTGCGGGCGGCGCTTTAAGTTGGCCGTCATTAAGAAAATAGAGACTCACCAACGTCCCGGTCGCGCCGACATAGACCAGACCACTGTAGGTTTCCTGCCAGATCAGCGCAGAGACCAGGGCGACCACGAAGATCTTTAATCCCAGCATCGGCACAACAAAGGAGGCATCGGCCCGTTTCATCGCTTCCATCAGCAGAATCTGGCTTGCAGCCACGGACAGGCTGAATCCGGCGATCAGTTCCGGCGCGTTGCCGAGTCCGCGCAAATTAAAAAAGGGTAGTGATGCTACGGCCAGCAGGGTAGTGACCAGCATGCTGTAAAAAGCGATCTGAAAACGATTATTTGAATAGACCAGTAGCTGCCGCGACATGGCGAAAGAGAAGCCCTGTAGCAGAGCCCCCAGTAGTGCTGCCCAGAGATAAAGCTCCATTTTTCTTAATAGCCTATGGCGTGCTGGAACTGTGGTTTATCTGGCCAGCAGCGCAACAGTGATGGAGGCAGCAATCATAATCGCGCCGATCCCGCGGGAGAGGTACTGGCCACGGTCCAGAACTTCCAGGCCGCGGATGCCGATGCGGCTGATCACAAACACCGCCAGAACCGCGAACACGCCACGGGAACTCTGAATGATGTTGACCAGCGTTGCTTTCTGGGCCACCGCAAAGGCGAACATCAGTAGTATCCCGCCGCCACCCTGGGAGAGTCCGAACACGGCCAGCCCGCGGGCGAACGGGCGGGTCATTTGCCAGCGCCCGCGTAAAACCCAGAGGGCGATTGGCACCATAAACAGGGCACCACCGGCAAACAGGTAGACCATCACCTCCAGCGCGTTGAAACCGGCGCGAAACAGGCGTACCAGAAAAACATCGGTAAGAGCGTAGAGAACGCAGTTGGCCAGTACTAGTAGCAGGGCTGCGAGGGTAGCGGAGAGGCGGCCATCATTGAGAAAAAACAGGCCGGCAACTGCGCCACCGGCGCCAATATAGACCCAGGGGTTGTAGTGTTCTCCCAGCCAGATGGCTGCAAACAGGGCGACGAAAAAAACCTTGAAACCCATCATCGGTACCACGAAGGAGGCGTCGCCATAGCGGTTGGCAAGCACAAAAGCGTAGTGGCCGAGCGCGAACGGTGCACCTACCAGAATGATGTCGAGCCAGTGGCCGCGGGGGTCACTGAATTCCACCCAGGGCAGCAACACCAGGCTGACAGCACCAGTGGCAAACAGGCAGAAAAAAGCCACTTGTGCCGGGTGGGGTGCCAGGTCGTAAAGTCTTTTCGAATAGACGGTGCTGAAACCGTGGATGGCCGTGGCAACCAACCCCAGCGGAATCCAGAGTTCCAATGTTAATTCCCTATCAGTATTGAGCCGCGCAGGGCGGTGAGTGCCATCTCGCGGATGAGCTGGCAAAATGCCACCGGAGATGCAACGGTTATTATTGTGTTGATCAGCGTGGTGCCAACTTTAGGGCCTGACCGTGGGCAGCAGACCCTGGCGGCCACAGGAACCCCTGCCACCAACAGGTAGGATACACTCTCAACCTGCCGGTGATGACCATTTTTTTGAACATAAATCGTGCTTTAAGACACTGCGATCATGGCCGATGACCTCTCTTCCTGGTTTGCACCCGTATTGGGAACCGTCCCGCAGTTTTACTCTTTTCGGCGCTGTCCCTATGCGATGCGCGCAAGAATGGCGATTGCCTATAGCAATGTCGTTGTAGAGCTTCGCGAGATACTGCTCAAGGATAAACCGCAGGAAATGCTGGCCCTTTCGCCGAAAGGGACGGTTCCAGTGATGCGACTTGTTGATGGTCAGGTGATCGATGAAAGTCGGGAAATAATCGACTGGGCGCTACAGCAGTGCGACCCCGATGACTGGCAATTTGCCGACAATCCCGAATCCCGTCAACTGGCTGATCTGCTCATCGACCGTAACGATAGAGAATTCAAACCAGTGCTTGACCGCTATAAATATTCCGTTCGCTTTCCCGAGCGGTCAGCCGAATCCTATCGTGAACAGGGGATGGACTTTCTGCGCGAACTGGATCAACGGCTCAGCACTGGCGGTCATCTGGTCGGGCGACAGAGCATCGCCGATGTCGCGTTGATGCCGTTCGTGCGTCAGTTCGCCATGGTCGATCTAAAGTGGTTCGAGCGGCAACCGTTACCGGCTTTGCAGCAGTGGCTCAAACTCTGGTTGGAATCGGAACTGTTTCTTGGCGTGATGAACAAATACCCGTGCTGGCAACCTGGTTCCAGTGGCGTGCAATTTCCCCGGACCAGTGAGGCGCACAGTTAATCCTGCCTGAAGATGTCCGTTTAATTAACCGCCTGAACTACGCAAGGCTTAGAATAGGCCCCACTTTGCAATGCATACACAACACCGGGTTTGGTTAAATTGACGATAGATTCCCAACAGTCGCAGCAACCGCTGGAAAAAACGCTGGTCGCTGCTTTTTACCGCTTTGTCACCCTGACCGATTATCGGCAACTGCGTAAACCCCTGCTTACGTTGCTGGAAAGGGAGCAGATCAAAGGCACCATTCTGCTTGCGGAGGAGGGGGTCAACGGGACCATCGCGGGTGATTCGGCGGCGATCGAGAAGCTCTTTGCCTGGTTTGATCAGGATGCCCGCCTCGCCAACCTGAGCAGAAAGTACTCGTGGCACCAGG
>JBPEXY010000269.1:0-8176 GCA_052031065.1 Immundisolibacteraceae bacterium | reverse complement strand
CATTGGCTATGGTCACACCGGCCGCGATGTGGTTTTGGGTCAGTGCATTGACCAGCGCGAGGCTGAGGCATTGCTGCGCGAGGATAATCACCGTGGAGCGGGTTTTTAGATTCATTCAGGTGCTCTACAAAAGAACGGATTCCTCCCTCATATTCAAAAACATCCTCGCGATTAACCCGTTCATCAGATAGTTCGATACGCACACCAGAATTCAGAAAAGAGAGTTCCCGCAGTCTTTTAGCCAGGATGTCATAATGGTATTCGACTGATGAAAAGGTCTGTTTGCTTGGCCAGAAGGTAATCCGGGTACCGGTTTTTTCCGCCGCCGCTCCCCTGTTGAGTGGCGATTCCGGTTCTCCATGGCTGTATGACTGGTGGTGATAATACCCTTCGCGCCAAATCTCCAGCTCCAGCTTTTCGGCGAGCGCATTGACAACCGAAACGCCTACACCATGTAAGCCGCCGGATATTTTGTAGGAGTTTTCGTCAAATTTCCCACCAGCATGCAGAGTTGTCATAATCACTTCGGCAGCAGAAACCTGCTCCTCAGCGTGAATATCTACCGGTATCCCCCTCCCGTTGTCGCCAACACTTACGGAGCCATCAGCATGAAGGGTCACTGTTACCGTATCACAGTGGCCAGCTAAAGCTTCATCAATCGAGTTATCGACGACCTCAAACACCATGTGATGAAGACCAGTGCCATCATCGGTGTCACCGATGTACATGCCAGGGCGTTTTCGTACCGCATCAAGCCCTCTTAATACTTTGATGCTATCAGAGGTATATTCATCATTCATACAGGTTTCTACCCAATCTATTTAGCTTTACTAATCCGACCCTGTTCCACGTGGAACACAGTCGGGTTTAAAAAAGAAATCGCACTTGAACAGTCTTCCAGTGCCGACACAAAAAACTGCAACTTGAATGGTTGGAGCAAAGAGATCAGCCGGTCACCAGTTTGGCGGTCGATTTCTGCCCACATATCGTCTAGCAGCAAAATCGGGGTTTCACCGGTTCGTAGTTCAAAAAGGGCGATCAAACTCAACATTAGTAAAAAATGTATGGCTTTAAGCTGCCCACGAGAACACCAAGTTTTGACATCACCCTTGCACCCCCTTAACTGTAGATCAGCTCGATGGGGTCCAATATTGACATAACCGAGCTTACGATGTGAATCTTCATACTTGATCAGCAATCCGGCCAGATCCTCATTCTCACTCCACCCTTTTCGATAGTTAAGGGTGGCATCCGACATACCACTAAATCGAGAAACATAGTCTCCAAACGTCGAGGCCAGATCTTTTGCCAGAGCTAAACGGTTTTGGTCGATCTGATGGGCAAGTTTAACCAACTCAGTTATCCATATCGTAGAACCCTGATCTCGTTTACTGAGTGCGTGGCGATACTGCTCCATTGCGTGGCGGTAGCTCTTCAGCAACCCTCCATGAGAAGGTTCCACGTGAAACAACAGCCAATCCAATAGCGACCTTCTCGCATCGCTGGTCGAGATACGAGCATTGAGTGTCTCATGACTGAATACCAACAGCGGTAATTGCCTCGCCAACTCGGTACTACGTGAAACCCGCTTACCATTAAGGAAAACCGACCGAGCATTATCTTTTCTCCGCACCCGGGAGGTTATACGCCGCTTGTGTCTCGTAATCGCTTCGATTTCGACTTGAAAATAGCGAGCATTATGCGTTGTGTATAAATTTGGGTTTCCACTCCTGAAACTTTTTCCTGTTGCGGCCAGACCTATCGCTTCCAGGAAGGAACTTTTGCCAGCTCCATTTTCGCCAAAAATCAGATTGCAACCCTCGCCACCGTTAACCGTTGCCTGTTCAATATTCCGAACATAGTTGACCCCGAGTCGCCTTATGTACACCGGACTATAGCCGCATAGGCATGATCACGTAGCGGCTGGTATCTCCTTCATATCCATAAATAAGGCAACTACTATTAGAGTCTCCGAACTCAATGATCACACGATCAGTTTCAATCGCATTAAGGACATCGACAAAGTAACTGGCGTTAAAACCGATCTCGAGTGGCTCTCCTTCATAAGAAACCTCAAGCTCTTCTACGGCCTCTTCGTTCTCCTGATTGTTCGCTGCGATGGAAAGCTGACCGTTGGTTATATTGAAACGCACCGCTCGATACTTTTCATTGGCTAGAATTGAGACCCTGGCGACTACATCTTTGAGCTCTCTTCGATCGCAGTACATCGTGTTAGCGAGGTTAGACGGTATCACCCGCTGATATTCTGGAAACTTTCCATCAATGACCTTGGATCTGAAAACGACGTCGTTTACGTCAAAAATAAAATGGTCGGTACCAAAGGACAATTTCACTGGATTTTCAGAGTCGTCGAGGATACGAATCATCTCCAGCACCGTTTTCCGCGGGATAATCAGGCAACGTTGCTCACCAACGAAATCTACCGGTAACGTCGCCAGTGCCAATCTATGTCCTTCCGTACCGACTATCGTAAGTTTTCCAGATTCCAGGTCGAAAAGCAGGCCATTAAGGTAATAACGGACATCCTGCTGCGCCATTGCGAAGTGAGTTTGATTCAGCAGCGCTCTGATCTCTTTGTTAGCTACCATCAATTCCAGATTTCCGTCGCCGACAGCCAACTGCGGATACTCTGCAGCGTCCATGCTGGCTAACGTAAAACGTGCTCTACCCGCCCTGACTATGACTTTCTCATCGGTGAGATCAAAACTGATCTGACAGTCTTGTGGCGCAGCTTTGCATATATCTACGAGCTTCCTTGCCGGCACTGTTATATCAACATTGCCAACCGCCTCAGTAAGGTGAGTTGATGCAGTGACCTCTACTTCCAGATCAGTTGCCGTGAAAAACAGGGTCCGATCCTTAACCAACAGATGAACGTTGGAAAGAATAGGAAGAGTCTGCCTTCTCTCTACGACAGCACTAACAATTGAAAGGGGTCTCAGGAGCTGTTCTCTGTTTATCGTTAGTTTCATAATATTTATGTATATACAACCTATTACTACTATTAGTCACAGGGATAGCTGGATAAATAATATTGTCCTTTTATTTCAGTAGTTTACCCTAATCTCCCCCGTTGTCTTCCTGTGCATAACCTGTGTGTAAGTTTAGATCTTATTTTTAAGACGTGAGATAGACTAAAATTATCCCCAACTTGTCTACAGCATATTAACAGCGGTTAGGAAGCCCACTCCCTCATGCTGTAAGGGTCCTGATTAACAATTGATAGTCCTCCGCCAGCCCGGGATCATTATTTTTAAGTTCTTCAATGCGTTCACAGGCGTGGATTACTGTCGTGTGATCACGACCCCCAAAAGCTTTGCCAATTTGCGGAAGGCTGGAGTTTGTCAATTCCTTGGATAAAGCCATAGCAATCTGCCGCGGTCTTGCTACAGAACGTTTACGACTTTTGGAATGTAAATCCGAGATTCGAATCTTAAAATGCTCTGCAACTACTTTCTGAATATTATCAATACTCACCTGCCGGTTCTGGGCGGCAAGAATGTCCTTAAGTGCCTCTTTGACTAGTTCCAGGGTAATCGGGCTGTCGGTGAAGTTTGCGTAGGCTTCAACGCGTCGCAGAGCCCCTTCAAGTTCCCGGACGTTGGAATGAATCTTGCGTGCTATAAAAAATGCTACTTCCTCTGGAAGTGATTTACCGGTCTGGTTAACCTTGCTATTCAGTATAGCGACTCGGGTTTCCAGGTCCGGTGGCTCGACAGCAACGCTTAACCCCCAGCCAAATCTGGATATTAGTCTGTCCTGTAGCCCATCGACATCTTTAGGGTAACGGTCACAGGTAAGTATGACCTGATTTCTACCGTCCAGCAGCCCATTAAATATATGGAAGAACTCTTCCTGTGAACGTTCTTTGCCCGCAAAGAACTGGACGTCGTCAATCAGTAGTACATCAGTTGAACGATAATACTCTTTGAACAGCGCCATACGGTTGTGCTGTAGCGATGAAACCATGTCCGCTACAAACCGCTCTGCGTGAAGGTAGATCACCTTTTTGTCTGGCTGATGCTGTTTGATCCTCAGCCCACAAGCGTGCATAAGGTGGGTTTTGCCGAGACCCACTCCACCATAAATCAGCAACGGGTTATAAACAGTATCTTCGTTGTTCGAAACCTGTATCGCTGCAGCCCGGCAGAGCTGATTGGATTTGCCCTCTATGAAATTCTCGAAAGAGAGGTTCCTATCAAGAGCGGCACCAGCGGCAGCAAAACTGCTTTTTGTTTTACCTGAAGAGGCCGGCTTCGGTTTGGTTTTGCGGCCATTTGCAGCCGAATGTGGTCTCTTGGTGGCGTTTGCGGCGGTACCAACTCGTATCAGTAACTCTGTCTGCGGTTGAGCCAGCGTAGCGAGTACCGCTTTGATATCAGCGTGATATTTATCGTTAACCCAATCAAGAACGAAACGGTTTGGGGCCAGAAGCGTTACCCGAGTCTCGCTCTCTTCTATCATTTGCAGTGGCCGGATCCAGGTGTTGAACTCCTGAGAACTGAGCCGTTCCTGCAGTTTATTCAGACATGAGTCCCACAATTCGGTGCATTTCCTGAATTTAGCTAGATCGCGTTTTCGGTAACTTTTTAGATACCGGTACTTGCTATATGAACTCTCTCAACCCGCGAAAGAGATTGCAGAATCTACCATAGCTGTGGTGGATAGAGTTGCCTATTTGGCAAACAGCAGGCCTTGCTCGGAAGAGGGTCCGCCTGATTAGTTTGTTGACTGTAGAGCTCGGCTCAGGTAGCCTTGCGATCCTTTTTTTTGGCGCTTTACAGTCTTGCTTCTGTTTTAGAGCAGACTCGTCGGGTTACCTTCCAAACTCATCTTTACTCACAGTATATTTCCATGAAAAGAACTTTTCAGCCAAGCAGAATCAAACGGGCACGTACTCACGGTTTCAGGGCGCGAATGAGTACCCTTGGTGGTCGCAAAGTCATCAACGCCCGCCGGGCCAAAGGTCGCAAGCGGCTGACGCCAGCCTAGATCGAAGTGAGATTGGCGTAGTTCTGTCCGGGCAGACCAGGCGCCGATGGAAGCGGGCTTTCCCCGCTGTTGCAGGCTGTTAACCAAGGCCGACTTCGATCGCGTTTTTCAGCGGCCTAAACGTCTAGCTACCCCCCTTTTTACCGTCCTTTACTGTTCCAGTCATCATCGGCGGGCGCGGTTGGGGGTGATAATCAGCAAAAAAAATGTGCCGCGGGCGGTCGATAGAAACCGGCTGCGCAGGCGGATCAGGGAAACGTTCAGATTGACACGTCTTCAATTACCGGGGATCGACATCGTAGTGATTGCACGAAGCAGTGTTCACAAAATGGATAACACAGAGCTGGTGAGCCGATTAGATGAACTCTGGCAGCGGCTACGACATGGCTAGGCGATTGTTGCTTGGTTTGATTCGCTTTTACCGGTTCTGGCTCAGTCCCTGGTTTGGTGGGCAGTGTCGTTTTCACCCGACCTGTTCAGATTATTGTCTGCAATGTATACAAATTTATCCCCTGTTTAAGGCGATTCGAATGAGTTGCTGGAGGCTACTGCGCTGCCAGCCGTTTGCGGATGGTGGTTCTGACCCGGTTCCGAAACCAGGAACACTGATATAGCTATGGAAACAGTACGGCTTATTCTTTTTGTGATTCTGGCATTTCTACTGCTGCAGATCTGGGAGGCGTGGCGTACGGATCAGCAAGTTCAAGAGCCGTTAGCCCAAAGTTCACCACAGGAACTGCCACAGGTCGACGATTACGTTGCTGACCAACCGGTCTTACCCGCTGAAGCTCTTCCCCCGTCCCAACCAGAGTTATCGTCTGCTGATTTAACGACTGGGAAATCCACTGCCCGGGCTTCAGAATTAGTCAGAGTAGAAACAGACCTGTTGGTGGTCGAAATCGACACCCTTGGTGCAGTGGTGCGTAAAGCGCGGTTGAAGCAATATCCGGTCGATCAGAAGAATCCACTCGACTATGTCACTATCATGGACGACAGCGTCGATAAGAGTCATTACCTGCAATCCGGGGTTGTCTCCGCTGATAATTCCCGACAAGTGCCAAACCACAACAGCTTTTTTACTATCGAGCAGGCTGACTACCGGCTTGGTAATGGCCAGCAACAGCTGCAGCTGATCGCCACTGCAGAACAGCCTGGTGGATTGTTGTTAACAAAAAAATTCACCTTTTCCCGGGGTAGTTATCAGATCAAAATTACCTCCGAACTGACTAACGGTCAGAATGAGGAGTGGCAAGGCTATTTCTATCATCAGCTGGTTCGTTCACCGGGGAGTGGGGCAGCTAGGTCATTTTTTACCCCCACCTCATACGAAGGAGCCGCCTATTACTCGGGTGAAGAGAAATATCAGAAGAGTGATTACGGTGATATCAGTGAGGAGCCACTATCCCGGCCGGTGAAGGATGGCTGGATCGCCATGCTTGAACACTATTTCGTCGCCGCACTGGTACCTACCAGTTTCAACCGTTTTTACACTAAGGCGTTGACTGATAACCGGTTTGCAATCGGTGCATTGGGACCGGTGTTGAGACTGCAACCGGGTCAGAAATTGGCAGACGACGTCACCCTTTACATTGGTCCGAAGGAGCAGAAACGACTCAAGCCAATCGCTCCGGGTCTGGAGTTGACCATCGATTTCGGCATGCTTACCTTCCTGGCAGATCCACTTTTCTGGCTTCTGGCCTGGCTACACGGTCTGTTTGGTAACTGGGGTTGGGCAATTATCGGTGTAACGGTTGCGATCAAAGCAGCGTTCTACCCACTTTCTGCGGTCGGTTATCGTTCCATGGCGAAAATGAAGAACGTTCAGCCAAAAATGGTTGCCCTGCGCGAAGCCTATGCCGATGATAAGGCCCTGCTCAATCAAAAAATGATGGAGCTATACCGAAACGAAAAAATTAACCCCCTGGGGGGCTGTTTGCCGATTCTGGTACAGATCCCGGTGTTCATCGCACTCTACTGGGTGTTACTGGAAAGTGTCGAACTCAGGCAGGCCGGTTTTATATTCTGGTTGACGGATCTATCCCAGGCAGACCCCTACTATGTATTGCCGATTATCATGGGAATCAGCATGATCGTGCAGCAGCGCATGAACCCGGCCCAGCTTGACCCGATCCAGCAGAAGGTAATGATGGCAATGCCGGTGGTGTTCACCTTTTTCTTCTTTCTCTTTCCGGCTGGCCTGGTTCTCTATTGGGTGGTCAATAACATTCTCTCAATCGCACAGCAGTGGTGGATTACCCGTAAATTCGCCACCGTATAACCTGCAGACAGAGAGTGCGGGTCGCGCCGCGCTCGTGATTTCCGCAACTCGTTAAAGGGGATAGCGGATGGCCGACACTATCGTCGCCTGTGCCACGCCACCCGGCCGCGGAGGAGTCTCGGTGGTGCGGCTATCTGGCCCTGAAGCAACCGCGATTGGCAAAGCCCTCGCCACCACCCTGGGACCTCCCCGTCAGGCTGTATTGCGCGACCTTGTCGCTAATGACCAGCAGATCATCGATAGCGCCCTGGTGATCTTTTTCCCCGCTCCAAATTCGTTTACTGGTGAAGATGTGGTGGAACTACAGTGCCACGGCTCACCGCTGGTAGTCGATGCACTAATCAACGCCACGCTGTTGCAGGGCGCCCGGCTGGCGCAGCCGGGCGAGTTTAGTCGGCGGGCGTTTCTCAATGATCGAATAGACCTGTTGCAGGCCGAAGCGATTGCGGACCTGATTGACGCCACGTCGCAGCAAGCGGTGATCGGTGCCCAGCGCTCCTTAAAGGGAGAGTTTTCGGAGCGGATCAGGGCGTTGGAGGAGCTCCTGACCGGGCTGCGAGTCTATGTAGAAGCAGCGCTGGATTTTCCTGACGAGGAGGTCGATTTTCTCGCCGATCGCGCGATAGCGGAACGGCTACAGTCATTGAAAAGCGATTGTGATCAGCTCTATGGCACCGCACAACAGGGACATCTGCTGCGAGACGGTATAACCGTGGTCATCAGCGGTCCCCCTAATGCCGGCAAATCAACCCTGCTAAACACCCTTGCGGGTGACCAGCGGGCAATAGTGACCGAACATGCCGGTACCACCCGTGACCTGATCAGAGAGACCATTAACATACAGGGTATGCCGGTGCAGATCATCGATACCGCTGGCCTTCGCGA
>JBPEXY010000268.1:0-6126 GCA_052031065.1 Immundisolibacteraceae bacterium | reverse complement strand
AGACTGGGAAGACCAGGTCCCTGAGTCGGTGGTCGAAATTATTACCAACCGCGGCCTGTTTAACTACGATACCGCCTGAGTGTTGCGCGGCCTGACCTTATGGTGTGGCGTGCTATTGCTGTGCTTTGCAACAGTCCATAGCTACGCCGAGGAAAAGGTGTTTACCACTTCAAGCGTGGCGGGATCTACAGAGTCAGTCATAGACGAGGTGCAGGCACCTCTGCAGAGACTGGAAGAGATACTCCATCGGCAGTTGATTGACACCCGGCGCCGCGCAGCCAAAATCGCCCCCTTTGTTTCCGATGGTTGCAGTGGCGGGCTTTCCGATGCCTGGCGAACTTTCAGCCAGTGGGTGCCGGACCTGGTCGACCGCGGCGAAGATTATCCGCCCTGGCAGCAATGCTGCGTAGAGCACGATCGCGCCTACTGGCAGGGCAGTGGAGAGCACGGCTATGCCAGGCGGTTGGCCGCTGACCAACAGCTCAGGCAGTGTGTGCTCGATAGTCGTGACGATAGCCAATTATTGATGGCGCGGTTCGGGGAATCCAGATCTGCCGTCGGTACTGCTCCCATTAAGTCAGCCCCGTTGGACCCAGACCTTCTTTCCTCACAGCTAGACCGGCTCTACCCGCTCATAGCCGATATGATTTACCAGGCAGTGAGGTTGGGTGGCATGCCCTGCAGTGGCTTGCCATGGCGCTGGGGTTATGGATGGCCCCACTGCGGGTTTGCGCAGAGTCCCCCTGAAGCTGCCAGCAAGCCCGTCGCAGAGCAGTAGTTACTGCGCCGGGTTTTGCTATTGCCAGAATTAGCTATTGCCAGAATTAGCTATTGCCAGACTAAAGGCTTATTCAAGCCAGCGAATTTCGCGGGCGGTGGCGGTTCCGATCAACACCTCGTCGGTGCTGTCTGGAATGGTTGCCTCGGCGGCACTAAGCGGGATACGTCCACCCATAATTTCGGCAAATGATTGCGGATGTAGCGGTTGTCTCTGCGGATCGGCATAACCGTGCGGGAACTGGGGCCGACCGTTTGTCGGGTCATATTTGTCACTGGCGCCGAGGGTGTGGAGCAGTTCATGGCTGATGATCACCGCATTGCTGCCACCTTGAGAGTCGCTGGCAAACGCGTTGATGAATGCATAGCAGCCATTGCGGATGCCGACCGAATGGTCCAGTTGCGGGTGTTGATCCGGGTCGTGATAGAGCACAAAGAGCTGAATGTCGGCCGTGGGTCCTGAAAAGGTGTCAGCGTTATAGGCCCACCAGCGCGCTTTGAGACTCCACCAGACTATTTCCGCCAGGTTGCCGGAGCTGGGCGGAGCAGGGGGCAGGGTTTCGACGGGCGGCGCCAGCTTGATCGATACTGGCTTTTCCAGTGCCAGGCCGTATTCGGCGGCTTCGTCGATAAAAAACTGTTCGATCACCGAGAAATCTTCGACTGTTAGCGATTTGATGTGATCACTGGAGATTTGGCTGCGATCCGCGTTAATGGGATAAACCACCGCCCATAACGGTGTATCCCAACTGCTGACCCGACGGTGGCTGTTAAACTGCTGCAGTGCGATAACCAATAGCAGCATCAATAACAGCAGAATGCGCAGGTTGCGAAAACCTGATGAACGCTTTGTTCGAGTGTTGGCCATGCCGCTATTCCTGCTGAAATGCTTCCAACTGGCTGTTTGATTGCCGTGAAATCCTTTCCTTGCCGAATCTACAAGACCGCTGCTCGCGATGGCGCCTACCTCTATTTACCCGAGGCTACCGACTCCCTGGAGGAGTTACCGGAACCCCTGCAAAAGCTCTTTGCCCAGCGTGAGCAGGTGTTGCAGATCGATCTTGACCAGAATACGCGATTAGCGGTGGAGGAGGTTAGCGAAGTGCTGCGCAACCTTCAGCTACAGGGTTTTCATCTGCAGCTTAAACGGGACGACTGGCTATAGTTTTTGTGAGTTTCGCCCGAGTCGGATCAGCGGGGTGGTCTCTATCAGGTTAATCCCAGGCTGGGGCCATCAAGGACCACCAGCCTGAGTAAGGGCTACCTGTCGGTTCGGTAAGACTCAGACCACGCCGGTTGCCCTGATCTGTTCAATCAGCCGCTCTTTGTGCGCCGGCTCCAGGTCTCTGACCGGCGGCATCATCGGTCCGGCGTTAAAGCCGAGTGCTTCGGACCAGGCTTTCATGGTTCCTACCGCTGAGGCATAGGTGCCGGTACGGGCGATTGAGTTGAGGAACTCTTCTTCATAAAGTTCCCATGCAGGTCTTAGCTCCTCCCAGAGTGGGTAGGCCTGTTCCCATTTACCCTCTCTGGCCAGGGAGGCGTACTCCTTCAACAGATGGCGTTTCTTGCCGTAGATGATGTAGGAGAGTTCTGCCCAGAGCACCTGTCCACCCGCGCGCAGGTCCTGTAGATAGAAATACTCAAACGGGTCGGAAACTATAAAGTCGTCGCGCAGCTCGCGGCGCAGCATCAAGGTTTCCGCGCGGTTCATATTGCCCTGTTTGACGCAGACCACCGTATCGAGATCGACCAGCCGCTTCATCAGGTCGAGCCCCATCACTTTCCCGGAAACCGGGGTGCGGTAGAGGCAGATTGCCAGATCGGAACGATCAGTGACGAATTTGAAATAGTCGAAAATCTCGCCATCGGAGCGGAGCTGGATGATCGGGTTGATCAGTTCGGCTCCCGAGAATCCGAGCTTTTCCACATGATCGAGTTTCTCGACGGCTGTTTTGGCGCAGGGGTCGAGAATGATGGTCCAGAGATCGGTGCGACCGGCAACAGTTTCGGCCACTACCTCGTGGTAGCGTAGCCACTCCGCATAGGTGAGGTTCCAGGCTTCGGCCACAAAACCGCCGACCACCAGACCGTTGATGCCGATTTCCATCAGCATTTCGGTGTTTTCCCGCAACCCTGCCTCGTCGATGGTTCCGTCACTGGTGGTAGCGCTGATCGGGCAGACATAGAAGTCCTGGATCTGTTTCTGTGCCCAGGGTTTGGCTTCGCTGCGGCTGAATTCCGCCATTTTAGTAGTCCTCTCTGAATGGTCGTTCTGAACCCGGTTGGCTTGAACACCGGACCGGGTAGAGCAGTGGTTATACTGCTGCGGTAATCCTAGCATTGCCAGAGGGTATCTGCCGGGAAAAACCGGCGTGACTGCAACGGCTCGGTTCAGTAATCTGCTGCGGAGCTTTTCTGCGTGACCGAATAGCTGTTCGACGCTACGCAACCAAGGGGAGAGAGTGATGAAGATTGATGTGTTTACCCATCTGATGCCACAGAGTTTTCTGGATGATTTCATGAATGCGGTGGGCCCCGATTTCTATCTGGGGAACCTGCCATCGGTGATTCCGGAGCTGGTGGATGTCGGCGCGCGCTTTGAGTTGATGGCTGAGCTGGGTATCGACAAGCAGGTGATTACCTTGCCGACCCCGCCGATCGAAGAGGTGATTACCGATCCAGCTGCAGCCCATCAGCTGGCGCAGAAAGCCAATGATGCAATGGCTGAAGCGGGCCGGGCTTCAGGTGGCCGGTTTATCCCGGTTGGCACCATCGCCATGAATAATATGGCTGAGGCGGCGGATGAGGCGCGGCGCTGCGTTAAAGAACTTGGCTTGAAGGGGATCCTGATCTACTCCAACGCGGCTGGAAAGGCTATCGATGGCGATGAGTTTCTGCCCTTCTATGAAGTGATGGAGGAGATGGATGCGCCGATATGGCTGCATCCGGCACGTACACCGATGATGGCCGATTACAAAGGCGAGGAGATGTCCAAATATGCCATGTGGCAGATCTTCGGCTGGCCCTACGAAACCAGTATGGCCATGACCCGATTGATATTTAGCGGCATTATGGATCGCGTCCCCAATATCAAATTTATTACTCACCATGCCGGTGCGATGATCCCCGCCTTTGATAAACGTATTGAACTTGTCTATCCGCTTTTCGATCACATGGGACAGCTGGGCGATGAGTACCGTAACCTGAAAAAGCCGATACTCGATTACTATCGGATGTTTTACAACGATACCGCATTGATGGGTTCAATCGGTGGTATGAACGCGGCCTACGCTTTTTTCGGCACCGACAAGCTGTTGTTTGGTACCGATACTCCGTTTGATACCGCCGGTGGACGAATTTTTGTTGAGGAGGCGGTTGCCAGTATCGAAGCGCTTTCCATACCGCCAGCGGAGCGGGAGAAAATTTACTCTGGTAACGCCATTGACATGTTGGGTCTCTAGTTTCTAGGGTGACCTTACCGACTGGTGGACTTCCGGCGGTGTCGGTAAGCGGCATCGCCTGTATCGCTTTAGATTGAGGGGAAGATTTAGTGGCAGCAATCTACGATTTTTCTGTCACCAGCATAAATGGTGAAGAGCAGCCGATGACAGACTTCAGGGGGAAGCTGCTGCTGATCGTCAACACCGCCAGTAAATGTGGGTTTACGCCGCAGTACGAGGGGTTGCAGAAGCTTTATGAGCGCTACTGCGACCGGGGGCTGGAAATTCTCGGTTTTCCCTGTAACCAGTTCATGGGCCAGGAGCCGGGTACCATGGAGGAAATTCAGCAGTTCTGCACCAGCCAATATTCGGTCACTTTTCCGATGTTCGACAAGATCGAGGTTAAAGGTCCAGATGCTCACCCGCTCTATCGATTTCTAACCCGTTCAGCGCCGGGGGTGCTGGGTAGCAAGGCGGTGAAATGGAATTTCACCAAATTTCTGGTCGACGCAAACGGTAAGGTGATCAAGCGTTTTGCCCCGGCAACCAGGCCGGAGAAAATAGCCGCTGTTATTGAATCGGCTCTTCCGACTTGAGCTACTGGCAAGGCGGGCGCGTGAATCGGTCAAAAACAAGGTTGGATGAGCAGATGGGTTTGAACAAAATGATTAAGCGGATAAATCGATCAGCGGTGGTGATGGTGATGGGCGCAGTGTTGCTGGTGCCGCAGGGGTTCGCTGAGCAGGGCGGCTCGACTGATCGTGTCACACCCAGTGTGTCAACAGGAGAACAAAAAGCTCAGCAGGACGAAGGCGTCGTTGAGCGCGTTGTCGAAGGTGCCAAAGGGGTCTCTTCGTCGGCGGTGAAAAAGAGTGGTGAATTGCTAAAGCGCAGTGGTACTGCGATACGAAGCGGAGCCAGTAGCGTGCGTGACGGAAGCGCGGTTGCGGTAGACAAGGTTGGTGATGCCGGAAGCCGTGCCTGGCAGTCGACGAAAAAGGTCTCCTCAGCGGTAGTGAACCGCAGTCGGGAAGGTTTTGGCAAACTTAAGCGGGAAGTCGCAGGAGTGGAGGAAGAGGCGGAGGTGATCGACAAGTCGTGGCCACAAAGTGAGACAGTCGGTGATCAATAGAACTGCAATCTGGTCAGGTTATTGGCTGGCCGTAGAGGGATATACGGGGGTTGGACTGGCGGCGGCTCTTCTGTTTCTTGTGTCGTCTTTGATTTTCAATCCAGTAGCAGTAGCGGCAAACAGTGGCGTCGAAAGTCGTGTCGCCAATATTGTGGCAAAGAACGACTCGCCAGAGCCGACCAGATCGCTGCGCTGGTATCTGCAAAGTGCTCATGAGGGGCACGCGGCGTCCCAGTATCAGGTTGGTTTGATGTATGAACGGGGCTCAGGTGTTGAGCGCAGTTGGGAGCAGGCCCTCCACTGGTATCAACTGGCGGCGGTTCAGGATTATCCACCGGCTCAATTTGCTCTTGGCGAACTCTACCGCTTTGGTGATGGAAGTGATGAGGGTGAAAAGATAGACCGGGTGCTTGCCTATGTCTGGTACTACCTGTCAGCACGCAACGGTTATGAAAGCGCCGTTGCAGCAAGAGATCTGATGATCAGGGTGCTGGATCCTGACCAGCTTTCCCAGAGTAACTGGCAGGTCCGGCAGATCTCCGAGGAGATTGATCGAAACCGCCAAAAAGAGATAGTGGAGAAACGCACCCTCCATTAACCGGGATGGGGGACGGACAGCGACCCTGCGCGCTATCTGCAGGAAAATGTAATAACCGATCCCTTGTGCGGGTCTGTTCTCCAACAACGGAATATAGCTTTCATTTCGGCAAGGAGAATCGTTTTGTGGACCAGGCGAAAACCCGTCAGAGAAAAACCTGCCGGGAAACAATCTAC
>JBPEXY010000267.1:0-14512 GCA_052031065.1 Immundisolibacteraceae bacterium | reverse complement strand
TCAGGATTGATTGAGTAGATTGACCTTAACGATCAGCCGTTCGCCGGGCTGAATATAGCGGCTGGGGTCAAGGGCGTTCCAGGCAACCAACTGTTTGACGGTGACACCAAAGCGGCTTGAGATCCTGGCCAGTGAATCGCCGCGACGTACCCGATAATTGACCACCTTGTTGACCGCCTCCTGGGCAGGTGGTTGGGGCGCGGCAGCGTAGCGCAATTGATCACGGATGCGCAGTTGACTGTTTAGAGCCAGCGTTGACGAACTCAGACCAGGGTTACAGCGTTTCAGGTGGTTGATCGAAACCCCGTAATGGCGGGCCAGCTCCCACAGGGTATCCCCTGACTGGACCTGGTGATAAAGGGGGTCGCCAATGCAACTGGAAGCGAGTGGTACGGGCATTGCCGCGGCAGAAGGGATCAGCAGATGGTGGCCAGCTCGGATGATGTTGCTGGACAGCTGGTTGCTCTGTTTGAGCACGCTGACGGTGGTCTGGTATTGGTGGGCGATGGCGCCGAGTGTTTCACCACTTTCAATCCGGTGGCGTTTCCATGCGACCCTCTGCTCGTCGGGGATTTTTGCCAGACCCTGCCGTAGTCGTGGCGCGGCATCTTCCGGAACCAGTACCCGGTGAGGCCCATCTGGTGGTGATGCCCAGCGGTTGAAGGCCGGGTTTAGCCGGCGCAGTTCCGTTTCGCTGATATCGGCGAGGCGCATCAGCTGCGTGAGGTCGATCTGCCCACCGGTATCGACAACACTGAAGTAAGGTTCGTCGGCAATTTCAGGCAGCACGACGCCGTGCTCGTCAGCCTGTGCAAGCAGTTGTGCGAGGGCCAGCAGTTTGGGCACGTAAGCTCTTGTTTCCCGATTCAGGTCAAGCTCGGAGAAGTGGACTTCTGTTGCTGTTTTGCCACTCTTTCTAATTGCTCGTTGGATTCTGCCACCGCCGGCATTGTAGGCGGCAAGGGCCTTGAGCCAGTCCTGATCAAATCGGGCATGTAATTGGCTCAGGTAGGTGAGTGCAGCGTCTGTTGAGGCGATCAGGTCACGGCGCTGATCGATCCACCAGGTCTGTTGCAGGCCGAAGTGGCGGCCGGTGGAGGGTATGAATTGCCAGAGTCCCGCCGCACGAGCGTGAGAGTATCCATACGGTTGGTAGCCGCTCTCCACAATCGGAAGTAACGCCAGCTCCATCGGCAGCCCTCGGCGCTCGACTTCGCTGACCACATGGTGGAGGTATGGTTCGGCACGTTTCCATACCCGCTGCAGGTAGGCCGGGTTTTGCAGATGCCAGTTGATTTGCGCTGCTATTTCCGGGTCATCATATTGGGGTAATGCAAAACCGCGGATAATTTTGCCGATCAGGTCATCTCGCTTGCTGCCCGTCGATGCGCCGGTTTTTCCTGCTTTATCAGTTTCTGCGGTCAGCAGGGCAGTGCCTGGCGCAGCGGGTATAACTCCGTCGCTCAGGGAAACCTCGGGCCGCTGAAGTTGAGAATGAGTGCAGCTGTGTAAAAACAGCGGTACGCAAAGGACTAGCCAGAGCTTTGAACTGCTCCAGGATCGACAGGTGTAGGTCAGCATGGCGGCCATTCTACGGATGAAAGAAATTTCTGGTCAATGTAGTGCCGCCGTTCACAGCGGTTCAGAGTTATTTCGGCTGTGATTAGCAAAAGTGAAACCAACTATAATCTGCGAGTCCTCTAATCGAGGTAATCTTCAGGTAATCTACTTATGCAGACCGGGTTGAATGGTTGGCGACAGCTCTTTCACTGATGATGTTCGCCGGCTGCAGAGATGGTGAACGAGAGCTCCCTGCCACTTCGATGGGGTCAAAGGGGTTTTGACTTGGCGCGGCACGCTGGCGTCTGAAATTCAGCGACAGAGACCCATGGAATCAATCAGGCTTTGGTTATCAACCGACGATGAGTTCATCCTCCGCAAATCACACCAACAACGATGAACCGGGACTGCGAGAGCAATACGCTCGTTCGTTGCGGGAGGAGCTCTGGGAGATCGAGAAACGCGAAGTATTGCAGATGCTCGACCTGCAGCGCGATGGGATTGCGCTGCAATTACCGGGGCCTTTGGGGACGATTGATCTTGCCAGTGAGATGCCGCGAGCCACGGTAGCCAATCTTGGCGTTACTCCATCCGTCCCGTTGGACAGTAAAAAATTCGCGATGACCGGATTGCCGGAATTGCCAGTGAGAACAGCCTCGGTTGATACGCTGGTTCTTTTGCACACTTTTGAGGGGCTGCCGAAACCCGCTGCACTGATTGACGAAGTGGCCCGAATTCTGGTTGCCGACGGTGAATTGGTGGTGGCAGGGTTTAACCCTTTCAGCCTGTTTGGATTGCTTTCCCGCGCACGGGGTCAGGACCGGGGACGATATCGCCACAGCGCGGGACGGCTCAAGCAGGCACTGGAGTTGTCTGACCTGCAGCTGGAGCGAGAGGTGAGCAACTATTTTCGTCCGCCAATTGTGTCCCCCCGCTGGCGGGGGAGAACAGAGCTTCTGGATCGACTTGGGCTGCGTTTGATCCCCAAACGCGGGGCGCTTTACGTGCTGCGGGCGCGCAAACGAACCTACCGGGTCACCCCGGTCGGAATCGATTTTAAGGCGGTCGAGAAGCTCGGTCTGCGCACCCTGCCGACGACCGCCCGAGAGGGGGTTAGCAGAGCGATCAATGGCAATTGAGCGGCCTGTCCCGCAGAAGCTTTTGAACTGAGAGTTACTGCTTTATTGTGGCGATGTCTGTGCGCAGACAACGTCACCAGTATCGGTGATTCCCCGGCAGTGGCTGGCTATGATTTGCGTAAACAATCGAATAGGGCTGATGACAACAATAGAAATATTTTCTGATGGTGCCTGTCGCGGTAATCCGGGGCCGGGCGGCTGGGGTGCGCTGCTGCGCTCTGGTGAGCATGAAAAGGAACTCTATGGTGGTGAGCTGGAGACCACCAATAACCGCATGGAAATGACCGCAGTGATTCGTGCCGTCGAACAGGTTAAACGGCCGTCTCGGCTCATTATCACCACCGACTCCCGGTATGTGTTGCAGGGTGTTGAGGAGTGGTTGGCCGGGTGGAAAAAAAGAGGTTGGCGTACCGCCGGCAGGAAACCGGTGAAGAATGTCGATTTATGGCAACAGCTGGATCAGCTGCTGCAGCCACATGAAGTCACCTGGCACTGGGTCAAAGGCCATGCTGGCCACCCTGAAAATGAACGCGCTGATCTGCTTGCCAATCGTGGCTGTGATGTTGTGTTACAGCAACAGGGTGCCGTTCAATAGCATACAGGTGGAGAGTTAACCATGAGACAAGTGGTACTGGACACGGAAACCACCGGGCTGTCTACGGCGGATGGACACCGGATTATTGAGATTGGTTGTGTTGAACTGATTAACAGGAGGCTGACCCGTCATCGTTACCATCAATACATTCGCCCAGACCGCGAAGTTGATAGCGGGGCAGTAGAAGTCCACGGTATTACCAATGAGTTCCTTGCCGACAAACCGCTGTTCGCCGAAATTGCGGGTGATTTCCTTGCGTTTATTGACCAAAGCGAACTGATCATCCACAACGCTCCGTTTGATGTCGGTTTTATCGACTACGAGCTGTCACTGCTGGAGTCGCCGCTGCCGCCGGTTGCTGAACGTTGTAGCGTACTCGATACCCTGCAGTTGGCCCGGTATCACCATCCGGGGCAGCGTAATACGCTGGATGCCCTCTGTAGACGCTACGAGATCGATAACTCGCAGCGGGATCTTCATGGTGCGCTGTTAGATGCGGAGCTGCTTGCTGACGTTTATCTGGCGATGACCGGCGGCCAGGCGTCGTTGCTGCTGGATGAGCAGGAACGTACGGTCAATAACCAGCAGAACCAGAGTCCTGTGCTTATCGGGAGTGACAGAGAGGCGTTGGCGGTCGTGCGCGCCAGCGACGATGAGCGCGCAGCCCATGATGCTTTTTTGAAACTGATTGATGAGCAGAGTGAATCCGGCTGTGGCTGGCTACAACAGGCAGAATTTTAAATCGGCTAGATTCTTCCTGGCTCTTCTAGGGTGGCCGGGGCTTCGGGTAGAATTTGCCGATGACCGTTTGGGCCGCTGTATATGGCATCAAGCGCTGAGGTGACAGGCGGGCGCGGAATTATCATCTGGGCGGGCGGTAACCACCTCTATAACGCCAGAACCACTTAGAAGCGATATTTAGAAGCGATATTGATCAGGAGAAAAAAGGGAATGACTTCAACCTTCAAGGTACAGCTCCAGCAAACGGGGGAGACATTTGAGTGTGCTGCCGACGACGCGATTCTACGTGGTGGTCAGCGCGCAGGGCTGGGCCTCTCCTATGATTGTAATGTGGGTGGTTGTGGCAGCTGTAAATTTGAGCTGGTCGAGGGCGAGGTCGAGAATATGTGGGAGGAGGCTCCAGGTCTTAATCCACGTGATGTGAAGCGTGGCAAGCTGCTTGCCTGCCAGTGCCGGCCAAAGGCCGACAGCGTGATCAAAATGATCACCATGGATGAGTTTGTGCCGCGGACCCCGCCACAGCGTTTCACCGGCAAACTGGAGATGATTCGAGACCTCACCAGCGACATCCGCGAGTTTCGATTCAAGGCTGACAACAACTTTTCAACTTTTCAGGCTGGTCAATATGCGCTGCTGAATCTGCCCGGTGTCGAGGGCGGGCGCGCTTATTCGATGTCCAACGTGAACAACTCTGACGGTGATTGGGAGTTTATTATCCGTCTGGTACCCGATGGTAAAGGGACCAATGCCCTGTTCAAACTCAATGAGGGCGATGAGATAGAAATCGACGGTCCCTACGGTATGGCTTACCTGCGCACCGATGTGCCGCGCAACATCATCTGCGTTGGCGGCGGCAGTGGACTGGCGCCGATGCTTTCCATAGCTCGTGGTGTCGCTGCTGAAGCGGGGATGAATAATGTCAATGTGCATCTCTTTTATGGTGGGCGCGGTCCGGCTGACCTCTGTGGAGAAGAGGAGCTAAAAGCCTTGGGTGAGTTTGGCGAAAGGTTTCATTACTACCCGGCGGTATCGGTTCCCGAGATGGCCAGTGAGTCGGGTTGGCAGGGTTTTGTCGGTTTTGTCCATGAACTGGTCAGGGAGACCATCGGCGAGGAGAGCTTGCCGGACTACGAGATTTATACCTGTGGTCCGCCGCCAATGATCAATGCGGTGATGCAGATGGCGGCAGTCGATGCTCAGGTGCCGCCCATGCAGATACATTACGACAGTTTTCTGTAACAGCTACATCGCTTTGATTTTGAAAAGGCCGGTTGCCTCACAGCAGCCGGCCTTTTTTTGTGTGGGTAAGTCTGTCAGGTGAGATAGAAGCTTGCGCTGATAAAAACGCGATTAAACTGATCCTTATCTATCGTTATCAACACTTTTCAGGCCGGCTAGGGTGGGCGCTACTGGTTGTTGGTGAGGCAGAATGATTCGTTGTTGAGAAGGTCAACCGACTGAAACGTTTGCTGCGTGACCTTCTGACTTAAGGTCTTCACAGTGGGCACCTCATCACTGTCGAAACCGTTGGGGGGGGGGGAAGAGCTCGGTCAACCCTTTCCACCTGCGGCCAGTGTCTGAATATTTTTTACCGTCAGGGGGAGGATACGGTGCAAGATAACCGCGATTGCACCCTTTGGCGGGGATCAACGGCAAGCAGATCCATGTTGTATCAGGGGTTTTAATTTGCAGGTCGCGCGATCCAATCCGCCAGGGCAAACGTATCCCCTCAGGTAATGGTCCTGTTGGTGATCGTTGCAGGTCTTCAGCGTTCAAAGCCGACGCGGATCCCGCAGCGGTCGGCGCGTGTTAACCACAGGTTACGGCGTGATAACTTACTCAAGATGAAGGGCGTAAAGGTGAACAGCCTGAGGAGAAATTTGCTACTGCTGGTGCTGATTAATGCGCTGTCAGCGCTGCACACCTCGGCACTGGCGAATATGCAGACCCTGGTCATCGGGGTGGTCACCGACCGGACTGAAACACAGCGACTGCGCCCCGGGCTGCTTGACGATCAACTGGTCATCAGCGAACTGGGTGTGTTACTGAGTGAAACCCATCAGGTGATTCACTCGGCGAACCATCGCGTGCATGCTGGCTGGGATCGTCAGCAAGCCAATGAGGGTCTCGAGCGTCTGCTGGCAGACCCGGTGATCGATTTGATTTTGGTGACCGGCGCGGTGTCTGGAGAGGTCGCGCTGCGTAAAGCCAGTTTTTCAAAACCGGTGATCATTGCCGACCTTAGCGACCCGTTTCATGCACCGGCGGTTGTCAACGCAGCGCACGACTCGACTACCAATCTGAGTTATGTGCTGACCGCCGACTATCTTGAACAGGCGCTGCTGAGGTTTCAGGAGGTGGTTGGTGGCGAGCGCTTTGCGCTGCTGCTTCAGCGGGATGTTGTGGAAAACCTGCCTGGCCTGGCAGCGCGGCTCGACCGACTCGCTGAGTCCCTGTTTCTCTCCCTGCAATTGGTGCCGGTGGGCGTTGACTGGCAACGGTCGCTGACCGCGCTGGAGGCCGATGTTGATGGCGTTCTGGTCGATGCCCTTGCGCATCTTGATGTTGAGCAGATGTCTGCACTGGCCGAAGCGTTGGCGCAACGCGGGTTAGCCAGTTTTTCACTCACCGGTGTCAGTGATGTTGAAAGGGGTTTTTACGCCGGTATGAGTCCCCAAAGCGAACTGCTGCGACGGGCCCGGCGGGTAGCGCTTAATATCGAGCTGGTGGTTGCTGGAGAGACCCTGCGGCGCGATGCGCAGCTATTTCGTATTCGTGATCAGCTTACCATCAACATGGCGACCGGAAGGATAATCAGGCAGTGGCCTGACTGGCAGGTCATGGCCGAAGCAGAGCTGCTGAATCTTCACCCTGAGCAGCAGGGTCAGCGCTGGGACATGGCCAGTGCGATTCGCCGGTCACTGGAGGCTAACCTGGATTTACGGGTGGCGGATTTGCAGGTGGCAGCGGGTGAAGCGCAGGTAGAGCAGGCACGGGCTGCCCTGTTGCCTCAGTTTGGCCTGCGTCTGGCACGGGATCAGATCGACAGTGATCGCGCCGCGACCAGCGGCGGAGCAATAGAGCGCAGGCGCTCCACTGCGCAGCTGGAATTTACACAAACCCTGTTCTCCGAGCGGGTCAGAGCGTTATGGGACGTTGCGCAACTGGAGCAGGTTGCCAGACTGGAAGACCGGGAAACGCAGCGCCAGAACATCGCTGCTGAAACTGCAGTTGCCTATCTCGACCTGCTCTCGGTTCGCAGCAGTGAGCGCATTGAGCAGCAGAACCTGCGCATTACCCGTGCCAATCTAAGGCGGGCGCAGGTCAGAGAGTCGGTCGGTTACTCCGGGCCGGGAGAGGTCTACCGCTGGCAGAGTGAACTGGCCACAGCACGGCAGCGGTTGCTGGATATCCAGGCCATACGTTATCAGGCTGAAATGGCGTTAAACCGGCTCCTCCGCCAGCCTCTGGAGACGCGGTTTGATGTCGAGGAGGCGGACTTTTCAGACAAAAATCTGGTGGTCGCTGACATGCGCTTTTTCCGTTATGTACGTGACCCTCAAACGTTCGCGGTATTTCGAAATTATGTGGTTGAAAATGGTCTGTTGGCAGCGCCGGAACTGGCGCTTCTGGATGCCCGTGTCAGTGCGCAGGGACGTTTAAAGCTGGCCTCCAAAAGATCATTCTGGTGGCCAGAGCTGGAACTGCGTTCGGGGCTTGTGGAACAGCTCGGGGGTTCGGGAGGGGGCGTTGGGCCCGGGGGCATACCCGCACCGGCACGCGGTGCCAATGAAACTGACTGGCAGGTTGGGCTTTCCGCACAATTACCCTTGTTTACCGGTGGCCGGCGGCGTGCCGAACTTGCGGAGGTGAGCTTCCGCGAGCGGCAGCTGGCCGAGCAGCGCGCGGCGCTGGCGCAACGTATCGAGCAGAACATCCGTTCGGCATTACAGGATTCGGCGGCTTCGTTCGCCGGTATCAGCCTGGCCGAAGACGCCAGGCTCGCGGCGCAACGCAATCTGGAGCTGGTGACCAGCGGTTACGAACGCGGAACAGTGGCACTAATCGATCTGCTGGATGCGCAGAGTGCCGCATTATCCGCTGGACAGCGGGCGGCCAGCGCAGTCTATGCATTTTTGATTGACCATGTGCGCGTTCAGCGAGCGGCTGGCCTGGTTGATCTTTTTATCGATCAGACCATTCATGACGAATGGTTTGCCCGACTGGATGATTATTTTGCGGAGCATCAGGATGAGGTTGTCTTTCCCTGAAGGGAAAAGTTGTGCGGTTTGGCTTCTGGCGATGCTGATCGGCGGGTGCGGTGAGCCGCAGCAGGCTTCGTCGACTCCACCGCTGCGGCCGGTGAAATGGCTGACCGTGGCGCCGGTAGGCTCAGGTCAGCAGCAGGTTTTTACCGGTCAGGTTCGTTCTGCTGTCCATTCGACCCTCAGCTTCAAGGTGTCGGGAACCGTTGCTGAACTGCCGGTGGACGTGGGTGATCGGGTGTTGGCCGGAGAGCTGATTGCATCACTGGTACCGGTCGACTACGAAATTGGTGTGGAACAGGCGAACGCCAGTGTCGATAGTGCGGATGCAGAGTTTCGTAGTGCCCGTGCCAACTACGATCGTATTCGCGCGCTTTACGAAAATAACAGCGTTTCCAGGGGTGAACTTGATCAGGCTCGTACACGCTTTGAGTCGGCGCAGGCACAGTTGCGGGCAGCCGGAAAAAAGCTCGAATCAGCGCGTAGGCAGCTCTCCTATACGCGCCTGCAGTCGCCGATGCAGTGTGCTGTTGCGGCAACCTACGTGACCGCCAATGAAAACGTCAACCCGGGCGCCCCGGTGGCGGAAATTACCTGCGGTGAACAGTTTGAGGTTGAAATCGCGGTCCCTGAATTGCTTATCGCCGGATTCCAGCAGGGCGACAGTGCAGTGGTGCGCTTCGATGCGCTGCCCGGGGAGCAATTTCCCGGAAAGGTTACTGAAGTAGGGGTTGCGGCAACCAACGTCTCCACCACCTTCCCGGTAACGGTGAGGCTGTTACGAGATGATCCGCGCCTGCGTGGGGGTATGGCTGCAGAGGTCACCATAGAGCTTGATGCTGCCGGAACGGAGCGCCTGGTGTTACCGCCGGTGGCGGTAGGCGAGGATCGACTGGGGCGGTATGTTTATGTGCTCGACTCTCGGCACAGTGGCGCGGTTCTGGTGAGACGCCGCGCGGTTGAAGTCGGCGCGTTGACGGAGCAGGGCGTTGAAATTCTCAACGGTCTTCAGCCACAGGAGCGCGTTGTGGTCGCTGGCCTCAGCAAGCTGGAAGACGGCATGGCGGTGAAATTGAACGGAGCAGGTACTAACTAACATGGACCTGACCCGTCTCGCCATCGATAACGACCGGGTTTCGCTGGTACTGCTGCTGGCACTACTGGTAGCCGGTATTTCTGCTTTTTTTAACCTGCCGCGCGATGAGGACCCCGGCTTCACCATTCGTGTCGCTCAGGTGGTGACTCACTTCCCTGGTGCCAGTCCGGCCAGAGTCGAGCAATTGGTGACTGACAAGATTGAAAGAGTCGTACAGCAGATGCCGGAACTCGATTTTGTCACCAGTGAGTCAGCGGCCGGCATTTCCATCGTCCGCATCAACCTTAAAGAGGAATACCGTGATTTGCGGCCGATCTGGGATGACCTGAGACGCAAGATAGACAGCGTGCGTGCTGAGCTGCCAGGTGATGTTCATGGTCCGGTGGTTAATGATGAATTTGGCGAAGTATTTGGTGTTGTTCTGACCGTCAAAGGTGATGGCTTTGACTATGCTGAACTGAAGCAGGTTGCTGACGAAGTGCGTGACGAACTGTTGCGACTTGAGGAAGTTGCCAAGGTGGAAATTCACGGTGATCAGGCAGAGCGGGTGTTCGTTGAGTATGACAATGCCCGTCTCGCCGAGCTCGGGCTGTCGCCGGCAGAACTGGCGCAGGTGCTCTCCACCAGTAACATCATCGTGTCCGGCGGTGCGGTTACAGTAGGGCGCGAACGAATATTGCTGGAGCCGAGTGGAAACTTTGAGAGCGTTGATGACCTTAAACGTACGGTGATCGCACTGCCTGCCGGAGGCGAGACGCTGTTTCTGGCAGATATTGCGCAGGTTTACCGTGGCTATATAGATCCACCGGAATCGGCGGTTCGAGCCGACGGCCAGCCATCGCTGGCGCTTGCCGTGTCGATGGTCAAGGGCGGCAATATCATTCGTCTTGGCGAGCAGGTTAGCGCCGCTCTTGATGATATAGGCAATGCTTATCCCTGGGGCATTGAGCTTCAGCTTGTAGCCTATCAGCCGGGCAGGGTGGAGGAGTCGGTCAGCGGTTTTGTCACCAACCTGATGCAGTCAGTACTGGTGGTGATTGGCGTAATGCTGATGTTTCTCGGATTGCGCACCGGCCTGGTCGTGGCCAGTCTGATCCCGATGGCGGTACTGTTGACCTTTGTGGTGATGTCGATGTTCGGTATCGGACTCGATCGCATGTCGCTGGCGGCGCTGATCATTGCCCTGGGTATGTTGGTGGACAACGCTATCGTAATGGTCGAGAACATCCAGGTGCTGTCTGCTCAAGGGGTCTCCCGTCGTGATGCAGCCATGCAGTCGGCACGCGAATTGCGGGTGCCGCTGCTGACCTCATCGATGACCACCGCAGCGGCTTTTTTACCGATCTTTCTCGCCGAGTCCACGGTCGGCGAATACACTGCGCCGCTGTTTAAAGTACTGACCATTGCGCTGCTGAGTTCCTGGGTGCTGTCGCTGACGATGGTGCCGCTGCTGTGTACCCGGTTATTGCCGGTGGGCCAGAACCCGATTGCAGAGAAGGAGGACGGTAGCGGAGGCGCTGGCGCACGGTATCAGCGTCTGCTCGATTCCGTTCTACGGCGACGCTGGCTGTTCATCGTGACCCTTTTACTATTACTGTTCTCTGCAATCGGTATCGCCCGGCTGGTACCGAATATTTTCTTTCCCGCTTCTGAAAACCGCTTTTTCAAGGCCGACCTGGAACTTCCAGTGGGTACCGATATTGAGCAGACCCGCGCCACGGTAAAACAGCTCGAAGTTTTTATCGAGTCGCGGTTACTGGCCACTCCTGAGCGCGCCGGTATTGTCGACTGGGTTGCCTACATAGGTTCGGGCGGACCGCGTTACGTGCTTGGCCACACGCCCAAGCCACCCAAACCGCACTATGCTTATCTGCTGATCAACGTCAGTGATGAGCAGGTCATTGATCAGTTGATAGAGCAATTGGAGAACTACTCGCGTGACCAGTTTCCGGACCTGACAGCGACTTTTCGTCGTACCCTCAACGGGCCTCCGGTGGAGAAGCCGGTTCAGGTACGTCTGATTGGCCGCGATGACGAACAGCTGTTTGCCTACGCTGATCAGGTAAAGGGTTATTTACGGGCGGTACCCGGCACTGTCAACATCACCGATGACTGGGGCATGCGCACCAAAAAGCTGCGCGTGAAAATCAACCAGGCGAGGGCAAGACGCGCTTCGGTTTCCAATCAGGATATTGCTCTGGCGCTGCAGACCGGTCTTTCCGGTCTGGTGTCCACTGATTTTCGCGAGGGGGAAGAGCTGATACCCGTGGTGCTGCGCTCCGACGCCGCGGAACGGCAGGATTTGAGCAAGCTGGCGGCCATTAACGTTTTTTCCAGTAGCTCCGGGCGCGCAGTGCCGTTGCGTCAGGTGGCGGATATTGAAGTTGACTGGCAGCCGGCGCAAATCCTGCGCCGCGACCGCTCGCGGGTGGTCACCGTCTCGGCCGACCTGCAGAGTGATGTCAATGCTGCTGCCATCACCGCAGAGATGATTCCTTGGCTGGAGCAGCGTTCCGCTGACTGGCCGATTGGCTATCGCTGGGAATTGGGGGGTGAATATGAAACCTCGGGGAAAGCGCAGTCGTCCATTCGTGCCAAGCTGCCGGTGGCGAGTCTGGTGATCGCTCTGCTGTTGGTGATGCAGTTCAACTCGGTGCGTAAAGTCGCGATTATTCTGCTGACCATTCCATTGGGAATTATTGGCGTGATGCCGGGGCTCTATCTGAGCGGTGCCAATCTCGGGTTCATGACCTTCCTCGGTATCATTTCCCTGTCCGGAATCATCATCAATAATGCCATTGTATTGATTGATCGTATTGGGCTGGAGATGAGTGAAAATGGCCTTTCGGCAGCTGCCGCTATTTCCGCAGCCGGTGCCCGTCGGTTGAGGCCTATTCTGCTGACCACTGCTACCACCGTACTGGGCATGGTGCCGCTGTGGATCGGCGGGGGAGCACTGTTCCAGTCGATGGCGATCGCCATTATTGCCGGGCTGTTGTTTGCCACGGTGCTAACCCTGGGATTGGTGCCGGTGCTTTATAGTTTGCTGTTCAGGGTCAACAACCGCGCCATCTAACCCTGGGGTGGTAGGGTCACCGTGCCAAACTGCTTCAGCTGCGGTAGTTCACAACCCGAGTCGCGGTCGCTGAGCAGCTTGCTACGCAGGTCCGGTTCGCTGGTGTCTGGATGCAGCCAGATGGCGAGGAAGGCAGGGCCAAACCCAGGATCGCTGATGGTTCCGAGAAATCCGTCGACGCCTTCGAAATATGCGCTACCGTCATCGTCCACGGTGACGGCCAGATGGTCGCCCGGTTCAATATCAGGCCAGATCGACATCAGCTGATTTAGCCACGGACGATACACGCCGCTGTCGCTCATGCCCAGATGTTGCCACTGTTCAGCGGTTGAAAGGACCAGCTTGCGGGCTGGAATTGACCGGGCATAAGTGATTTTCAGGCGCCGCTGACTGCAATTGTGCGGGCTTTCCCAGTACTCGGCCTGGTAGAGCTGCAAGCCGAACCAGGTGAGCGAGCCGCTACCGATTTTTTCCAGCGTGGCGCCATTCGCTGCTGAATCTGCACCGCAGAGCGGAGCGAAAAAAACGCAGCAGATCAGTGCGCCAAGACTGCGCAGCCAGCGCCGGCAGGGCGCAGCATTGCCGACATTGCCTTCAGCCGCTGTCGTGCACCGATGGCTATTTGAGCAGTTCCCCATCGCGCCTGAGTAACAGCATGGTAGAGGTGCCTTTCGCCGCCAGTTTGCCCTCGGCAGTGAGGATTTCGCCTTCCAGGTAGACCGTCCTGCTGCCCTCGCGAATTACTCGGCCTTCGGCGATCACCTCGCCAGTGACCGGTCGCAGGTAGTTGACGTTCAGCGATGTGGTGGTCCAGAGGGTATCGAGCTTCGGATGGCTACCGATCATCGCATACCCCATCACCTCATCCAGAAATACCGCAAACATGCCGCCCTGTAGCGACCCGCGTGGGTTGCACCAGTCGAGGTTAAACGGGTAGCGAATCCGCGCGAACCCGGGTTCAATGACCTCGACATCGGCCTTGAAGGTTTTTAGCGTGCTTGGCTGGTCAAGGTCGGCAACGGTCAGGTCGATCTGGCTGCTTTTCTCGCCTGCCTGAGAACTGTCTCCGGTCATCGCTTCAGGCCTCTGCTTCGATGCGCAGGAAACGCCTGCTCACCTTGCCGGTGTTACCCTTGGGTAGTTCGTCTTTAAAGCGGTACTCCTTGGGCCGCTGATAGCTCGCCAGGTCGGTGGTTTTGGCGTAATCCTTAAGTTCATCTTCGGATACTTCAGCAGTGCAGACCACGTAGGCGACAACCTTCTGTCCCCATTCCGGATCGGTGACGCCAACCACTGCGCACTCGCTTATCGCCGGGTGGGACAACACGGCATCCTCTACCCGGCTGGGCAGAATATTGATGCCGCCGGAGATGATCATGTCGTCAATGCGACCGCGCAGGTAGAGGTAATTGTCAGCGTCGATAACGCCCATATCCCCTGAATGCCACCAGGGGCCTTCGAAGATACGCTCTGCCACATCGGGTTGGTCCCAGACTTCGCTGGCTACAGACAGCCCGCGGATCAGCACTTCACCTTCCTCACCATTGGGCAGAACGTCGGTGCTTTTACCACCCGGTTCAATGACGCGAACGTCGGCGTTGATGAACGGCTTGCCAACGCTGGACATTTTCTCTTCGTCATCAAAGTCGGGGGTAAACATCACCGTGCCGGCGGCGCAGGAGCCGGTTTCGGTGGTACCGTAGATATTGATAATCGATTTGGTCACTTTCTGACGGATCAGCTCCATGGTCGAGGTGTCCATCGGTTCGCCGGCAAACCCGGCCCGCTCGACTTTGCTGAAGTCGTACTGGTCAATGTCATCCCTGCGCATCAACATGCGCCACATGGTTGGCACCAGGAAGGCGACAGTGGAACCTTCAGAGACGGTTTTCTGCAGGAAGACCTCGGGGTCCCAGGCGCTCATCAGCACGATCTTGGATGCCGAGTTCAGAAATGGCAGAGTGCAGTTGTACCAGCCGATGAAGGCGGTGGTGGACATGTTGACAATGCAGCTGTGGGGTGTGGTCGACCAGACGTAGG
>JBPEXY010000266.1:0-2239 GCA_052031065.1 Immundisolibacteraceae bacterium | reverse complement strand
GTGCGTTTATTCAATTATTATAATTAAATGATCGATGGGTAAACTCTGCGCTCTAGCTTTACCCTCTGGGTTAGCGCCGCTATCAACATCAGGAGAGTCTTGTGTCAGAACGCAAGCGGATTGCACTTCTCATTGATTGTGACAATGTCAGTCACAATTCAATCGAAGGAGTGCTCGAAGAACTCGCAAAATATGGCATGGTTAATGTGCGCCATGCCCATGGGGACTGGAATAGCCCATCGCTATCAGGTTGGATTGAACGGTTGCACCCCCATGCAATAAGGCCCATGCAGCAGTTTGCTTACACAAAAGGAAAAAATGCCACAGATTCCGCAATGATTATTGATGCGATGGATTTGCTCTACAGCAAAAGTGTTGATGCATTTGCATTAATGACAAGCGACAGTGATTTCACCCCCCTTGTGTTACGAATCCTTGAGAGTGGCTTGCCTGTGTATGGGTTTGGGGAGAAGAAGACTCCCCAACCCTTTGTAGATGCCTGCTCGCCGTTTATTTACACCGAGAATCTCGTTGTCGAGCAAGAAGAAAAAGCAGACAGCTCTCAACAGCCTTCGAAGCAAAAGAAATCCAAAGCCGGCTTGAGAAAAGATACGGCGCTGGTCAAGTTACTAAGGACTGCGGTTGAGCAAACTTCAGAGGATGACGGCTGGGCTCATATGAGCAGAGTCGGACACTACATATCTAACAACAGTTCTTTTTCATCTATAAATTATGGCTACAAAAGGCTCGGCGATCTTATTAGAGCTAGCGAATTATTTGAGGTGGAAATGAGAAACGACGGATCAGCTATGTACATCAAAGACGTGCGCAAATGAATTTATATTGGCGAAACTCAGGTCTCGCAATCACGTCTTTTCGAACTATTACGACTCACTAGTCCCCTGCACTGCACACTCAGTCAATTTTACGAAAAGCAACAGTGCAGCAGGGCCTACCACTACCCTACCGACCACCAGGCCGGTAACGGCACACCTCCGGGCTGCGGAAAACCGGTTAGCACCTGACGCTGGCTGCTGACGCTGCTGGTTGACGCCCGTTTCACTACCTGTTCCGACCGGTTAAGTCCTCGGCATGGCTGGCGCTTTTGGGCTCTTTTTAATCCACTGGTTCTGTTTTAAAGTGACCTGATAACGAGAATAAATTGGCTAGCCGGAGGGGGAGAAAAATGCCAACAAGGGATATTACTGTCCGCGATATGCTGCATCGCGCGGCGGCCTGGTCGCCGGAGCGCGAGTCGATAGTGGACGAGATGTTCCGTTACACCTATCCGCAACTGCTGGATCAGGTACAGCGCTGCGCTGCGCTTTACCATCAGCTGGGAGTGCGCAAGGGCGACCGCGTGGCGCTGATGACGATGTCGTCTGTGCAACATACGGTAGCGCTGTTTGCGGCGATTGAACTGGGCGCGATTCCAACACCGGTGCATGTGCGTGAATCGGTCGGTAACATCAGCGCCGTACTGGATCAGCTCTCGCCACGGGTGCTGGTCTACGATGGTGTTTTTGCGGACATTGCAGACCAGATTCGACAGCGCAATCCGCTGATCACCGGGTATGTTCGTGCCGTATCGGCAATGACTCCGCCGGAACAGCGTGAGACCGGGGGGGATCCGGTTCTGCCGCGAGACCTCGTTAACTACCGTCTCGATTTTGAGCCGATGGAGCTTTTCGAGCACGATATTGTGCTGATAGCCCTGTCATCAGGCACTACCGGCATTCCCAAAGGGGTCATGCATAGCAATCGTAGCCTGATGGAAAGTGCCAGGGGCGGTGCCTACCTGTGGCGTATGACGCCGGCCGATGGCATGTGCAACATGCTCTCCACCTCATTTATTGCCTGGTTCAATGTCACTTTGCCGGTGATTAATGCCGGCGCGAAGATGACTTTCATGACCCACTGGGACCCGCAAAAATTTCTGCAGGCGGTGCAGGATGAGCGGTTCACCCATGCGTTTCTGGCGCCCACCATGTGGCGTATGTTGCTGCGCCACGGTATCGAAGACTACGACCTTTCATCGGTTACCGCGGCGGGCTTTTCGGGCGAGCCAATCGACACCGCTACGCTGAAAGAGATTCAGCAACGCATCTCACCAAACGTTTACAACATATATGGCAGTACCGAATCGGGGTCCTGCTCCGCCGGAACGGTCATGTTTCCCCATGAGTTTGAGCAGGCCGACCGCATCGAGAGTGTCGGGCGGCCAATGCTTAATGCAGAT
>JBPEXY010000265.1:0-8189 GCA_052031065.1 Immundisolibacteraceae bacterium | reverse complement strand
GGTGAACGGGGATAGTCCGTGGGTGCCAGGGGGGGCCAAGGGCTGTCCGGTTGATTGTCCGTGCACTGTTATCAGACAAGGAAGTTTTCAATGTCCAGACCGCAACAGAAGACCGCGGCGCTGTTCGGCGCTGCGCTGTTAGCAAGCAGCTCATCACTTTTCGCTGCTGAAATCGAACCCGGGACTGTTCTCAGTGCCGATAATATCGATGAGCTTAAAACGATGACCCTTGATGGCAAGCTCATCGGTGACCTGCTGGTGGGTAGTCAGGAACGCATGATCCGCGAGTTTGGCATGAAAATGCGGCTTCGTAACGGTGCCCCAATTGAGTCTGACCCACGCCTGATTGAAGCAACCAAGACTCATGCGGGCAGCACCAGTATCAACCCTGAAACCAAGGCTCTTGAAGGGCACGTCAGTGGTATGCCGTTCGCCGAAATCGACGTCAACAACCCTGATGACGGTATCAAGGTGGCTTACAACTTTATGCGCGGCTCCTGGTATGCCGATGCGGTTGATTACAACCCGATGTATTTCGCCATTATTGACGGCGAAAAAGGTTTTGAGCGTGAGCAGCACTGGCGCTTTTCACGTCTGCTGACCCAGGGTCGTAGCGCGACGCCTCACGTCCTTGAAGACGATGTGGTCAAGTATGAAGTGGTATTGAACAAATACCCGGAAGATACCCGCGGCCTCGGTATCGTCACCGTCTCTTATGATGATGCACGGTTGCCCGATGTCTACGCCTACATCAAGAGTATTCGTCGGGTGCGTCGCCTTTCCAGCCGCGCCTGGGCCGACCCGCTTTCGGCTACGGATCTGCTGAATGACGAAGCCTTTGGCATGGCAGTCGACCCCGCCTGGTACGACTCGTGGAAACTGGTCGGTAAACGCTGGATTCTGGCCAGCCCCCACTCCACGGTTGATGTGGATCTGGAAGCAACTTCGTCCCAGGGCCGGTTTCCGATGATCGATCACGAGAACGCCCCATACTGGAATATTCTCGATGACTGGGAGCCACGTGAAGTGCTGGTGGTTGAGGCCAAGCCGCCGAAAGGTCACCTGCTGAGCCGTAAAGTGCAGTACTACGATGCAGACCTCTATTCGCCAATGGTTCACTGGCAGGAGTTTTATGACCAGAAGAACGAACTGTGGCGGATTGAGAACTGTAACTACCGTCCGACGATCCGTCAGGATGGCACTCCCTCACAGACGGTGACCTACGTGCCAGTCATGGACGTGCAAAGACTGCATGCAACCATCGTGTTTGCGCCACCGTTGACCCATGGCCTGCACAATGACGAAAGCCTGGTAGTTAAGGATTTTCAACCGCAGGCCATTCCGCGGTTGATTAAATAAGCGAGTAAAGCTCAAGTGACGGTAATAACTGCCGTCTAATTGATTAACCGATCAAAAGTCGGATAAGTAAAAGCCCCGCCGACCCAAGAGGTCAGCGGGGCTTTTTTTTGCCAGTAACCAATACCGGGGTCGAGCCGGTATCGCAGTCACCTGTTTAGAATTCCAGGCTCTTCGGCGTACGCGGGAACGGGATGACATCGCGAATGTTGCTGGTACCGGTAAGCAGCATCAGCAGGCGTTCAAAACCGAGTCCAAATCCTGCGTGGGGGGCGCTACCAAATCGGCGGGTATCCAGATACCACCAGTAGTCAGCCTCTTCGAGTCCCAGTTCAGCCATGCGCCTGGTCAGTCGGTCAAGTCTTTCCTCACGTTGGCTGCCGCCAATGATTTCGCCGATCCCGGGAACCAGAACATCCATAGCCGCAACGGTGGCGCCGGGTGTTTCCTCATCTGGGTCATTCTGGCGCATGTAGAAGGCTTTGATGTCTGCCGGGTAATCATGAAGGATCACCGGTTGCTTGAAGTGTACTTCGGTAAGAAAACGCTCGTGTTCCGACTGCAGATCGGCACCCCAGCTGACCGGAAACTCAAATTCCTGCCCGGACGCCTGGAGCACCTCTACCGCCTCGGTATAGCTCAGCCGCAAGAACGCGTTGGCGCGGATGTTCTCCAGCCGCTGGAGGAGTTCCCTGTCGACGAATCGGCAGAACAGGGCGAGGTCTTCCTCGCATTCGTTCATGACCACCTCGACCAGGTGGTGGATCAAGGCTTCACCAAGTGCCATGTCTTCATCCAGATCAGCAAACGCCATTTCAGGCTCTACCATCCAGAATTCCGCCATATGGCGGCTGGTGTTGGAATTTTCCGAGCGGAAGGTGGGGCCAAAGGTGTAGACACTGCCGAGCCCCATGGCGAAGGTCTCCGCACAGAGTTGACCGGAGACGGTCAGCGAGGCTTCCTTGCCAAAGAAATCCTGGCTGTAGTCGGGTTTGCCGTCCGCCGTTGGTACTTTGGCCAGATCCATGGTGGTGACATGGAACATCTCACCGGCACCCTCACAATCTGAACCGGTAATGATCGGCGTGTGCAGGTAGACAAACTCCCGTTGGGCAAAGAAATCGTGAATCGCCAGCGCCAGTCGGGAGCGAATACGAAACATCGCACCATATTTGTTGGTGCGCGGCCGCAAATGGGCGATGGTGCGCAAAAAATCGTCACTGTGACGCTTTTTCTGTAACGGGTAGTCTTCGGGGCTGCTGCCGAGTAGCGATACTGATTGCGCCTGGAGCTCCCACCGCTGACCTTTTCCGGGGGATTCGACCAGCTGACCAGTGACCGCTATTGCCGCACCAGTGTTAGCCCGCTGAGCAATGGTGTAATCGGCAAGTCGGCTATCAACAATTACCTGAATGTTGGCCAGGCAGGAGCCGTCGTTCAGTTCGATGAAAGAGAAGTCTTTCGAGTCGCGTCGTGTTCGCACCCAACCCTTTACCAATACCTGGTTGATCGGTTGGACCGACTGCAAGACGGTTTTGATCGAGGTTCGTTTCACGCTTTGGCTATCCAGAAAAAGTCTGTCGATTGAGTAATCTGTCCGTCTTTCCGCACTAGATGTATGGCCGTGGCAAACGGCGATAACGCTCGTTCGGACAGCGGCTCCACTAGGGTATTATGTGTGGTCCAGGTTCTTGTAACAACGAACAAAACAGCGGAGTAGTCCGATGCAAAAATTTCCCGGGATGGAAACCCCCGAAACCCTAGAGTCCGGTGTAATTGATCCGATGAGCACACGTCAGTATTCAGAGGAGAAGGCCAACGTAGTGCCTGTCTATACCGATGAGAGTGATGTGGCGATTGTCACCTGGAACCTGCTACCGGGTCAGGAGAACGAATCCCACATGCATCCCTATGGGGCGCACGTTTTCGTCATCCTGGAAGGTGAGGGGATCTATATCAAGAACCAACCTGGCACTCCCGAATGCAAGGAGTTTCCGATCAAGGCCGGCGATACCGTCAACATTCCGCGCGGTTTGGTCCATGGCATCCGTAACACGGGCGATAAGCCGCTCTCCTATTTTGCGGTAACCACCACCGCTGGTGGTGAATATCAGCGGGTGGTCGATGGTGTGGTGCACACTTACTGACGCTCCTGCAGGCAAACACTCGGCAGGCTAATAATGGGGCAACCTGCGATAGCGCCATCAAAAGCGCCGGGAACCGGAAGGAGAGGCTGTTACCTGTTACGGTTGTCACTACCAAACCCTGCCACGATATGGGTCGGCAGGGCGGGAGAGCGCCACTTCCCCGCCGGTTTTTATATGTATGTCGGTAGCGCTTTTGGTCCAGGCGGAGTACGCGCGCGACTGGCGCACCATCTGCGAGTGAGCAGTAAACCCCACTGGCATGTCGACTATCTGCGTCAGATAGCCGAAGTCGATCAGATCTGGTTTTCTGAAACTGAAGAGAAACTTGAGCATCGGTGGGCTGAGGCGGTTGCGGAAGTGACAGGTTGTCAGCCATTGGAACCGGGATTGGGTGCCTCGGACTGCAATTGCCCAACCCACCTGTTTTATTTTGAGCGCCCGCCGGAAATCGACCAGTTCCATGCCCGACTGGAGAAGCACGGGGGCAACCAACGGGGTGATCTGGTTTTATGGCGCCTTCCGGTTAGCGTAAAAGAGTGAATAGTAACGATGACCAATGAAGAAGATTTCCCCGCTTTAATAGATCCAGACAGGATCAGCGGATTCCACGCGCATGTTTATTTTAAACCCGAGACCAAAGAGGTTGCCGCCTGGCTACGAGAACAGCTGGATAAACGGTTTACGGTGCAGTTGGGTCGCTGGAAAGATGGGCCAGTGGGGCCGCATAGCCAGGCCATGTATCAGGTTGCCTTTGCCGTCGATGCTTTTGATAGGGTGGTGCGCTGGTTGATGCTGAACCGCAATGGACTAGATGTGTTGATCCACCCGGAGAGCGCCCTGGGCCACGCTGGCGATCACACTGCGCGGGCAATCTGGCTCGGTTCTCCGCTGCCCCTTGACGTTGCCTATCTGCAGCAGATTGATCGCGAATACGGTTTGCCCGAGGCTGAAAACCTTGACTGAAAATAGATTCTATTGCTGACCAACCAGCGTCATGCAAGCTCAGGCCATCATCCGTTCGTGCTTCAGTGCGAGTTCCAACTTCATCACCAGCTGAGAGAGCACCGATTCCTGTTGTGGGCTCACCTCGGTGAAATGTAAGCCGAGGTATGTCGTTCCGTTAACGCCGGCATCCACGTGGCGTACTTCGGCGGCGGTGTTGGCCACCTGGCGACCGTCTTGCATGATCTGACAGCGGTAAAAAAGCTCTCCCGGTTCCACTGGCGGGGTGACAGGAGTGACCAGTGAAACCCGGCATCCGCTGACCGAGAGATCTTCAAGTCTGGCCCTGAGATTGGTATCCCGGCCCCTACCCACCATCATGATTGAAAGGTTCATGCCACCAAAAGCCTGGGCGCGAAAGGCTTCACGGCGCTGCTGATACCAGGCGCGCCTGGGTAGCTGCATTTCCAGTGCTGGCTTTCCACCGACCTTGCCGGTACGTAGTATTTTGCCGGCCCCAAACCAGGTGGTAACACCGTCAAGACTGCACTCAAAGGAGGCCGGTTCGCCATTAACCAGCAGTTGCGTGCCGTTGGCGGGCGCCAGTTCATCCAGCAGACAGCTATTGCGATTGGGGTCCACAGCAAAGAGCAGCGTGTTGCAGGTCTGTTTGGAATGGTTAAACCTGACCGATACGGTACGTTTGCTCGAAGCGATCCGCTCGAACAGTCTGACGATGTTGCGGTCCCCCGTCACCAGGAATTCGTTCTGTTTTGGTTCTGTCACTGTTTTGCCTACCCGAATGCTGCCCAGACTACATTTCAGGCTTTCGGCACCCTCGAGCGAATCTTGAGACCGGGCTCAACTCCTCACCTGGCTCTGGTTCTGCGTTACGCTGGTTCCAGGTGGGGCCAGTCAGATAGAATCCTGCTAGCGGAAAGAACTGCTGCACCCGCCCGCAAACACGTGTTAAAAATGCGCGCCGAAAACCGCTCGTAGCGATAGTGACGACGAAACTGTTGGGCTGGTTTCCCGGCTTTGCCATTTTTGCCGGCTGTCGTTTAACCAACCGTATTGGTCTCACTCAGTAGCGCACTGGCGCTCAGGCAATGTGATTCCGGCGTGATTTTGGACGAAAAGAAAATTAATTGACCGGATCACCAAACCCCGGAGGATAAAAGCATGAACCCGATCGCGGAGGACTCGCAGATCGAGCAGTTGGATGACAACCGCTGGAAAGTCAATTTTGCCGACCGTTGGAGCGTGAGGGACATTCCCAATGGTGGTTATCAGATGGCCGCGGTGGCGAAAGCCCTTGCGCAGGATATGCCCCATCCGCACCCGCTAACCGTTACCGGCCATTACCTGAGGCCGACATTTGCAGGCGAAGCAGAGATTGTCACCAAAGTTCTGAAAACGGGTAAGGCAATGTCCACCGGTCTTGCGCGGGTGATGCAGAACGGCAAACAGACGTTACAAATTACTGCCAGCTATTCGGACCTGGACCGTGTTGCCGGTCCCACCTCGCTGGAGGTGGAGCCGCCACCATTTCCGCCGGTGGAAGAGTGCGTACCGTTGAATGATGTCATCCGCCTGGAAACACCGATCCACAGCACCCTCGATACCCGCCTCGACCCCGCCTGTACTGACTGGGGCAGAGGTGAATCTGCTGAGTTTCGGGTCTGGATGCGGTTTAAGGATGGCAGTGAACCCGACCTTTTTTCCCTGCTTATGTTTGCCGACGCGCAACCGCCGCCGATATTTAACCTGCTCGGTTATGTCGGCTGGGTGCCAACTGTTGAGCTGACTGTCCATCTGCACAAGCTACCGGCCCCGGGATGGCTGCGGGCGAGGTTTCGTAACTTTATAGTGCAGAACGGTATCCTCGAAGAAGATGGCGAGATCTGGGACTCCGGCGGCGAACTGGTGGCAGTCTGTCGGCAGATGGGGCAGGTAAGGGGCGGCTGATTCCGCGCTACGGTTCCCTGCCGGTTGGCCACATCTTGCGAGGATCTTTCGGCACCCAGGGCTGCAGGTTGGTCCCCCGATGCAGTTCTGCTGTTGGATATAACGACTTTGTTGTTTATTCTGTCGTTATCAGCTCGACAAAACGGAATCAAAGCGACTGGGTCAGTACTGGGGAGCGGCCATGAATTCACGAAAGCGTTTTTTACTCGGTGGATCGGGAGCCTTAATGCCGGTGTTGGTATCGCTACTGGCAATAGATATTGGCGCCACGTTTGATTCCGACCTGGGGTTGACCGCTGGTAACATCGTTGGCTTTGTCGTTCGATACATGATTCTTTTTCTGCTTGGCGGCTTTGTCGCCTATCTTCACGATGATGAAACCAAACCATTTAAGCTCTTTGAGCTTGGAGTTGCTGCACCGGCGCTGATTACCTCGCTGATTACCGCCCAGGGCGTGGTAGCAGAGCCTCAGTCCTCAACCGCTTCCCGCGAACAACA
The DNA here is from genome assembly GCA_052031065.1 of Immundisolibacteraceae bacterium. Classification (GTDB taxonomy): domain Bacteria; phylum Pseudomonadota; class Gammaproteobacteria; order Immundisolibacterales; family Immundisolibacteraceae; genus JBPEXY01. The sequence goes on along the minus strand of JBPEXY010000265.1, from coordinate 1,278 downwards.
GGCCATTTTCTCACTGATCGGGGTAGCCCATGCCGGTGAACTTCACTCCGACGGTGAACTGGTTGTCGCTGCTGGCTTCTTCAACGATCTGATTAAGGGCCTGGGTGGTGGTGTCTATCAGGATATAGGCAAAAAAAGGGCTGCGGTTGAGAAACAGCAGGCCCGCGATGAGCGTGCTGTTGAGCCAAAGCCATCGGAGCAACCCAAACCGATTGTCCAGCCAGAGGTGGAACCTGAACTCAGTATTGAAATTGGGGCTGACCCTGCACCGCGTTTGGAGGCCGTTGAGTTAGCGCCGGTGCGGACAATGTCAGCAGTGCCAGTTGAGCCGATGGTGGAGGGCGCAAAAGTAGATGCCGCCAAAGCTAAAGCTGAAGCCCTGGCAGAGGCTGAAAAAGCCAAGGCCACCCGGTTACGAGCCGAGGCGGCGCGAGCCAGTGCAGAAGCGTTGGAGCATGAATACCAGGCAACGCTGGCCACCGTCAAAGCGGCTGAAGCGCGTGCTGAAGAGGCTGAAAAGAGGGTCATTCTGCTCGAACAGCGGTCCGTCGGTCGGTGAATCGACGGTCTAGAAGCGGTTAATGAACTTTCTGATCTCAAAATTTCGCCGTTTCAAACCAGAGAGGTTTAACTCATGGCAAACCTGGTGATCTGTGCCGATGGCACCTGGAACCGACCGGAAGAAGATGTCGAAAAGGACTACCCAACCAATGTGCTGAAACTGGCACGCGCTATCAGGCCGTCACAGGGTGGTGTTAAACAGCAGGTCTTCTACGATTGGGGCCTGGGTTCCTATCATTCCGGTATCAGCGCTGGAGCTACCGGGCGTGGAATCCACAAAAACATTCTTGATGGCTACCGCTATATCGTGCAGAACTACACCCACAACGACCACATCTATCTGTTCGGTTTTAGCCGTGGGGCCTACACGGTTAGAGCGCTGAGTGGACTGATCAACAATTGCGGTATCGTCAGGCGGCCCGATGCCGGGCTTATATCCGAGGCGTGGAAGATATACAAAAGCCCGGCCGCTAAAAACCATCCGGACGGGGCAGCGGCGGTCAAATTTCGTGCTGACCACAGCCATAACTCGCGCAAGGTTCACTTTGTCGGCGTCTGGGATACGGTAGGTGCTCTGGGTATACCGTTAAGCTTGATGGGGATGTTTGATAGTGACGATGAGTTTTACGACACCAAAATGGGCTCCAACGTCAAGTTTGCCCGTCACGCCATGGCTATTGATGAGCAGCGTTCAGATTTTGAGCCAACGGTCTGGAC
>JBPEXY010000264.1:0-8592 GCA_052031065.1 Immundisolibacteraceae bacterium | reverse complement strand
CCCAGCGCATGGTTGTTAATCTAGAATAATGGGTTTGTTAGTTTCTTACAGGGGAGTAGTCCATGCAGGCCATGGTCTCGGTGAGCCACCTTACCCGCAGGTTTGGTGAATTTACTGCGGTAGACGATCTCAGTTTCAACGTAGCTGCCGGTGAAGTGGTCGGTTTTCTCGGTCCCAACGGGGCCGGTAAATCAACCACCATGAAGATGATTACCGGGTTTCTGGCGCCCACCATGGGTGATGTCTCAGTCTGTGGTTTCGATATCGAGAAGCAGCCCAGAGAGGCCAAAGCGCGGATCGGGTATCTGCCGGAAGGGGCGCCGATGTACGGTGATATGAGCACCGAACGGTTCCTTAACTTCATTGGCCAGGTTCGCGGTTTCCGGGGGGACGAGCTAGCCAGTCGAGTGGAGGCGGCGATCAACCGCGTACAGTTGCAGGAGGTTCGTGGCCAGACCATTGAAACCCTCTCCAAAGGTTTCAAACGTCGGGTCGGTATTGCGCAGGCGATCCTGCACGACCCGGAGGTGCTGGTACTGGATGAGCCGACCGATGGTCTCGATCCAAATCAGAAACATGAGGTGCGCAGCCTGATCCAGGAAATCTCGGCGGATAAGGCGATCATTATCTCCACCCACATACTTGAAGAGGTCGATGCGGTCTGCAGTCGCGCATTGATCATTGCCCGCGGCCGATTGCTCGCCGACGGCACTCCCGGCGAGCTGGAAAGCCGAGCCCACGGCCACAATGCCATTGAACTGATTGTGCAGGCCGATACCGCAGAAAAGGTCAGCGCGGCGCTGGCCAGCCTCAGCGGCGTGGCCGAAACCCGATCCAGTGACCGGGGTGATGGGAGTACGGCACTGACACTGTTTCCCAGCGATGGCGCTAACCTGTTACCGCAGGTTAACGGTGTGATTGCCGACCAGCAGTTGCAGGTTGAGCAGCTCTATCTGCAGCGCGGCCGTCTGGAGCAGCTTTTTCGCGATCTTACTCTCGCCAACAGCGGCGACAGGAGCCGGTCATGAATAATCTCGGCACGATTCTCAAACGTGAGCTGGCGAGCTATTTTCTGACCCCGCTGGCCTATATCTTTATTGTTATTTTCCTGTTTCTAAACGGTATTTTCACCTTTTATCTTGGCCAGTTTTTTCAGCGTGGCCAGGCTGATCTGCAACCCTTCTTTGAGTTTCATCCTTACCTCTACCTGATCCTGATTCCGCCGGTGGCGATGCGGCTCTGGGCCGAGGAGCGCAAGAGCGGCAGTATCGAACTACTGATGACCCTGCCGATCAGCCTCGGTGAGGCAGTGTTGGGTAAATTTCTTGCCGCCTGGTGTTTTACTGCGGTGGCGCTGGCCGGTACTTTTCCGGTCTGGTTGACGGTCAGCTATCTTGGAGACCCGGATCACGGTGTGATCATCGCCGGCTATCTGGGTAGTCTGTTGATGGCCGGAGCCTATCTGGCAATCGGCAGCTGCATATCGGCGGTGACAAAAAATCAGGTAATCGCGTTTGTGATCAGTGTGGTGGTCTGTTTTCTGTTTATTGTCAGTGGGTTTCCCATCGTGCTCGACTTTTTCAGTGCCTGGGCACCGCCAATCATTGTTAACACCATCGCGTCACTCAGCTTTCTGACCCATTTCGACGCCATTATCCAGGGGGTCATCGACCTCAAGGATATTGTCTACTTTGCTTCGTTGATCGGTTTCTGGCTGTTTGCCAATGCCGTGATCGTCGAACTAAAAAAATCGTGACAGGAGCACCAGGATGAATCGTGGAATCGTCTCCATCACCAGTCTGGTCATTGCACTGATACTGCTATTTGCAGTCAATATCCTCAGCGGGCTGCTGTTCAGTAATGCCCGTCTGGATATGACCGAAGAGCAGCTCTACACCCTCACACCAGGCTCCCGCGCCATTCTCGACAATCTCGACGAAGATATTGCGCTCACGTTCTATTTTTCCGACAGTCAGCTGCGTGATGTGCCAACCATCAAAGCCTACGCGGTGCGCGTGGAGGAATTGCTGCGTGAGTATGCCAATCTCTCCAATGGCCACATTCGTCTGCGTGTGGTTGACCCTGAGCCTTTCTCGGAAGTGGAGGATGAGGCCGTCCGGGCCGGTGTCCGTGGTGTACCGGTCAACGACGTGGGCGAGACCGCCTATTTTGGCCTGGCGGCCAGTAACAGCACAGATGGCGAGGAGGTGATTCCCTTTTTTGCCGCTGACAACGAGGCGCTGCTGGAGCACGACCTGACGCGGATGATCTACAAACTGAGTAATCCGAAAAAGCCGGTGGTGGCGGTGATCAGCAGTCTGCCGATTAACGGCCAGCAGGGTCGCGGTGGCCAGCCGGGTACCCCGGCATGGACGGTGCTTGAACAGATGAAAGAGATTTTCGAAGTGCGGGTGCTGGTCGGCGAGCAGGATCGAATCGACGATGATGTCGATATCCTCATGCTTGTTCATCCGAAAATGATGCCTGACGAAACCCTGGTAGCAATCGACCAGTATGTGCTTGGTGGTGGCAAAACCATGGTTTTCGTTGACCCCTATTCGGACGTCGAGATTGTCCCCTCAATGCCGTTTATGCAGAGTCAGCAGGAGCCCAAGTCACCTTCGGAATTTGAACCGCAGCTCGCCGCCTGGGGGGTGTCTGTCGATTTCACCCAGCTTGCTGGCGACCCGGAGGCTGCGCGTCGCGTTACCACATCGCGTAATCCCAATGACACGCCACAGCCCTACCTGCCGTGGCTGGAACTCAAACCCGACCATCTGAGTCAGCAGGACGTCACCACCAGTAGTTTGAACACCCTGTTCATGGCCACCGCCGGGGCGATTGAAAAGCTGCCCGACAGTGAGGTGACTTTTGAACCGATCATTGAAACCGGCGAAAACGCCGGACTGGTGGCGGTGGACATGATTCAGTTTTCACCGAATCCAAAAGAGATTCTCAACCAGTTCATCCCCAGCGGGAAAAAGGTGCTTGCCGCACGGCTTACCGGCAGCATCAACACCGCCTTTGCCGATGGCCTGCCGGAAGGGATTACCTGGGAGGGTGAATTGCTCACCGAAGGCGATTCAGCACAGATTCTGTTGATTGCCGACAGTGACCTGCTGCACGATCGTTTCTGGGTCGAGGTGCAGGATTTTTTTGGTGACCGGATCGCTTTCCCCTATGCCGATAACGGTAATTTTGTCATCAACGCCCTCGACAACCTCAGTGGCAGCAGTGACCTGATCAGCGTGCGCAGCCGTGGTACCTATGCGCGGCCTTTCGACCGGGTGGTGGATCTCGGTAAGGCTGCCGAGGAGCGTTTCCGAGCCACCGAACGGCAGCTGCAGGCGCGGTTGCAGGAGACCGACCAGCGGTTGAGCGAACTGCAGAAGCAGGCGCAGGGAGCTGATGCCGCCCTGCTCGATGAACAGGCGCGGCTGGAGATTGATAATTTCCTGCAGGAGAAGGTGGCCATTCGCAAGCAGCTCAGAACCGTTCAGCATGACCTGCGTAAGGATATTGAGGCGCTGGAAGCACGCCTGAAATTCATCAATATCGGACTGGTACCACTGCTGATTGGTTTTGTTGCCCTGCTGGCAATGGTGACCCAGTCGCGGCGCCGGGGAGCAGCCTGATGATGGAGCAGAAAAAACTCATTAGTCTGACTGTTTTAACCGTGGTGATCGTTGCGGTCACCGCCTTCGCAGTGAGCCAGTATCGTCAGGGCACCGCGCTGCAGATCAACCGCATCGCGCTTGATCCTCAATGGGAAGAAAAAGCAGAGCAGGTATTTAGAGTTGAACTCGATGGCCCCGATGGCACTGTGACGCTCTGGCGGGAGCCGGCGGCTGACCCGTCAGAAAACGACCAGTGGCGGGTTGCCGAACGCCATGATTATGCTGCTGATAACGGCAAGATCTGGCAGCTGATCAGCGAATATGGTGAGCTGGAGCTGGTTGAACCGCGTACCGCCGACCCTGAGCTGTATGAGCGGCTTTTTTTAAGAGATCGTAGTCAGCCGGATGCTCAATCCCTGGCAGTGAGTTTCGCCGACGGCAATGGCAACCTGCTCAGCGCAGCGCTGTTTGGCAAACCACGCAAGACCAGCGGTCAGGGCGAGCGGCAGTTTTTTCTGCGTCGCGTTGGTGAGGCGCAGACCTGGGTTGCCGCTGGCAGGCTAGATCCCGCCCGGTTGCCGTCGGCGTGGCTCAACCGCGAGGTGATCGATATCAGCCAGCAGCGGGTGCGAGAGGTGACCATTAACCATCCGGGTAAGCAGCTGAGCAGGGTTGCGCGCGAGGATTCTCAGCAGCCGATGCAGCTACAGACAGCTCCCGACGGGCAGCAGCCTGATGAGACCGCAGTTAACGCGATTGCCTATGGATTGCAGAAACTGCCACTGGTGGATGTCAACACCGTCGATGAGGCCGGGCTCGACTGGGACGACGTCATTGAGGTGCAGTTTGCAACCTTCGACGGGCTTACCGTTACCGTGCGTGTGCAGTCCAAGGATCTCGGTATTGTTGCCCGTTTCAGCGCTGTTGGTGAGGGGGACAGTGCTGCCGAGGCGCGGGAGCTTAACGCCCGCCTGTCGCCGTGGGTGTTTGTGCTTCCCAACCATACGGTTTCCACTTTCACCCGTACACCAGAAGAGCTGCTGATCAGCGGCGACGACCACTCCGACCATTAACCTGGGGCTTGCAGGTCACTTAAGTAGAGTCTGGCGACACTGTTCGACGTTACCCAGTGCTGTGGTCCTGACCGGCAGCTGAATCGGTTGCGGCAGCCTGTTGCAGTGGCTGTTGTCTAGCCTCCTGTTGGGCGGCATAAATGCGCTGCAGGATCAGGTTGTAGCGGCCAATCAGCAGCCAGTGGACCACCCATATTGCAAGGGTGAACAGTAGCAGCAGTTCGCTGCGTAGCGGTGTCAGGCAGGTGATGATCAACAGGCTGCTGGCCAGCCCGACCAGTCGTCCGCCGTCGCCACGCGGCCTGCCGAGAATGGTGATGATCGCCTCGCTCACCTTCAGCACCGTAAACGGGTACCAGAACAGGTTCAGTAGCGGTACCAGATTCAGCCAGACCAGCCCCGGTTTCATCGAGCGGTTGGCCGGCCCTGCCAGACGCAGGGTTTTCTGTAACGACAGCAGATAAAACAGCAGTGGCGCGATAATCATCATCAGCATGGCGGCGTAGGCGACAAAGACCATGCCGGCAGCGGCTTGTTCCATTCACAACTCCAGGGGGTCAGGGGGCTAGGGCAATTCAGGCTAATTCATTGCGGGCGGGAAGCAGCAGCTCCGCCGGCGGCAACAGCAGGGTGGTTATGCTACCGGAAGCGGTGGCAGATTGGCATCGAAACGCCGAATCACGGCATCTTCATCACGGTGTCTGCGCTGGCTGCAGCCCCGCTTCGGTAATGCTGTTGATTACCAGCTCCGGGGTGAGTAGTTCCGGCAGCAGATGGGGTTTGCCGGTGGGATCGTAATAAACATAGGCAGGCACACCGCTGCGGCCCAGTTTTTCCAGTGCCGTGGTGATGGCTGCGTTCTGGTTGGTCCAGTCGGCGCGGAAGGTCTTGATGCCGTGCTGGCGAAAGAAGGCTTCCACCTCGGGTCTGGCCAGCGCCACTCTTTTGTTGACCTGACAGGTAATGCACCAGGCGGCGGTGAAATCGATAAACAGCGGTTCCCGGCTGGCGACGAGAGTATCGATCCGTTGCTGATCAAACGGTTGCCAGTTTGCGTTTTGAGCAGCGGTGAACTGGTCATCGGGCAGCGACTGCAGCTGGTTCCAGAACGGCACCAGCAGCAACAGAATCAGTATCAGTAACCCGTCCAGCCAGCGGCGTCTTTCAGTTCGGTGCTGCTGCAGGCCATGCAGCCAGCCAGCCAGCGCCAGCAGCAGCATTGCCAGCAGTAGCAGGGCAACTCCGTCGACCCCTTTCTGGTGCCCCAGCACCCAGCCAAGCCAGATCGCGCTGGCCAGCAGCGGAAATGCCAGCAGCTGTCTGAAGGTGATCATCCAGGGTCCGGGTCGCGGTAGTTTTTTCAGCAGTCCGGGGGCCTCACTAAGCAGCAGATAAGGTGCAGCGAGGCCGAGCGCCACGGCGGTGAAGATCGAAATTGTGACATGGGGCGGCTGTAGCAGAGCGTAACCGAGTGCCGCACCCATAAACGGTGCAGTGCAGGGGGTGGCCACGGCAGTAGCCAGTACGCCGGTGGAAAAGCTGCTCCAGTAGCCAGAGCCGGTGTCGGCATTGCCGGCAAGCCGCATCACCGTACCGCCAACTTCAAACACGCCGAGCAGGTTGAGTGACAGCAGGAACAGCAGCAGTGACAGAAGCGCGACGAAGGTCGGCGACTGTAACTGAAACCCCCAGCCGATCTCACTGCCTGCCTGCTGTAGCCCAAGCATCACCGCCGTCAGCAGCCAGAAAGAGAGCAGAATGCCGAGCGCGAACAGCAGACCGTGGCGGCGCACGTGGCCCTTGTCGCCCTGGGCCATATCGACAAACGCTAACACCTTGATCGATAGCACCGGGAACACACAGGGCATCAGGTTCAGAATCATGCCACCGACAAACGCCATCAACAGTGCCAGCCAGAATGTCGGCTTGGCAGCGCTGCTGTCTGCGGTCGGTGTCATTAACTCTGCCGCTGCGGTTACCGGTGTGCCGGAAACCGGAATCGCTGTTGCTAACTGTTGAACTGGCAGATCGAGGTGTAACGCCTTTACCTGACCGGCACGGTCCCACCCGGCCGGGTTGACCAGCGTGCCCTGTAGAGAGGTGAGGGGCTGCTGCAGAAACTGGGAGCTTTGCAGCCGAAGTTGATAGCCCTGCTGCTGTTTAAAAAGCAACTGCGGCGCAGCCGGCTCTATCTGTTCTCCCTGGTAGGGGAAAAAATGGACCGGTTGCGCTAACGAGATCGGCGGCGCTGGCCCGGTTAAACTCAGAGAGATTTCTTCCTCATGAGCAGTGGCGCTGAATTGCCATTCCGCCGTTTGCTGTGGCCAGCGGCTGCGTGCCTGATCAAAGCGGTCACGGTTGATGGCAGTGACCGAATCCCCGCTGTCCCCAACCGGCAGTGTCACTGACAGGGATGCCGTTTCGCGCAGGCAGAGCTCCTTGCAGACCAGCCAGGCGGCCTCGCCTGCCAGGGTCACTTCACTGGCCAGGGTCACGTCACCAGTAACAAGATCGTCTGGCGGGGTGACCTGTGCCAGTAGCAGCACTTCGTCGTGGTAGGCGTGGGTAGCAAAAGGAGGTGTGGAGATCAGTTCTGGATAGGGCCAGTGGAGGTCGCTGACCTGCCAGCCAGCCGGTAACTGCCAGTCAATCTGGCTCGGCAGCCCGGAATCACCAGGGTTGCGCCAGTAGGTGTGCCAGCCAGGGTCGGCCTGCAATCGGTAAGCTATCCAGAACGGTGTACCGGGAATAACCCGGTCAACCTCTGCGATCAGCTCAACTTCGGTATGGTCGGTTTTCACCGCTGCAGCATTGCTGACGCCCGCAGCCAGACTGGCGAACAGCAGGTAGGTCACCAGCAGAAATTTGCTGGACGCAGCGGGCCAGAGGGTGGCTTGATTACTCATTCTGGTTCGCCATGGCCAAGGTCCATCTGCGGTGCGATCAGGTCACGCAGACGCTGCTTGATCTGCTTCGCTTCAGGGAAACCACCGTCACGCTTCCGCTCCCAGATGAGATGTTCTGAACCATCTTCGAGAGTCAGCAGCAGGGTAAATTCGCCACCTGCGCCGGGCCGCAGCGCCACTTCCCCGATCTCCTCCGCGAAGCGCTGCAACACTTCCTGCGCCAGCCAGGCAGCGCGTAGCAGCCAGTTGCAACGGGTGCAGTAGTTGATGGTCAATCTCGGCAGGGCGGCGGTTGGGGTCGATTGCTGCATGTTCAGTCAGGTTCGGTGAGTCGCAGTGATTGGTAGCGGGTTGATTACCGCCGGTTTCGCATAGAGACCCCGGCGACACGGGGAATGTTGCACCGGGTTGCCAAATTGCCGTCATCAAATTCCAGCACGGCGTCGAGACCCGGTTCAGGGAGCCGGCAAGGTCATATTCCGGTGGCGTATACCGGCTTCAACAAACTCTTCACCATCGGCGATGAAACCCAGGCGTTGGTAGAAATCGAGCGTCTGTACCTGAGCATGCAGGTATAGGGACTCCATACCGGCGGCGTGAGCTACCCTGATGATTTCGCGCAGAAGCTCGCCACCGCTGCCCCGGTGGCGCTGCTCCATCACCACCGCCAGTCGGCCAATGCGGCCGTCCGGCAGTAACCTCACCGTGCCGATGGGCTGGTCACCAAGGTAGGCGAGCAGGTGGTGGCATTGCGGGTCCTGACCGTCCAGTTCAATGTCTGTCGGCACCCCCTGTTCCTGCACAAAAACCTCGGTGCGGATAGCGATAATTTGCTGCTGGTCGCGCTGCCAGTCAGCCTTTTTGATGGTTACCGATGGAGACGGCTGATTCATTCTTCGCGGTCGGTCAGTTCCAGTGATACCGAGTTAATGCAGTAGCGCAGGCCGGTCTGCTCCTGCGGACCGTCTGGAAAGATATGGCCGAGGTGGGCATCGC
>JBPEXY010000263.1:0-7388 GCA_052031065.1 Immundisolibacteraceae bacterium | reverse complement strand
ATTTAACAGTTCATTTCGGTGCTCGAATGCGATAAGTGGGTGGTTTAGGATGGTGTGGTGGCGTATGAGTGACGTTAGCATACGAATATGCAGGTTCTGGTTTGAATTTATTTCGCTGATAATTAGGGGTGCGGTAAGTCGATCACCTAGCGCGTAACTTGCCCTACGAAGGTACCGTGTTCTTTCCATAAATTTTTGGTAAACCGAGTGTAGTTGTTGGCGATTTACCGGGCTGTAGGCCGCTAAGATAAGCGCGTCAAAGTTGACTAAAGCCGTATGTTCTCGAACAAAAAAATCGTTTCGATGATTAATCACGCAGGCATATTCAGTTGCTGTAGCATGGTGCGTTGGACACAAATCGCACGCTATACATCGGTAAATCTGTTGATCGGTGAGATCTATTAAATGAAATTGGTAAGAGGGGTTTTCAGTAGTTTTGAGTAGAGTTTGGAGTCTTTTCAGTCCGTGTTTTTCGGGGGTGTCCTGAAGCCATAAAACACCAATTCGGCATGCGTCCTTAAGAACAGAATCCTTAGAGGAGTTCAACGCCTTCAGGAGGGTCGCTATTCTTCTTCCAGTACCAATTGCAGTTTCAAGACCATAGTCGTCCTGCCAAGCGGTTCCTGCATCGCCTGCTTTTATGGTTCCGCCATATTGAGCGCTCGTTTTATGGGAGTTACCAACTGCCAACATGTTTAAGTTGCACATATCAATAAGTTGATAGATTAATTGTGTTTCCTGGCCACCGTTACGCTTGGCGCCTACCGCGATCGCACCATAAAGTTTTCCTTCAAGGTGGTCTTTTATTTCGGTATCGCTGGAAATGAATTCTATTAGTGCCTGTACCAGGGAGCCACGGTCCCCAAAATATACAGGGCCAGAGATTAATATTGCGTCGGCGGAAAGTATGTGTTCCTTGAGAGTAGCGAGGTGACGTCCTTCTCCGTTCATCGGAAAATACTGACTTAATCCTACATGGGTAACTGCTATGCCTTCCTGAAGCGCACCCCAGAGACCAGCGGCTAAACCGGCTTCAGAATTTGATAACCCTTGCTCGCTTCGGTTTTTCTCCAGATATTTGTAGACTTGGTCAAATGGGGTGTTGTGCTCCTGCTCGGCAGCAAGAACTTCTTCCGCACAGATTTTGGTTTGCTTTTGTAGGTACCGTTGCAGTTCCTGCTGGGTTGTCAGGTCAGAGAGTTCGTCCACAAGGCGTTTGCTACCCTTGCCGAAGCGTGCATTGCGCAGCGATCCCGAAATTCCAAGCAGGTTCATTGTCTGATCTTCTTCCACTAAAAATTGCTTGGCGTAAGTATACTATCGCATTCACTTCAGGTTACTGCTTAATAACAGACCATATGCGCGTTACACGGCCACAGCGGCTTCTGGCGAGACTAGGGAGATGGACCCTCCAGTATCTATTCTGGATGGCATTGGCCTTATGCACGCTACATGTAGGCGCGGAATCAACGAGTGGTTTTCAGGTTTTCCGATATGCGGGGTTTTAAGTTTTTGCTAGAAAAAGTTTCTAGAAGCTTTATTGCAAATGCTGGGGCTTTACAGTGAGCGTGGGTTTAGCGTGATCGTCTGCAGGGGGTTCAACAAGCGGCGTTTTTTTGCTTTTTTACATGATGTCGGCTGGGTTGGGCCGTCAATTATTCTTGCCTATATGGTCAGGTATAACCTGGAATGGCAACCGCAGGAGATGTTTTCGGATCTTGCGCCTCTTCTTGCTATCGGCCTGGTTATTCACCCTTTAAGCTATTGGTTTTTCGGGCTTTATCGTGGGGTATGGAGGTTTGCGTCCATTCCCGATCTTGTGCGAATTATCAAAGCGGTGGTTATCGGCGGGGTGTTCACCGTTTTCCTGGCAATCGCACATAATCGGCTGGTTGGTGTGCCGAGGACTACTTTGCTTCTCTACCCTATGTTTTTGATGATTGGCATCTCCGTGCCAAGGCTTTTCTATCGTTGGTTCAAAGATCACCGTTTTTCCTTCGACGCTACGGATATTCCCCGTGCGCTAATAGTGGGTGCAGGAACAACAGGCGAGCTTTTGGTTAGGGATCTACTGCGCAATGGCGGGTTACGTCCCGTAGCGATACTGGACGACGACAGGCGTAAATTAGGCAGCGAGCTCCATGGAGTAAGAGTGTGCGACAAAATAGCGCAGTTACCCGCTGTGGTTTTACAGGAGGACATTGACCTGGTTGTGCTGGCAATGCCGGGTGCATCGCACGCCGCAAGACAGAAGGTGGTTGAGTTGTGTGCTCAGGCTTCGGTTCCTTGCCGTACGATACCATCAGTAGAGGAACTTTCCGACGCAGCTGACCTGGGGGCTCGGTTGCGAGAAGTGGAAATAGAGGATCTCCTGGGTCGTGATCCGGTGGCGCTGGACGAAGCTAAATTAGAGGAGCTTTTGTTAGGTAAAAATGTTCTGGTCACTGGGGCGGGAGGATCGATTGGCAGCGAACTATGTCGTCAGGTCAGCCGCTTTTCTCCAGGTTGCTTGATTGCGCTGGATAGTTGCGAATTTAATCTCTATCGGATTGATCAGGAACTGGGCAAGATTTCTGATGGCAGCCGGTGGGTACCGGTTCTAGGGAATGTGCGCGACAACCAGAAACTGGACTACCTCTTTAAACAATATCGTCCTGATGTCGTCCTGCACGCGGCTGCTTATAAACATGTTCCGCTACTTGAAACCAATGAAGCTGAAGGTGTGGAAACGAATATTTTTGGAACCCGGAATGTCTTGCAGCACAGTCTGGATTATGGAGTAGAGCGGTTTGTGCTCGTTTCCACTGACAAGGCTGTTAATCCGTGCAATGTGATGGGCGCTACTAAAAGGGTTGCTGAACTTATTTGTTCAGATGCACAGAGCGATGGACTAAAGACCAAAATAATCGTAACGCGGTTTGGAAACGTGTTGGGGTCAGCGGGGTCTGTGGTGCCCCTGTTCCGAAGTCAAATTGAAAAGGGTGGGCCGGTCACCGTTACTGACCCAGAAATGACTCGCTATTTCATGACGATTCCGGAAGCGTCGGGACTGGTTTTGCAGGCGGCGGCTCAAGGAGAAGGTGGGCAAACCTATGTTCTGCAAATGGGCGAGCCAGTTCGAATTATTGATCTCGCGAAGCAGATGATCAGGCTGGCCGGTTTAGAGCCGATAGAAGATATTGATATTGAATATACTGGGCTGAGGCCAGGGGAAAAAATGCATGAAACCTTGTTTTACCCGGAGGAGCAGCAGGTCGGTACCTCTCACGGCAAAATATTGCGTGCTGTAGGCTGTGGTGTAGAGTCTCACTTGCTGGAGCAGGTGCTAGCAAATATGATGGAAGCATTGGTGGGGGGGGTGCCTGTTCAAGTGGCGCCAGAACTGAGGGGCAACCTATCCACGTTGGTGCCCTCGCTACCGTCGAGTGAGGGTGAAGAATCAATTGAAAAATACGACTTAGGCGGTAGTAAAGCGACCAAAATAGTTGAATTGCACCCCTCTGGTTGATCACCCGCTAGCAGCAATTTTCTAAACGCTACCGTGCTTTGTATTCTCTGGCAGGCGCTCATAGATAGGGTCTGTTTGGCTGACGTACTGGACGTACTGGCTGAGCCTCTAGATCGAACAGTTTATTGAACCACTTCAATCAGCAGGTGCAGAAAATTTACGCTGATTGGTGAAAAGGTATGTGTCTAACTCACGATTGACTAAACAGTTAACCAACTTTTCTGCCCCGATAGCTCAGCTGGATAGAGCGTCCCCCTCCTAAGGGGAAGGCCAGAGGTTCGAATCCTCTTCGGGGCACGTTTTTTTTAAGTCGCAGATAAGTGCTGTGACGTTTCTGGTTCTCCGTTACAAAATTACATTGTATGGATACTGACCTGTCAGTTAGTGAGTTACCGCGGTTGCATTGGCGGGTATTGAAAACCCTGGCTGACGGCAAGCAGCACAGTGGACAGAGTATCGCAGATTCGCTTGGGGTTTCCCGAGCGGCGATCTGGAAGTCGCTGAAACTGCTCGAACGTGGCGGTATCGAAGTTGAACATGCTCGAGGCATTGGATATCAGCTGATTGACGGGAGTGTGGAGCTGCTTGATGCCGCTGTGATCAGGCCGCCAGGGTTGCCTTATCCGATGGAGCTCGAGGTTTTTTCTGAACTTGCTTCGACCAACCAGTTTTTGCTTGATTGTGTCCTCGGCCGGCCACAGATGCCGTTTCTCTGTCTGGCGGAATATCAAAGTCAGGGTCGCGGCAGACGCGGCCGCAACTGGCACGCGCCGTTCGCGACCAACCTCAATTATTCGCTAGCTTGGCCGTTTGAACAGACCACTTTTTTATCGGGTTTAAGTCTTGCGATAGGGGTGATTGTGGCGGAATCACTGGCGGCCGTTGGGGTGTCTGGAGTCATGCTAAAGTGGCCCAATGATTTGATCGTTAATGAGAAAAAACTGGCTGGCATTCTGATTGAACTGCGTGGTGAGGTTGGTGGTACTGTCTGGGCGGTGATCGGAGTGGGTATTAACGTAAACATGAGCCGTGATGAGCTATCCGCAATTGACCAACCCTGGGTTAGTTGCAGGCAGGTAGTGGGTACAAAGCTCTCGCGAAACCTGCTTGCCAGGGAGTTGACGCAAAGGCTTTTCGGTGGGCTGGTGTGTTTTCAGGAGCAGGGGTTCAGCGCTTTCATCCACCGCTGGCAGAGTCTTGATTGGTTACGCGATAAGCCGGTAACGATTGACCGGGATGATGGAAAAATCGCTGCGATAGCCAGAGGGGTGACTGAACAGGGGTTGTTGACTGTCGAAACGAGCGCTGGGCCAGTCAACCTTTCCAGTGGAGAGGTGTCGGTTCGTGTTGCTGATTGACGCGGGAAACACCAAGATTAAGGTAGCCTATGCCGGCGAATTTGACCAGTCCTGGTTTGTTGTAAGGGAAGGCGCGACTGGTGACGCGCTTAACCATAAGGTGATCAAACTACTTGATGGAGCGCACAAGCCTCCGCTCCGCGTTGTGCTGGGGTGTGTCGCCGATTCTGCCCTGGCCGATATGTTCGCAGATCAATGCCGAATTCGTTGGGGGATAGAAGCAGAGACACTTCGCAGCTCTTCGCGTTTCGGTGAAGTCCGCAACGGTTATCATCAACCAGAACAACTTGGGGTGGACCGATGGGCGGTATTGATTGCCGGTTGGATGCGCGTCCGTTCATCGGTTGTGGTCATCAGCTGTGGTACCGCAATAACCATTGATACCGTTCTGTCTGATGGTTCGCACCAGGGTGGGGTCATTTTGCCTGGCATACGGATCGCCGAAGAGAGCTTTTACCGTCATACCGGTAATCAGTCGACGGCAGTTGTTGCTCGGCGGGAGGTTTTTGCAAAAGAGACCTCCGCTGCTGTGGCAAACGGCGTGTTTTGGTCGGTAGTGGGTGGAATCCGTACAGTGGTCGAGCGGATAGTAACCCAGATCGGTTTTCCGCCGGCCGTCTTACTCACTGGCGGAGATGCAGAACGCATTTATCCCTATGTACGGGGTTTCCTCGCCGGGAAGCTTGTCAACAAGGTTGAAACTGTTGATCATCTGGTGTTTGAAGGCATGCAGTGGCTGGCTGACCAATAATGGAAGAGACAGTTGAAGTGGATTAACCTTTCCTTGCTGTTAGTGTCGATATCTCTGGTGATCATGGTCGTGATCGAACCGGTGGTGCTTAGCAAGCTCGATTCGCAAGGGGAAGTGGTAGTTGAGCCGCTTCCCAGCAATTTGAATACTATCAGGCTATTAAGTGAGTTATCTGAGCCATTAGCGCGTTACCCAGAAGATGATCCAGGTTCAACGACGCAGGTGTCGAAAGCGGCTGTAAGTGTAGTGTCTCAGTCGGCTGAACACCCAGAGACCTCGGGGTCTGGTGATGTGGATCAGCCGCTGAGCAGTTCCCGCACACAGGGAGTCGCGCAGGTGCAGTTCGTTGAAGAGCCCGTTGGTCTTGCCGCGGATACTGACCTGGTGCCGGATGAGCAGCCGCTCTCCGAACCAAGTGGCGTCAGAGTCGATCAAAACGATTCTCCAGTAGCGGTTGAGGTTGCTGAGCAGAGTTGGCGCTGTTTTCAGTACGGACCTTTTGACACCTTTGCTGAGCTGGAGACAGTTGCGTTGGCCCTGGTGTCTTTGGTGGAAGTCCCTGTCTGGGGAGAAATAGAAGAGCCTTACAGTGAACAGCGCCACTGGGTCGCGGTGAATGCGGCGACCTCGGAAGCTGAAGTCGCTGCTTGGATCGACACTCTCAACAGTAAAGGGTTTCGAGATCACTACCGGCCGGGTTCTGCAGAATATCCGTTCCTGATCTCCCTGGGGTTGTTTAAAGACCTGGATCGTGCAGAGGGACACCTGCGCCGTTTAAAGCAGGCCGGAGTGGAGGCCGAAGTGCTGTTGCGTGAAACCGAATACAGTCGCCGTTGGTTGAGTTTCAAAACAACCGCAACTCAGGAATTGGTTGAGGAAGCTCTCAAGGGGGCGTCTGCCAAAGAGATCAAACCCGTCTCGTGTGATCGGGTGCCGGAAAGTTGACCAAAGCTCGTCCAGAATATTCCCAAGGGTATTATCGAACCGATTGGCCGGTTTAATCGTACAATACCGGTTTTTAATCGCAGTAAAAAACAGCTGGTGTAGCTCAGTTGGTAGAGCAGCTGATTTGTAATCAGCAGGTCGCGGGTTCGACTCCTGTCACCAGCTCCATTTCCCGCAGGATTTCTGTTGACATCCCTTGTCTGCTAACGCAGAATGCCCGGCTCGATTTCTGGAGGGGTTCCCGAGTGGCCAAAGGGGGCAGACTGTAAATCTGCTGGCTCCGCCTTCGTAGGTTCGAATCCTACCCCCTCCACCAGGGTACGCGTCAGGGATCAAGGTAAGTTCAGGCGGGTGTAGTTCAATGGTAGAACTTCAGCCTTCCAAGCTGATAGTGTGGGTTCGATTCCCATCACCCGCTCCAGTATAGAGGTGCTGTGCATCCTCCCTTCGTTGGTAAGTGAGGATAGCTCTGTGGTTCGCCATGGCGAAAGCCTGTTCCCTGGAAGCGCAGGGTAAAGGCTCACATAGCTCAGTCGGTAGAGCACTTCCTTGGTAAGGAAGAGGTCACCGGTTCAAATCCGGTTGTGAGCTCCATTTTTTAGATGTCGCTCTGGCGGTATCTGTTTGTTTGGTTAGAGTTTAGTTGGTTTGTCATCTAGCGTTGACCGGAAACGGTTATTAATCATTTATCGAGAGGTCTTCTGGTGTCCAAGGAAAAATTTGAGCGAACGAAGCCGCATGTGAATGTGGGAACGATAGGTCACGTGGATCATGGCAAGACCACGCTGACGGCGGCGTTAACGACGGTGATGGCGACCAAGCACGG
>JBPEXY010000262.1:0-18159 GCA_052031065.1 Immundisolibacteraceae bacterium | reverse complement strand
GCACCAGGGAAGATATAGCCTCGTGGCAGTGTGACTGCATGGTCACAGTAGCTGCACTGGGTTTTGGCGATATCCCAACCGGAGCCTTTATAGAGGCCTTTAACATCATCACTACTGAAGGATGGGTTGCTTTTAATATCAAAGAGTCTTTTTTCGACAATAGTGACGAATCAGGTTTTTCGAAGATGATTCGGGAATTGATCTTTTCCGAGTTTCTTGATGTCTACCATATCGAGCGTTATCGTCACCGGTTATCGATAGAAGGTGAGCCGCTCTATTATTTCGCCATTGCCGGTCGAAAAAATGCCGATGTCCCGGCGGAGTTTCTTGAATCGAAAGGCATCGTCACCTAAATGGACATCGAGCGCCACGTTAAGAGGTCCGCTGTGATTTAGGGGTTGGTTTCAACCCGAAACCCTAGTGGACGTAACCAGGCTGTGTAACTCATGGTTCGAGTGCGGACACGCTGTTTACGGATACATCGCCTGGTAGCGGAAGCTGTCCTGGATGAAGGTGCGGTTAATGGGTGAACTGCAAGTAGATTGGATTCCGGGTATCGTAATCTTCCGAGCCCGGCAGGTTGTTGGACAGTCCAGGGCGGCGGTTTTTCTCTGCAACCGTTATCGTTCGGCTGCTCTCAGCGATCACTATCTGACTGCTGCAGGTTCCATATTCCTCTGTGCGAATGGTGATAGGGGCGAGCAGTCGTTCCAGTTCGAGGCCAACCCCGCTGTCTGGAAGCTCGCTGTCTGAAGGTTGATGTTTGTCTTCCAGAAGTTCGAATAGACCATTGATTAGTCCATCGCGCGGGTTGTCAGTGGAAGGTCCGTGGGCAGAGAGCTCTGATCGGTGCAGCGTTTTGTCAGTAGTATCCTGAAAAAGTGCTTTACCTCGCTGGACTTTTGGCCAGGGCTCATCAAGTGCTCCGTTACTGAGACCATAAAGGCCCGGTTGGAGCTGCAGGGGTTTCGGTCGGCGGTTGGAATACCAGAACAACTGCTGCTTACCCAGGTCTCCGGCGAGCAGGTTGAAACCGGCGTAGTCGGTAGCCTCGTGCATAAGGTTTTGAAGCCATCTGTCAGTTGATAGATCGCTTTGTAGGAACCGGGTCACCAATTCTCCTCTGGATGGGGCGTCACGACCCACTGGCCGCGGATCACGAACATTGGTGATCGCTGCAAAACGGCCTGCCTGACTAACAGCCAGCCAGCTGCCACCGGCAATTCTGTCCCGACCGCCAATCACACCAGTAGGATGCTCCCATTGGTGCAATGGTGAGGTGGGGCGTTGATAGCGTTCATCCCGGTTAGCAGCTATGATTAGAGGAAATTCTTTAGATTCTAGCCATGAAAATAATATTAAACACATGGGGTTAGAGTTTATATATAAAGTGATTTATTACTTAATTGACGAGGCCAATTGACCCTCGAGAAATCGCGGCAGGCAGATAACAACTGTGGGTAGAACAAGTGAAAATCAGCTTCGAGCTCTGTCAATAGCGGCGTTATTGCCACGCCGCAGCGGTGCAACGGATTGGTTCTTTTTAGCCGACGTCCCATACCCGCAAGCGCCCTTTCTATCTTGCTCAAACTGCCATAGCCGCTAAGCAGCTGATGCTCCCTGATATGTCGGCTCAATTGTTGTGCTGAATGTGGGAAGAG
Source organism: Immundisolibacteraceae bacterium (assembly GCA_052031065.1). GTDB lineage: Bacteria > Pseudomonadota > Gammaproteobacteria > Immundisolibacterales > Immundisolibacteraceae > JBPEXY01. The sequence continues at coordinate 16,498 of JBPEXY010000262.1, read as the reverse complement.
GTGTTCATCCTGTTGCAGTTGAAGGTAACAGTGCTGTTCAAAATCGGCCAGGGTGTCGTTACTGTAGTGATGCCAGGAGTGGACCAGGAAGTGATCGAACACCAGGTCAACAATAATTCCGGCATAGCGCCGATAGGGTGAAGAAAACCTGCCGCGAGCCAGTTCCAACTGCAGGTGCGAATCAGTGAAGCGGTCAATCTGGCGGTGAAATTCGATACTGCTAAGCCAGTGCGACGGATAGGTCTTACAGTGACCGTCGAGCCTGCCTTTTACGAAATCGCCCAGCAGGGCTCCCGCCAGGGAATGCTCATGCTGGTGAGCCAGCAGCAGGTGGGCGAGACAGTTCATCTGCGATTGGTTTCGAGTTGAGGATTACCGCGACTTTACACAGCGCCTGTGACGACACTTACCGATAGTAGTGTTCAACGCTTTCCAGTGGCAACAGCCCGTAGATTCCGTCGAGCCCGTGAGCATGGCTGGACTGAGCGTAAAAAAGACGGGTGTTGTCGCGCTGCATGGTTTCATGGGCCTCATCCAGTGTCGCCAGCGAGTCAACCCGGCTTAGAGTGACTAGCTGCGGGGGGGCAAGGTCGGTGGTGTGAGAATCGAACTGTGCGATCAGGCCTGGGAGGTTCAACGGCTCGTTTGCTGCTAACGCCTTTGCCGCTTCGTCCGGCAGGAGGTTGTTCTGTTTAAGCAGGGTCATAAAATCTGCCAGCGACCGCTGCCGAACTGCCGCGACCGGCACCTTCCCATCATGAAGGATTAGCCAACGGACCTTACTCTGACAGATTTTTTCCAGCTGTTCGGCATCGATTTCCCGGTGCCAGATTTCGAAAGAAGGGTCGACCGCAGCCAGCACACCCACTTCCCGCAGGCTGCGGTGCATCGCAGTCGTCTCAAAATTAACGCCGCGAACCCGCAGTAACCGGTGAAACACCGACTCCTTTCCAAAGGCGATTCGACTGACCAGCGTGGCGGTCACGATGGTCATCATGCCGGGTAACAGAATGGTGGCGTCCTGACCCATTTCAAGCAGTGAGGTGAGCGCCGCCAGCGGTGCCTGCAGGGTCGCGCCCATCATCGCCGCCATGCCCAGCAGTGCATAGAAATCTCCACCGGAGAGCTCCTCGCTACTGACACCAGCCGCAATCAGGAAAGCGTAGAAGGTGCCGCCAGCGGTTGCCCCGATAACCAGTGTTGGACCTATGAGTCCACCCGGAATACCGAGTCCAAGACAGAAAGTGGTCGCCAGGAGTTTCGCCAGCGTAATTAACAGCAGGGTGACAAGCAGATAGTTGCCGGCAACAACCTTGTCGATGGTCTGGTAGCCGATACCGAGGGTGTCAGGTAACCAGACGCCAATTGTCGCCATGGCGATAGATGCAATCAGGAACCGCCTCCAGCGCGGTGCTGATTTCTGAAAACTGGAAAAGTATTCCAGGCAGTGAGTAAAGAGTGCCGCAAGAACCCCGATTACGGCGCCGAGTAGCAGCAGGTTGACCAGCTCCGGCAGGTTTTGTAGCGTCACCGCGGGGGTGGAAAAGGCCGGGTTGCTGCCATACACCAGGCGGGTCATGACGGTGCCGGTTACCGCAGCCACCAGCACTGGGGCAAGATTGACCAGCACATAGTCAAATGCAAATACTTCGAGGGTAAAAATCACTGCTGCCAGGGGAGTATTGAAGGAGGCCGCGATCGCTGCCGCGCAGCCGCAACCAATCAGCGTGCGCAGGCTGTTATTGGGGAGACCCAGGTAGAGCCCCAATTGACTGCCACTGGAAGCGCCGAGATGGACGCCTGGCCCTTCGCGGCCGACGGAGAAACCGCTGGCAATGGCGACGGCCGCACCAAAAAACTGACCGACCATGTTGACAACCGGGAGTCGCGCTATTGGTTGGGACAACCGCTCGATGACGTGAGTAACACCGGCCTGACGAGAGTCTGTTTTCAGCAGGTGAAAAATAAGCCACAGCAGCAGTCCGCCGCCACCAATTTTTATTATGGTCCAGCTGCTTTCACTGATAAGGGTCACTGGCCGCATCAGATCCAGCAGCACAGCGGAATCGATCAGCAGTCGGAAAGCGAGAATGATGGAGCTGGAAACCAGCCCCACCAGAGCACCGCAAAAGGTAAAGGCGAGCAGCGCGTCAGGCCTTGCCATGGCTACTGCCAACCGGTCAGCAAGTTTGCTGCTCCTGTTCATCAGCGCGATTATGCCAAACTTTTTCGAGCGCCCCTATTGGCCGTGCTCTGGTTCGGGCGCAGGCCTGGGCCGAAAGAACTTTGGGTTACGCCCTGGACCCGGTGAGACCAAATCGGTTCGGCTCTATTCAGAACGACTCAGATCAACGGCTGGTATCCCTGCCGATAGCCAGGGTATTGAAAGTTAAAACCACTCTCAAGCAATCGTTTGTTAGAACAACGTTTGCCCTGGGATAGATCTTTAGCCGCTGGTGTCGGCTTGGTCCGGGCCGGTGGGGGTATGCCCAGGCGCTGCGCTATCCAGTCGACCACCTCCTGCTTGGTCGCCGGATTGCTATCAACCAGCAGGTAGCAATTGTCCGGGTTTTTCAGGCTGATCAGGTGGGCCAGCGCTGCAGCGCAATCATCACTGTGAATGCGATTGGTGTAGAGGGGTGGTTCGTCCCGTAGTTGAATGGCCCCTTGTCGAACCTGATTAACCAGTCGATTGCGGCCGGGACCGTAAATGCCCCCGCATCTGGCTACCAGTGATGGCCACGGACAGTTACTGAGTAGCCGCTCCGCTTGCAGCAGGGTCTGGCCCCGGAAATGGGTCGGCTGGGTGGCGCTGGCCTCATCAACCCATTCACCGTCTTGTTGATGATAAACCGAGGTGCTGGAGACAAACAGCAGGCGTTTAACCTTAGGCTGTTGATCAGCTAACCGTTCCAGAAACATGCTGAGCGCGTCGATATAGATACGTCGGTAGGCGGCCTCGGTGACCTCATCGGGTGTGGCACAAAACACAGCGTAATCAATCTTTTTCGGTATTTGAGCCAGGGTTTCTGGGTCCAGCAGGTCGCCGGTGACTGGGGTAATCTGCTCGGGTAAGCCGGCACTGCTGCGACGGAGACCCCAGACCGAATGGCCCCGCTGTGCAAGCAGTGTTCCCAGCCGCGAACCGATGTCACCGCAGCCAGCGATCAAAGTACGGGGGATATCCTGACCTGATTGTTTATCGCAACCGTTGATTTCGCTCATTACCGGAACACAGAGGGCTTAGGTGGGGATGACACGGATTTTGCCACAGCGGCGGCAAAGCTCCCGTGTTATCAGCTTGCCGGATTTAACATCAAAGCGGGTTTTGGTATCGGTTTTCCATTGGTGGAAGCCCGACCGGCAAAGGGTTTTGCCGCGATGTTTTTCGCTCGGCTTCGGCTTTTTGAAGGCAATGATCTCCGCCATCATGTTTTCCGGTTGAGCATCGCCCGCAACTGGCTCAATGCATCATTACCGACCGCCTGCTGCTCCTCGGCGCTACGCTCCTCGCGGTTGCCGGACCAGATCAGGTTTTTCGCCGGAATTTCGCGTAAAAAGCGGCTGGGTTCACAGTTTTGCATTTCGCCGTGTCGTTTTCTACGCGCCGCATAGGTAAACGTAAGGCTGCGGCGAGCGCGGGTAATGCCAACGTAGGCGAGCCGCCGCTCTTCTTCGATATTGTCATCTTCGATGCTGTTGCGATGGGGGAGGATTTCTTCCTCCATACCAATCACAAAGACATGAGGGAATTCCAGCCCTTTGGCCGCGTGCAATGTCATTAACCGCACGGCATTGCCGTCGCCCTCTTCGTTCTGCCGTTCGAGAATATCGAACAGGGTGATTTTGGCCACCAGCTCCGCCAGGGTGAGCTCCTCTTCGGCCTGTTCCTGCAGCCGCCCCAGCCAGTCGAGCAGCTCTTCGATGTTGGCCAGTTTGCGTTCCGCCTGGTTTGGCGTTTCCGCCAGATCACTCACCCAGGTGCGGTAATCTGATTCATGCAGCAGCCGTTTGACTGCCTCCAGTGGATCGCCGCGTTCGCCCTGATCGGCCAGACGGCTGATCCACTCGCCAAACCCTCGTAGATTTTCCAGCGCGTTACCACTGACGTATTCCTGTAACCCCAGTTCCTGGGTCGCCGCCAGCAACGGCGAATTTCTCTGCGCGGCGTATGCGGAGAGTTTTTCCAGCGTCGCCGTGCCCAGCTGTCGTTTCGGTACATTAATGATTCTTAACAGGGCAGCGTCATCGTCGGGGTTGGCCAGCAGGCGCAGGTAGGCCATCAGGTCGCGCACCTCGGTGTGGGAGAAAAATGAGGTTCCGCCACTTAACAGATAGGGTACCCGCTGTTCACGGAGTATTTTCTCCAGCGGTCGGGACTGGAAATTACTCCGGTAGAGAATCGCGTAGTCGCTGTAGCGATTGCCGTGACGCAGGTGATGACCAATTAGCTGACTCACAACCTGCTGCGCTTCGTCGGTCTCGTCGTGGGCCTGGTGTGCCTGTAAGGGCTCACCATGGCCCGCGTCACACCAGAGTTTTTTTTCAAATATATGCGGGTTATGGGCAATCAGCGCGTTGGCCGCCTGTAGTACGTGGGCTGTTGAGCGGTAGTTTTGCTCCAGTTTGATGACTTTGAGGTTACTGAAGTCTTCCTGAAGTCGAGCCAGGTTGTCCGGTCTCGCACCACGCCAGGCATAAATCGACTGATCGTCGTCGCCGACCACCGTAAAACTGGCATTGGCGCCCGCCAGCAGTTTTACCAGCTGATACTGGGTGGCGTTGGTGTCCTGGTACTCATCGACAAGCAGGTGGCGGAAGCGGGTCTGCCAATGGGACAGGAGTTCTTCGTTTTGCTGCAGCGTGACCACGGGCAGCAGAATCAGGTCATCAAAGTCGACTGCGTTATAGCTCTTCAGTGCCCGTTGATATTCACGGTAGAGCAGGGCGCTACGCAGGGCGATGTCGTCTTCAGCTTCCCGTTCTGCGGCGTCAGGCAGGAGCAGGCGGTTTTTCCAGTCACCGATCTTGTAACGCATGGTTTTCAGCAGCTCACTGTCACCGGCAAGGCTGTTGCCACTGAGTTCTTTCAGTAACGCTACGGTGTCGCCATCGTCATAAATTGAAAACCCCGGCCGCAGGCCGTAATCAGTCGGGCCCCGGCGGATCATGTTCAGCCCGAGGGTGTGGAAGGTCGAGATCATCAGCCCGCGGCGGTTGATATCGGAACAGAGTTCCGCCACGCGGCCCTGCATCTCGCGGGCCGCCTTGTTGGTAAAGGTGACCGCCAGAATCTGTCGCGCCGGGATTCCTGCCGACTCGATGAGATACCGTATTTTGTGGGTGATGACACCTGTTTTGCCGCTACCGGCACCGGCTAGCACCAGTAGGGGGCCATCCAGATAGCGTACGGCTCCAGACTGTCGGGAATTGAGTTTTTGCAACAGAGTCAGTGGGGTGGGACAGGTTGGTTGGGTTGCGCTATTCTAGTTTGAAAATTGAGGTAGAGGGTACGTCGAAGGTGTGACCGCAGCTCTGTCAATCAGTGGCCGAACTATTCCGCAAACGTCTCTGATCGGTATCGACTCAGCGACAACCTGTCAGACCAGTAGTCGTCAGCCAGGCCAGCCTTGAGTTTGAGATGATGGAAAAACTCCGCAGGTGTGGGGAGTTGTTGCCAAACGGTCGGTAAAAACGTTGCGCGATGAACACCTTCTTCAACGGTCAACCCATCGACACCGGGCTGCAGTACGCTCAACAGCTCCGATTCGCTCTCGACGTTTAGCGGTTCGGCTGGTGAGAGCACCGATATCTCTATTTCCATTAAAGGCAGCTCTTCAGCGGTAACTGGCGAAAATCGCGGATCAGCCAATGCGGCGTTGTAAGCAGCGGTGACCACCGCATCCACTAGCGGCTCCTCTGCTTCCAGTGTGCCGATACAACCGCGCAGTACGCCGTGCAGATGCAGGGTTACGAAGCAGGCGCATGGTTCCAGTAGTGAAGGAGAGCAGTGCGCTGGCCGGGTCGCCATTTTTTTTCTTGTTTCAACGCCAAGGGAGATGGCCTGCCGCGCTAGTTGCAACAACAGTGTTTTTTCTTCGGGTGTCAACTCAGCCAATGGCGAAGGCTCCGTATCCGACGACACCCTCTTTTGGGCCTGCTGTATCGCCAGAATTACAGTATCCGAGCTGCCTGATCATTAGTCCGCGTCTCTTTGCTGCAACCAGCAGCCCGTTTAAGCCACTACAGCCACAGGCCTCTTCAGGTTGAATCGAGGCCTCAGCCTGAGTGATCCTGGCGCAGGTTTTCCGGTCGATCAAACAGGCGGTATCGTAGGGGTGGTAGTGGCTCAGATCGGTACTGCAGACGATGAGGGTTTCGTCACCCCCCCAGAGTAGATCAAGAATCTCGGCGACCGCTTCAGCGCTGCAGTGTCCAACAATTAATGGCAGCAGCTGAAAATGGGGCAGTGCCAGCTGCAAAAATGGCAGTTGCACTTCCAGGCTATGTTCGGATTCGTGGGCCGCCGCAAAGCGACTGACCAGCCGGTATTGTTCAAGCTGCTGCAGTGCGGGCAGGTCAAGAGGGACTGTTCCCAGTGGCGTTGAAAATGCGGCACATTCCGGCAGTGCAATGCCGTTCACCGGCATCCGGTGGGGTGGGCCAATCAATACCACCCGTGAAACGGACTCTGCTCTCTTTTCCAGCAATCTGTAACCAAGCGCTGCAACCGCGCCTGAGTAAATAAAACCGGCGTGGGGAACGATCAAACATTTGGGTGAATCAGTTGTAGATTGCTGTGGGTCAACAGCGCCCAGGTAGCCAGTCACTAGACTGGATATTTCAGAGGGGTTCGCCGGATAAAAAGTACCAGCGACTGCTGCAGGTCGGGTAGGGTGCATAATTCCTCGCTCGTTGCCGAATCGCTTCCCAAGAAAAAGCATACTTTGAAAGCATACCAGGGTGGTGGATTCTGAAAGTTGTTTTACATCACTATTGTGGTTAACCCATCGTGGGGTGTTTCGATGCGCAAAGAACTGGAACCGGGTGTGGTGTCAACTCGATACTGGCACCAACTCGAAGATGGCCGTGTTCAATGCGACCTCTGTCCACGCCACTGCCGTTTACATGGTGGACAACGCGGCGCCTGCTTTGTGCGCGGCGAACGCGAAGGTGAGGTGGTGTTGAGCAGCTACGGTCGCTCTACAGGCTTCTGTATAGACCCGATTGAAAAAAAGCCGTTGAACCATTTTTATCCCGGCTCAGCGGTACTTTCATTCGGTACCGCCGGATGCAATCTGGCCTGCAAGTTTTGCCAGAACTGGGATATCAGCAAATCGCGGGAAACGGATATTTTGTCTTCCTGGGCACGGCCCGAGGCACTGGTTCGCGCCGCTCGGGATCATCATTGCAAAACAATTGCCTACACTTACAACGACCCGGTCATATTTCTCGAATACGCGGTTGATGTTGCCGCAGTTGCCAGAGAACAGGGGATCCGCTCAGTCGCGGTGACCGCCGGTTACATTTGTGATGCGCCAAGGAGAGAGTTTTTTCAGGTCATGGACGCGGTCAACGTCGATTTGAAGGCTTTTACCGAGGGTTTCTATCAAAAGCTATGTGGTGGATCCCTGTCAGCAACGCTTGATACCCTCGAATATATTCATCATCAGACCGATGCCTGGCTGGAAATCACTACGCTACTGATCCCTGGTGAGAACGATTCCGACGCTGAACTGGAGCAGCTTAGCAGTTGGGTTGTCGAACATCTCGGTGCGGCCGTACCGGTCCATTTTTCTGCTTTCCATCCCGACTGGAAGATGCGCGACAAGCCGTCAACACCGCCTGCCACCCTGACCCGGGCACGAGATATCGCCATGGGTAACGGCTTGCAGTATGTCTATACCGGAAATGTTCATGATCCTGTGGGAGGCAGCACCTGGTGTCCCAACTGTGGCCGCTGTGTCATCGAACGAGATTGGTACGAGCTGGGTAGATGGGGGCTTGATCGTGAGAGTAAATGCGTCGACTGCGGCACTGAAATTCCCGGACGTTTTGATGCAGAGCCGGAAAAATGGGGGAGCAGGCGGCAGGTTGTTGATATGTCAGTCTATGAGGGTGCTTGAGTGCCTCGCTGACTGATTCTTCGTTGAGCGGCGTCTGCTATGGCCCCGGTGCTTGCTCCCGAAAGCAGGTTGGTCGCCAGAGTAGTTGTTGAGTCTGTGCAGAAAATAACGCGGAATTCCCAAACAGCTCTACCAGGGTTGATGTCCATCAATATGGGGCTGGACTGGCACGGTAGGGTGGGGATGGCATTGACAGGGAAGTGAGTAATGCCGGAATTTTTCGTTCACCCCACGGAGGGTCCTGGTTGATTCATTAGCCTCTGGTTTTTAAGGAGCCACGTTATGAAGTATTCAGATCGCATTAATCCTGTGCCATCGACGCCCTACAAGTTGCTCGTCGCGCTCTCTATTCTGGTCCTCGGGTTTGCCGGTGGTGCCAGCGCCGACTCTACGCTGAGTGCCCAGAAGCAGACCGGCGCCCAGCGCGATTTTCAGAAGTACTGTGCAAACTGTCACGGGGAAGAGGGCCGAGGGGATGGCCCCTACACCGAAATGTATGGCGCTTATCCGATCGACATTCGACTATTGTCACTCAATAACGATGGCAAGTATCCGGCTGCATACGTCAGAAAACTAATTGACGGCAGAGAGGATATCCGGTTACACGGCAAGCGCACCATGCCTGGGTGGTTTGGTGAACTCTGGTCTTCACCTGAAGGAGCTGGCGCGCGACAGGCAACTGATCGTATCAATGCTCTCACTGATTATCTGCAGAAGATACAGATCTCAGCCGACGACTAGGCTTTATCGATGACACTGTCGTCCAGCAGGATCTAGCCAGGGCTGGACGACAGTGTGTTCTCTACAGCAACCTGCGCTGATTCGGCCCGACTGCCAGTTTCGTTCACCTCTGGTCGATCGGAATTACTGGTTCCAACGGACATCTTCAATACCCTTCGACTGATAACAAACATCAGTGTTCGTCTCCGCTGCTGTACGCGGATCGTTTACCATTTCCTCTCTAAGCCGTAAGTTGCGCGTCCGGAAGAACTCGGCGCCAGCTGCGGTGTTCATTCACCGATTATTTTTGGGTTGAGAGTTATGGATATATCTGCTGCGGTCGCTGTGATTAGTGGTGGTGCGTCAGGCCTTGGCAACGCCGTTGCCAGAAGAGTGGTCGCTGCTGGGGGCAGCGCAGTGATGGTTGATGTCAATCGGGATCTGGGAGAGCAGGCGGCCAGTGAGCTGGGTGATCGGGCACATTTTGTCGCGGCTGACGTTACTTCCGAGAGCGATATCGACCAGCTGTTTGCAACTGCGGTAGAACGGTTTGGTGGCGTTAACCTGGTGGTCAGTTGTGCCGGTGTGATCGGTAGCGGATTGACCCTAGGCCGCAAAGGCCCAATGGCTTTGGAAAAATTTGCGCAGGTGATCAACATCAACCTGGTGGGTACCTTCAATATGGCCCGCGCTGGCATCAACGTCATGCAGCATAACCAACCCGACAGCAGCGGCGAACGTGGCGTGGTTGTGAATACGGCGTCTGTTGCCGCTTTCGAAGGTCAGATCGGCCAGGCGGCCTACTCCGCATCAAAAGGGGGGGTGGTTGGTTTAACACTGCCACTGGCGCGGGAATTCTCCCGCCATGGTGTGCGGGTAATGGCAATAGCACCGGGGCTGTTTATGACACCGATGCTAGAATCCCTGCCGGACGAGGCGAAACAGGCACTAGCCGCTTCGGTGCCGTTCCCCAAACGGTTGGGCAATCCGGATGAATATGCCGAACTGGTTGCCTCAATTTATGGTAATTCGATGCTCAACGGTGAGGTGATCAGGCTCGATGGAGCGATCCGAATGGAGCCTCAATAACTGACCTGAGAAGCTACTATAATAGTGTTCGCGAGAACGCTCTTTTTGCTGCTTCAGCCACGATTAGCAGCTCTGTCCACGTCTACTACCAGAATCTCTTTTTTCTGTTTTACGGAAACTAATTGCTGATGAGTTCCAAACTGATTGGCGGCGGCTGGTTGCAGCCGACCGCAGATGTAACCTCTATTTTTACTGTCGAACAGTTCGATGCCGATCACGAGACGATGTTTGATACCGCCCGGCGCTTCTGCGACGAACAGGTGTGGCCGCAACTGGAGGACATTGAACAGAAAAAACCGGGGGTGATGGAGACGTTGATGGAACAGGCCTCCGAGCTTGGTCTGACCATGCTTGATATTCCTGAAGCGTACGATGGCCTCGAATTGCCGATGCCGGTTTCCATGCGGGTTCTGGAAAACACCTCGCGAGAGCAGTCAATGATGCTGTCGCTGATGGTTCAGAACGGCATTGGTTCGCTGCCGGTAGTTCTGTTTGGCAATGAAGAGCAGAAACAGCAGTGGTTGCCGGCCTTTGCCAGCGGAGAAAAAAGGGGCTGTTACTGCCTGACGGAACCGGGTTCTGGATCTGACGCGCTGGCCGCGTCTGCAACTGCAAAACTAAGTGATGATGGCGCTGAGTGGGTGCTCAATGGTACCAAGCAGTTCATCACCAACGCCGGTTTTGCCCACGTTGGGTTTGTCTTTGCCAGAGTGGTGAGTGAGGTGGACGGCGCCAGTGGTTTCAGCTGCTTCATTGTGCCGTTGGATGCCCCGGGGGTTTCGCTGGGCGCTGAGGAGGACAAACTCGGTATCAAAGGTTCGTCGACCCGTCAGGTGATTCTGCAAAATGCTCGCATACCCAGGGCCAACGTATTGGGGCAGATTGGTCGCGGCCATGTCATTGCGTTCAACATCCTCAATAACGGGCGCTACAAGCTCGGCGGCACCGCTCTTGGTAGTGCCAGATTTGCGTTCAATGCAGCGCTTGATTACGCCCAACAGCGCAAACAGTTCGGTCAGCGTATCTGTGATTTCGGCATGATCAAGCGCAAGATTGGCCAGATGGCGGCAGAGATTTTTGCCGTTGAGAGTGCCATCTATCGCGCCGTCGGTGACATGGATGCGGATAGTCAGGCGCAGGGTAATGACGCTGCGGCCAAGCTCGCGGCGATGCAGAATTACGCCATGGAGTGTTCGATTGCCAAAATTGCTGGCTCTGAGCTCCTTGGTCGTGTGGCCGACGAATCCCTGCAGATGTTTGGTGGTTACGGCTTCCTTGAGGATTACCCTGCGGCCAAATATGTCCGTGATGCTCGGATCGCCCGGATCTACGAGGGCACCAACGAGATCAACCGTATCGTCATGCCGCGTACCCTGTTGAAGAAGATCAGCAGCAATGAAATTGATCTGGTATCCACGGATGATGGCGACACCTTGTCGCAGATGAAAAATCGATTTGCCGAGTATTTCACTGCCGCCCGATCTCGATATGGTGACAGTAAGGGGTTTGATTCCAACCAGGAAGTGATGGCTCATCTGGCCGAGATGATGATTGCAATCTATCTCGCTGAATCAGCACAGCTGCGTCTTCAGCAGATGGATCAGCCGAGCACGGTGCATCAGCAGGTTGTGGAGCTGGTGACGGTGCAAAACTGCCAGCAGTTTAATCAGCTGGCGGCTGAACTCGGAAACCATTTTGAGCTGCATCTGGATGCTATTGCCACTAATGGAGACGTGCTTGCGTTGCGTCAGGCGATTGCCGATGCAGTCAACGAAGAGGGGCATTACGCCCTGTAAGCGTGGCTTGTTGAGGCCTAATAAACTTCTGTTTCCGGGGACCAAGGGCGTGGACTACAGTCAGATTACCTTTGAGGTGAGTGAGCGGATCGGCGTACTCACTTTTAACCAACCAGAAACGATGAACGCAATCAGTTCTGATCTGATGATTGATGAAATCCTCGACGTGCTGCAATCGATTCCCCGGCGTGCCGATATTTCGGTGCTGATAGTAACCGGCGCAGGCCGGGCGTTTTCATCCGGCGGCAATGTTAAGGACATGGCCGCCAAAGAGGGGATGTTCGGCGGCAGCCCGCTGGATATTCAGCAAAGCTACCGTACCGGAATACAGCGCATTCCCCTGTCGCTCTATGAACTGGAAATACCAGTGATTGCGGCGGTCAACGGACCGGCAATCGGCGCCGGGTTTGATGTCACCATGATGTGCGATATTCGAATCGCCTCTACTGCGGCGAAGTTTGGCGAGACCTTTGTCAATCTGGGCATCATTCCAGGAGACGGTGGTGCCTGGTTTTTACCCCGTGCGCTGGGCCATCAACGCGCTGCAGAACTCACCTTCACTGGACGCGTGGTCAGTGCCGAAGAGGCGTTGCAGATTGGTATTGCTCTAGAGGTGGTCGAACCGGAACAGCTGATGGAGCGTGCGCAGGAGCTAGCGCAGCAGATCGCCGCCAAACCGCCGCAGGCCCTGCGTATTGCCAAAAGGCTGTTGCGAGCCGGTCAATCGGTACCGCTGCCGCAGTTTCTCGATATGTGTGCCAGCCTGCAGGCTGCCTGCCATTTCAGTGCCGACCATGGTGAGGCACTGAATGCTTTTTTCGAAAAACGGCCCGGGGAATATCAGGGCAGGTGAGTAGTCTCCCGGCAATTTCGCACCATCAAGCTGAGGGCCTTCCAGGCCTTGGATAATTTTGGTCTGTTAGTGGTCATTCTGGTGGCAGCACCACCCATTGTGCTGGCCATTACTGTGCATGAAGCCGCCCATGCCTTTGCCGCTGACGCGCTCGGAGATTCCACTGCCCGACAGATGGGTCGGCTGTCGCTAAACCCGCTCCGTCATATCGACCCGGTGGGTACGGTATTGTTACCCCTGCTGCTGTTGGCCACGACAGGATTTCTGTTTGGCTGGGCCAAGCCGGTGCCGGTCCGATTTGATCGGCTGCGTAACCCGCAGCGGGATATGGCGCTGGTTGGCGGAGCCGGGCCGGCCAGCAATCTACTGATGGCGTTCATCTGGGCTCTTATCCTCAAATTCGCCCTTTGGCTTCCGGCCGGTTTCGTACCTGGCGCGCTTTTAGGCAAAATGGCAGAGGTCGGCGTCATGATTAACCTGGTGCTAATGGTTTTGAATATGCTGCCAGTGCCACCGCTGGATGGCAGTCGCGTCGTGGTCGGTTTCTTAACGCCGGCGAACGCGATGCGCTATTTGCAACTGGAACGACACGCGATATTGGTTATGATTGGCTTGGTGGTATTAATTTCCACCGGCCTGTTGAGTGCCATTCTGTTCCCCCTGGTTGAGGCTGCCAGGGCAGGTCTGTTTACGCTTTTAGGAGTTCCCTTTTGAATACTTTGCCCGCCCAGAGTGAACGGGTGTTGTCGGGGATGCGGCCGACCGGTCGGTTGCATCTTGGTCATTACAATGGGGTGTTAAAAAACTGGTTGCAGTTACAGCATGAGTATCCCTGTTTTTTCTTTGTTGCTGACTGGCATGCACTGACCACCCATTATGAGGATACGGAAACCATCGCCGACCACTCGCTCGACATGGTTGTGGACTGGCTTGCTGCGGGAGTTGATCCGGCTAGTGCAACGCTGTTCGTGCAGTCTCGCGTGCCGGAACACGCCGAGCTGCACCTGTTGCTGTCGATGATCACTCCGCTGGGTTGGCTGGAACGGGTGCCCACCTACAAAGAGATACAGGAACAGCTGCGGGAAAAAGACCTGGCAACCTACGGATTTCTGGGTTACCCGCTGCTGCAGTCGGCCGATATTCTGATTTACCGCGCGGGTGCGGTGCCGGTTGGTGAAGACCAGGTTGCGCATGTTGAATTAACGCGGGAAGTAGCGCGACGCTTCAACCATATTTACGGTAGAGAGACCGGGTTTGAAGAAAAAGTCGAAGCGGCGATCAGGAAAATGGGCAAAAAGACCCAGCGGCTTTATCGTCAACAGTGCCGCCTCTATCAGGAACAGGGTGATGTTGAGGCACTGAGTGTCGGGCGCGCTCTGGTACAGGAACAGCAGAATTTAAGTGTAGGGGATAAGGAACGGCTCTACGGGAACCTTGAGGGCAGTGGTGTGACCATTTTGCCGGAGCCGCAGGCGCTGTTGACCGAAGCATCGAAAATGCCGGGCCTTGATGGGCGTAAGATGTCCAAATCCTATGACAACGCCATTGGTCTGCGGGATGACCCCGAGCAGGTGGAAAATAAGGTGCGTACCATGCCGACCGATCCGGCTCGGGTGCGTCGCGATGACCCGGGCGATCCGCAAAAGTGTCCAGTGTGGGAATTCCACCGCATTTATAGTTCCGCAGATGTTCATGAATGGGTGCAGGACGGTTGTCGAAACGCGAGTATCGGGTGCGTCGAATGTAAACAGCCGGTGATCGACGCGCTTAAACTGGAACTGGCCGGGTTTGCTGAACGCGCCAAACCCTACGAAGATGATCCAGAACTGGTCAAGCAGATTGTCGCCGACGGCTGTGAAGCGGCCCGTGATGAAGCGCGGGAAACACTTGTTGAGGTGCGACAGGCGATGGGACTCTCCTACCGCTAGCGCCTGACAACCCAGGCTTCAGCCACCATTAGGCATGAAATTTCAAACGACAGAGGGTGATGCATAAGGGGCCACATCAGCCGCTTCAGCCGGAGCTGCCGCTGGCGATGGTTAAAGGGGAGGCGATCACCCGCCTGCCCGATGACCTTTATATCCCGCCGGATGCGCTGGAGATTTTTCTCGAGGCCTTTGAAGGCCCCTTTGACCTGCTACTCTGGCTGATCAGGCGCCAGAACCTCGATATCCTCGATATCCCGGTGGCTGATGTCACCCGCCAGTACATGGTTTATGTTGAGCTGATGCATGAAGTGCATTTTGAACTGGCTGCGGATTATCTGGTAATGGCGGCGATGCTTTCGGAGATCAAGTCGCGAATGTTGTTGCCGCGCCCCGAAGAGAGCGTTGAAGAGCAGGAAGAGGACCCCCGACTGGAGCTGATTCGCCGTTTGCAGGAATATGAGCGCTATAAAAAAGCAGCGGAATCGATCCGCGAATTGCCACAGATGGAGCGCGACCTGTTCTCAGCGCGGGTTTATCAGCATGAGGTTGAAACGAGTAAACCATTACCCGATGTTTCACTGGACGACCTGATCCATGCCCTGGCCAGTGTGCTTGAGCGGGCAAAGGCTTTTACCCACCACCATGTCCAACGTGAACAGCTGTCAGTGCGGGAAAAAATGACCCAGCTGCTGGCTGCCATCTCCGCTGACCGGTTTACCGAATTTGAGCAACTGTTTCACCTGGAAGAGGGGCGAGCCGGCGTAGTCGTCACCTTTCTTGCTATTCTTGAACTGTTAAAAGCAGCGCTTCTTGAGGTCACCCAGCAGGAGCCTTTTGCCAAAATCTATGTCAAAGCGGCGGGAGCCTGACCATGAGTGATCTCGATCAACGTCTTGAAGCGGCGCTGTTTGCGGCAGGAGAACCGCTGGATGTAGACCGCCTGATCGCACTGTTTGATGATGGCGCTGAGCCCAGTCGTGCTGACGTGCGGGAGGGGTTGCACCGCCTGCAGCAACACTACAGCAAACGGGGAATTGAACTGAAACAGGTTGGTAGCGGCTATCGTTTTCAGGTGGTCCCTGATCTCGGCCGTTGGGTGAGTCGGTTGTGGCAGGAGAAACCGGCTCGATATTCGCGAGCACTGCTGGAGACGCTCGCCATCATCGCCTATCGCCAGCCGGTAACCCGGGCTGAGATCGAAGAGATCCGTGGTGTCAGTGTCAGCACGCCAATCATGAAGACTTTGTTGCAGAGGGAGTGGGTGCGTTCGGTAGGTCAGCGGGATGTTCCGGGCCGACCTTCTGTCTACGGTACAACCAAAGCCTTCCTGGACCATTTCAACCTTGCCACGCTCGCCGAGTTACCGCCGCTGGAAGATATTCGTGATATTGCTGAGCTGACTCCAGAGCTGGATTTTTCGCCTCGCGCCTCATCCGATAGTGACTCAACCGCAAGCGGTGAGTCTGGGCCGGTAGTGCCACCTGATGAGATTACAGAGCATCTGAATCAGAGGGTTCCGGGCAGTTGATATAGACCATAGTCCGCGTGACCTCGAAGCAATCAATTTATTAATGACCCCGATGGCGCAGGAATCGTCCCTTGGGGCTGTGAATCCTGGCATCATCCGGCTGGAACAATTCATTTGAATATCCCTAAATCCCGTCAAAGCCGCGCAAATCACAGTGCTAAAGGTCCGCCGCGTAGACGCACGGGAGAAGAGCCTTTCTCAACGGAAAATCCCGAAGGGCGCCGGCCTGGGTACCCGAATAGAAAAGCAGCCGGCGGGAGCGAAAAACTGCACAAGGTGATCGCCAGCAGCGGCGTGACCAGTCGGCGTGGTGCCGAACAGTTGATCATCGACGGCCGGGTTAAGGTAAACGGTCAGCTGGCCACATTGGGACAGCGCGTCGTCGCCAGCGACCGGATTGAGGTCAACGGCAAACGGCTGTCGACAGAAGCCAGCACTAAGCACCGGCTGATCATGTA
>JBPEXY010000261.1:0-64857 GCA_052031065.1 Immundisolibacteraceae bacterium | reverse complement strand
GTTCGAGTATGTCTATTTTGCCCGTCCCGATTCGATTATCGACGGAGTCTCGGTATACCAATCGCGCTTGAGAATGGGGGAATATCTGGCCAAAAAGATAATTGCCGAATGGCCAGATCACGATATCGATGTGGTTGTACCGGTGCCGGATACCAGTCGTACAGCCGCTCTGGAACTGGCCAACCACCTTGGGGTGGTCTATCGGGAAGGGTTCATCAAGAATCGCTATATTGCACGTACCTTTATCATGCCGGCACAAGGGGAGCGGCGCCGTTCGGTACGGCGTAAACTTAACCCGATCTCCATTGAGTTTCGCAATAAAAACGTTCTGGTTGTGGATGATTCCATTGTCCGTGGTACCACTTCTGAACAGCTGGTTCAGTTGGCTCGCGACGCCGGTGCGCGCAATGTCTATTTCGCCTCAGCAGCGCCACCGGTGAGATACCCTAATGTCTATGGTATCGATATGCCGACTCCGTCAGAGTTGGTAGCCCATGGACGCGAGGAGCACGAGGTGGGTGAGTATCTTGGTGCTGATCGGTTGTTCTACCAGAACCTGGGTGATTTGAAGCAGGCAGTGGCATTAGGAAGCAGGAACATCACAACGTTTGATGCTTCCTGTTTCGATGGTGAGTATGTGACCGGTGATGTAGACCAGGCTTATCTGCGCGAAATTGGTCTCTCCCGTAGCGATAGTGCCAAGCAGGTGTCAATCGATTTTGGTGAAGAAGATGAAGAGGTGCCAGTTGGTTAAGCAGGTGCGAATATCCAGTCGGTTTCGCCAGGCCCTTTTACTGGCCGTTGCCTCTCTGGCCGCGGTGCCGCTGCTTCAGGCCGAAGAAGGTCCCGCGGGACTTGATCAGGCTCTTATTAAAAATGAGGCTGAGTACCAGCTGCCCGCTGCTCTGGAGGCGCTAAAGCGCTGGATCGCCATCCCTTCGATAACAGATGCGACCGATAGTTATCGATCTGATAAAACGCGGTTGCTCAAGTCTATTGTTGCTGATGCGGAGCAGCTCGGTTTCAACGGCCAACTGGTGGCTGATGAGCAGGTTGCAGTTATAGACATCAATGATCAGCCACCTTCTATCGGTATTCTGCTTCATGCTGACGTCGTACCCCCTGGCGACGAGAGTCAGTGGCAATATCCGCCCTTTTCCGCCATCGTAGCCGATGGAGCGGTCTGGGGTCGTGGTGCGGCAGATGATAAAGGCCCTATTGCCGCAACTCTTTATGCGTTGGCGGGGCTGAAACGGCTCGGTATCGAGCTCGCGGGGGGGGTCAGGGTTATCATCGGCACCAGTGAAGAAAATATGCTCTGGGGCGATTTCGAACAGGTGGCCACGCTCGGCCTGGCGCCGACGCGTGGCTGGACAGCCGATGCTATGTTCCCGGTTGTCCATGCAGAGAAGAGCTTTGTCAATGCACGGGTTTCGTTTCATCCTGCCCCGGTTGGTGAACAAGGGTTAATCACTCAGTTTCGGGGAGGGACAGCGCCCAACTCGGTCCCAGACAGGGCTTCGTTAAGGCTGGGTGGTACTTCCGCAGAAGTGGAGATGGCGATTGCGAAGTATGTGGCCGAACGCCCTGAAGTCAGTTTTGAATTTGCTAACACGAATGGTGGTGTGGAAATCACCGCTTTTGGCAAGGCCGGTCATGGCTCTCGGCCTGCAAGTGGTGTCAACGCCATCACCCATTTAGCGCGTCTGGTTGCGAGTCTGATTGAATTGAAAGCGGATTCGTCCGCAGCAGAGCGCGCAATTCTGTTCCTTGGTCCGCTGCTGGCCGGAGAAACTGACGGATCAAGTCTCGGCATAGCCAGAACTCATCCGGTGATGGGCAGTACTACTGTTAATGTTGGTCAGGTGGAGACTGATGGACGGTCGACTCACTGCTACCTGAACATTCGTGGGCCAATTGGATTGTCGGCGCAGGAAATCGAGCAGGCGCTGATGGACAAGACAGCGCCCCTCGGTGGTCAGGTGACGATGGTGGCAGCGATGGATTCGCTCTGGGTCGATCCCGACGATGAGTTTGTTACCGAATTGGTGGAGAGCTATCGTCGCTGGCAGCATGATGATCGGCCGCCGGTGGCTATTGGCGGCACCACCTACGCTAAAGCTTTCCCCGGTTATGTGGCCTTCGGTATGGGATTACCGGATCATCGGGTGCCGGTGCATGCCCCCAACGAACGGTTGCCCCTTGCCGCTCTGGAGCGTGGTATGGCGATCTACATGGACGCGATCGCGGCTACCGTCGGCGTTATAGGAAATCAACGCCGATAACGTAGCCAGCGCCAGGCGTTGACCATGCTCAGCAGTGAGGCCGCAACATAGGTCAGTGCGCAGGCGGTCAAAATCTGCCGTGCTGCGGGTATATCTTCCGGACTCAAATACTCGCCCTGCTCGAGAATAGGTAGAGCGCGGCCGAAACTGGCATCGAATTCGACCGGTAGGGTGACGATGTTTAACAGCACTCCGGCAAGGACGGAAGCCACCACCAATAACAACATCATCGCACCAGTTTGCGGAATTCGGGTGATCAACATCACCACTGGAATGGCTACCAGCAGGATTGATCCGCTCTTTTCAAGTGCTGTACAAAGCTGCGCCAGACGGGTTCTTAACCGTAATGGTGGATAGCTGGTCGCATCCTGCAGCGCGTGTCCAACCTCATGGGCGGCGACGACAATAGCGGTCAGAGAAGTTTGATTAGCAATAGCTGGTGTGAGGCAAACCGTTTTTTCCAGCGGATTATAATGATCCGCATGAGCGTCCCCCTGGACTGTTACCTCGGAAAGCTTTAATCGCTCAATCAGATGGCTGGCCAGTTCGCCACCACTGCCGGCCAGGTCGTTTCTGGGATGTGAATGACGTTTCAGGGTTTGACTGACCCACCACTGGGGACCGGCAATAACGACGATCGCTAGCCCGAGCAGGATCAGCCAGTGCATTTCTTGATGGTGGAACTGACCTGATAACGCATACGATCAGCGAGTTGCACTTCCCTGCACTTATAGTCTCGACTAATAGTGGATGCCGAAATTCACGGTATGCATATCAATACCGTTATTGGGGTGATTCAGTCCGCCATTGGAAATGTGCTGGAAACGGTAGCCCAGATCATATTTGCCATTGCTGCCAAAGCGCAAACCGGTGCCCAGGTGGGTGCCGATCTGGAAGACGGAGGAAAGACTACGATCACCGATAGAGGTGGGGCCGATCACACGGGCACCAACTCCCGCTTCGAGATAGGGCGCGATCTTGCCGCTGTCGGCATTTTTCTGTTCAAGTCGGAACACCGGTGTTACTGCGATCTCGAAAGCGTTATCTTCGTGGGCACCACGTTTGTTACTGTGCCAGTGACCCAGTTCCAGGTGCCAGTAGCCGGAAACATGCCAGTTGCCTTCACTAAACCAGCTCTTTTGCCATGCCCTTCTGGTACCAATCCGGTAGACATCAGTGTCGCCCTGGCCCTGTCCATAACTGACCGTGCTGTTGTCGATAATCTGTGCATGGCCGGCGATGGGAGTGAGTAACAATGCCGCCAGTCCGAGACCGCAGTACGATCGTGTATTGATTAACAATGCCCTGACCATGATTTCACTCCCTTTGTTGTCTCTGTATTCAGGGGGTCGTGGTAAAGCCGATCACCCCCTTTAGCCAGTCTGCTAACCAGTCCGCCGGGTTTGCCGTTGACCTTTGTGTGGCTGGCGAGCGCCAAGTTTCATTCTCTACTGTATGCTTGCCGTTAGTGGTAAATATAAAACTAATAATAAAAACCGTAAACTATCACTTTAACTTAATGTGAATTATTAGGTGCGTAAAGTAGATGTTGAGGAGTCATCAACGACTGATTCCCGAACTCCGAACCAGGTCTGAGAATCCTTTGCGTCGTTACGGAAAAATCCTTGCTGTGAACGAGTGTCCATAGGCATGCAGATACCGCTGTTACTTGAAGAAAAGCTCCAGGTCAGAATTACTGACCTGAATATAGGCCATCATCTCGCCAACGATGCCATTCTTGGGTTCCTGCATCAGGGGCGGGTGAGACTTTTGAATGAAGGTGGCTGGAACGAAGCGGACGTCGGTGGAGTCGGGCTGATTATGCGCCGCAGTGAGGTGGACTATCTGGCCGAAGCTTTTCTCTTTGACCGGCTGCAGCTCAATGTTGGCCTGGCGATGACTGGCAGAGCCCGTTGCCGGTTTCATTACCGACTGATTCGGTGTAGTGATGACGCCGAGAAAGCTATCGCCACTGCAGTGACGGAGATGGCGTTCTTCGATTACGCTCGTCGCCGGGTAGCTCGGGCACCCGTGCTGTTCACAGAATGGGTCGACCGTATTAATAGCGTGGCCGTCTCCGCTTCCCGCGGTATGTTGACAAGCTGAAGGAGCTGTTCACCCATTCGGGTTGAAGTAGCCCAATAGAAATTGGTGGAGCGCTGTATAATGCGCGCCCGCTCCTCCCCGGCAAACCGCCATTACTCCAGCGTTTACGAGGCCGTTTTGTGGTCAGTTCATTAAGAAATATCGCCATTATTGCCCATGTTGACCATGGCAAAACTACTCTCGTCGACTGTCTATTGAGTCAGTCGGGAACATTTGCCGACCATCAGCAGGTGGGTAAGCGGATGATGGATAGTGGTGATCAGGAGCGAGAGCGCGGTATCACCATCACTTCCAAAAATACCGCCATTGAGTGGGACGACTTGCGCATCAACATCGTTGATACGCCCGGCCACGCGGATTTTGGTGGCGAGGTTGAACGGGTATTATCGATGGTCGATTCGGTGCTGCTGTTGGTTGATGCGGTCGAAGGACCGATGCCGCAGACCCGTTTTGTCACCGAGAAGGCTTTTGCGATGGGGTTGTCACCCTTGGTGGTGATCAACAAGATCGATCGTCCTGGAGCCAGACCAGACTGGGTGCTCGATGCCACCTTCGATCTGTTTGACGCGCTCGGCGCCAGTGATGAGCAGCTCGATTTTCCGGTGATCTATGCCTCCGCTCTGCAGGGTTTTGCGAGCCTTGATCCAACCTCAACCAGCGGTGATATGAAGCCGCTGGTTGAGGCGATTCGCTCCCACGTGTCACCACCCCGTCAGGATAGCGATGGGCCGCTACAGATGCGTATCAGCGCACTCGATTATTCCAGCTACGTGGGCGTTATTGGCGTAGGCCGAATCGAACGGGGAAAGGTCGCCCGCAATCAGGCGATAACCCAGGTTCGGCCCGATGGCAGCCGTTCTTCAGCGCGAGTGCTGCAGGTGATGCGTTTCCACGGCCTGGAGCGGGAAGAGGTTGAAGCTGCTGAGGCTGGCGATATTATCGCCGTCAGTGGCATTGACGGTTTGGGAATTTCCGACACTCTGTGTGACCCTGCGGCAGTTGAGCCCTTACCAGCACTGGCGGTGGATGAGCCAACCGTGAGTATGAATTTTGAAGTCAACAAATCCCCCTTTGCCGGGCGCGAGGGTAAATACCTCACCTCCCGCCAGATAAGAGAGCGGTTGCAGCGGGAGCTGATCACCAACATAGCGCTGCGGGTTGCCGATGGCGCCGATCCCGATGTGTTTCAGGTTTCCGGGCGTGGTGAACTGCATCTTTCTATATTGGTCGAATCGATGCGCCGCGAGGGCTATGAGCTTGCGGTATCCAGGCCACAGGTCATCTACCGGACTATCGATGGGGTTACCCAGGAGCCGTGGGAGCTGCTAACCATCGATGTTGAAAGCGACTTTCAGGGCGCGGTAATGGAGCTGATCGCTGATCGTGGCGGTGAGCTACAGGGTATGGAGCCAGGCCAACAGGGGCGAATTCGTCTGGACTATCGGGTGCCGACGCGGGGGTTGATCGGGTTGCGCACCATTTTTCTAACCACCACATCTGGCACCGGCCTTATGCACTCGGTGTTTGACTGTTATGCGCCGGTCGTCAAAAACGACCTGTCGGGCAGGAAAAACGGTGTGTTGATCTCCAACGTGCAGGGAAAAGCAGTCGCCTTCGCGCTGTTTAACCTGCAGGAGCGTGGCAGAATGCTGATCAAACCCGGTGATGAGATTTATGAGGGGATGGTCGTTGGTGTCAATTCCCGCGATAACGACCTGGTGGTAAATCCGATGAAGGCGAAACAGCTGACCAACATCCGCGCCGCCGGAAATGATGAGGCGATTCAGCTGGTGCCAGTCAACCGCATGACGCTGGAGCAGGCACTTGAATTTATTGCCGACGATGAGCTGGTTGAGGTAACTCCGGATGCGATCCGGGTACGCAAGCGCTTCCTCAGTGAGTCCGACCGTAAGCGCGCTTCGCGCACGGCGGTGGAGCCGTGATTGCGTTGCTGCAGCGGGTCTCCCATGGCGCAGTCTACGTCGGCGGGATAGCGATAGGTCAGATTGGTCAGGGTCTGGTAGCCTTTCTTGGTGTGCAGCAGGGCGATACCGCAGAGCAGGCGGAAAAGCTCGCTCAGCGGGTGGTGAACTACCGCATATTTGAAGATGACGATGGCAAAATGAATCGCTCGCTTATCGATGAATCTGGTGGTCTGTTGGTCGTGCCCCAGTTCACCCTGGCGGCGGATACTTCGCAAGGTCGGCGCCCCGGGTTTGAATCGGCAGCAGAGCCGCAAATCGCTGAGTCGGTCTATGATCAGTTTGTTGAGTCAGCCCGAAGTACCCATGGTCTGGTGGCCACAGGCCAGTTCGGTGCCGAGATGCAGGTCAACCTCACCAATGAGGGACCTGCCACATTCATTCTTAATGGCTAGCTGTGGGTTAAGTCAATCCGGCTGGCGTTTATAGCCGATGGCGACCTGGGCGATTGGAGATCTGCAGGGCTGTTTCGATGAACTGCAGCAGCTGTTAACAAAAATCGTTTTCAATTCTGACCGCGACCGGCTCTGGTTCGTCGGTGACCTGGTGAATCGCGGACCGCAGTCGCTGCAAGTTCTGCGTTTTGTGCGTGACCTTGGTGCGGGTGCGGTTACCGTACTGGGTAATCATGACCTGCACTTGCTGGCGGTCGCTGCAGGCATTGGCAGGCAACATAAAAAAGATACCCTGCAACCGATACTTGAGGCTCCTGATCGAGAGCTGCTGCTTGACTGGCTGCGCTGCAGGCCACTGCTTCATTTTGATGAAGACCTCAAATACCTGCTAGTCCATGCCGGTTTGGCGCCAGCCTGGACACTGGCTGAGGCCATGCAATACGCTGCTGAGGTTGAGCAGCAACTGAGTGGTGATGACGCTGAGTGTTTTTATCGGGAGATGTATAGTGAAGCCGATGACATCTGGTCAGAAGAGCTCACGGGCATGCATCGCCTGCGGGTGATCACCGATTATCTGACGCGGCTGCGTTTTTGCCGTAGCGATGGCTCTTACAGTGTCCGTTATAAAGGCCCCCCCGGGAGTCAGCCCGAAGGGTTCTCGCCCTGGTTTGAACATCCTGCGCTGGCGGAACGCAGGCTGCGGGTTATTTTTGGCCACTGGTCGAGCCTCGGCGTAGTTGACAACCCGGCTTTTTTCGCGCTCGATACAGGTTGCCTCTGGGGGCGCAAATTGACCGCTTTTTGTCTTGAGGAACCGCGTTGGGAAACCGTCCAGTGTCATCAATATGCTGAGTAAATGGGCTATAAATGTTTAACGCGGATAATAGGATATAAATGAGGAATCGGACACTACAGGTACCCCAGCCACCAGGACAAAGCCGATTAATGATTAAAGATTTTGAGACAGGAGGAAGTGATGAACCAAATTGAGAAGATCAGTCTGGAGGATTTTGCATGGCCAGGAGAAGGTGAGAACGTCAATCGAGTGCCGGGCCGCGTATTCTACGACGACGAGATCTACCGGCGGGAACAGGAAAAAATCTTCCGTGGCGAGGTCTGGAACTTTGTCGGGCTTGAGGTGGAAATTGCCAATAAAGGTGACTATAAAACGGTTTATGTCGGTGACACGCCGCTGGTTCTGGTGCGCGGTGACGACGGGGAGATGCACTGCTGGATCAACCGCTGCGGCCACCGCAACGCGATTATCGTCAACGATAATTGTGGCAATGCCGACAGTTTCTACTGCGTTTATCACCAATGGGGTTACGGGCTGGATGGTTCATTGCAGAGTGTGCCGTTCAAAAAGGGGCTGGGCGGCAAGGGAGGTATGTCAGCCGATTTTGATCAGAGCCAGCACCGGCCGCGAGCGCTGCGGGTGGAGAGTTACTGCGGTGTAATTTTTGTGAGTTTCAGTAGCGAGGTCGAACCGCTGGAGGATTATCTCGGGCCGACCGTAGCCAAATTCATGCAGCGGATCTTTAACCGGCCGATCAAGATCCTTGGCCGACACCATCAGCATATGAAGGGTAACTGGAAACTCTATGCCGAGAATCCGCGTGATGGTTACCACGCCAGTCTGTTGCACCTGTTTTTTGCGACTTTCGGGTTATTTCGTGCCAGTCAGGAGGGGCGAATCCACGTAGAGAAAGAGGGCAAGCAGACCTGTTTTTATACCTTTGCTGGTAAAGAGGATCAGCAGGCAAAAAAACAGGGTATGGAAGAGGCAGGTCATACCTACCAGGAAGGTACCTACCAACTGGAGGATATGAGTCTGTTGAAAGGCAAAATGGAGTGGGACGATGGCATCAACCTGGTCATCATTGATGTGTTTCCGATCATGATGCTGCAGCAGATTGCCAATGTACTCAATATCCGTCAGTTTCAACCCCATGGCCCCGATGGCGTGACCGTGCACTACACCTTTTTCGGTTATGCCGATGACGACGCGGAGCTTGACGCGATGAGACTCAAACAGATCAATCTCATCGGTCCTGCCGGGCTGGTCTCCATGGAAGATGGATTGGCGATTGAAATTGCCCAGAACGGCATTGCCAGGGATGCAGATGCCAACGCGGTAATCGAGATGGGCGGCACTGACGTGGCTGAGGAGAGTGACTTCCTTGGTGATGAATCGCCAGTGCGCGGATTCTGGAACGCCTATACCGACATGATGGGACTGCGCTGAGCCAAAAAATCAGTTAAATAAAGTTTGGCAAAAAGGTTGGTTGGAGCACTGACATCGCAACCCCCTTTTTTGATAAGCTTGCTGGCCTTTTTCAGGATGATTGCCTTTTACCATCTATGGCGATCGGGTCATTCCAACAACTCGAGATGGGAGGAGTGCGACTATGCACAGTTTTGATTTCGCGACACCGACATCAGTAGGCGATGCGGTAGCGATATTGGCGGAGCACGGGTCAAATGCTCGGATTCTGGCCGGCGGGACCGACCTGCTGATCGGCATGCGAGTAGGCCGGCTAACGCCAGGTCTGGTGGTCGATGCCAAGCAGATTCCGGAGTTCAAGCGCTACAACCTGAGCGGTTCCGGCCTTGACCTCGGTGCCGGTGTCACCTGTCGTACGCTTTACGAAGATCCCGCGGTGGTAGAAGCCTATCCTGCACTGATTGAGGCTGCGCAGATTATCGGCGGTATTCAGACTCAGGGTCGGGCCACCATTGGCGGGAATCTCTGTAATGCTGCGCCCAGTGGCGATTCAATTCCTGCGCTGATTGTGCTTGGTGCCACAGCGAAAATTATCGGTCCTTCCGGCGAACGTGAAGTCGCCGTTGAGGATGTTTGTGTTGCGCCAGGCAAAACTTCACTGGCAGATAACGAGCTGCTGCTGAGTATTCAGATTCCTGCACCTGCGGCAAACAGTGGCGCCTGCTACCAGCGGTTTATCCCGCGTAACGAGATGGACATCGCAGTGGCCAGTGTCGGTTCCTCAGTGGTGCTGAGTGCTGATGGCAGCACTTTCGAGTCTGCACGTGTCGCGTTGGGGGCGGTAGGGCCGACCCCAATATTTGCCAGGGAAGCGGGTGATTCATTAGCCGGTAAGCCGGTATCTGAAGCATCGATTCAGGCAGCAGCAGATGCGGCGGAAGCAGCGGCCACCCCCATTACTGATATGCGTGGTACGGTCAAGCAGCGTAAGCATCTGGTCAACGTGCTGACCCGACGGACATTGACTGAAGCTGTAGCCCGGGCAAAAGCCTGATCATTCAGGGTTAATGGAGTATCCGACTGATGAGTAAAGTACATGTAACCACCACCGTTAATGGCGAAGAGGTGGAATTTTTGGCGGAGCCGCGGCAGAGCCTTCTTGAGGTGCTGCGTGATGAGCTGCACCTGACTGGCACCAAAGAAGGCTGTAACGACGGTAACTGCGGCGCCTGTAGCGTTGTGCTCGACGGCACTCTGGTCTGTTCCTGCTGTGTGCTCGGTGTTGAGGCCGAAGGTAAATCGGTTGATACGGTCGAAGGCTTGGCTAAGCCCGAAGGGCTGCACCCGATGCAGCAGGCTTTTCTGGAAGAGACCGGGATGCAGTGTGGTATCTGCACTCCAGGATTCCTGATTTCGTCCACTGAGTTGCTGAAATCCAACCCGAATCCCAGCGAGGAAGAGATCCGTTTCTGGCTGGCCAATAACCTTTGCCGTTGCACTGGCTATGACAAGATCGTCAAGGCGGTGCAGAAAGCTGCTGCTGTGATGGAGGATGCCTAATGAACGCTCCGACAAATCTGCCCCCGGTCAAAACCGATTTTTCTGTTCTGGGTGAGACGCCGATCCGTAAGGATGGTTATGAAAAAGTAACCGGTGCCGCGAAATTTGGCGACGATATTCATCTGCCGGGGATGTTGCACGGCAAGATGTTGCGTAGTCCTCATCCCCACGCGCGGATCAAATCCATCGATACCAGTAAGGCAGCGGCTCTGAAAGGGGTCCATGCCGTTATTACTGGTGCGGATATGCCCAAACTGAACATGTCAGTGGTGGCGGCCGGTGAGGGTGGCGAAGTCAATATGCAGGATATCGCTGATAACTGTATTGCCCGTGACAAGGTGTTCTATGACGGCCATGTGGTGGCAGCTGTTGCCGCTGACAACCCACACATTGCGGAAGCCGCCTGTCAGCTGATCGACGTTGAATATGAAATGCTGCCGCCAGTCCTCAACGTGCATGACGCGGTAAAAGAAGGGGCCACTGTACTCCATGAGGATTACACCCCGGGTGCATTCCTGTTTCCAACACAAAAAGCGCTGCCAAACGCTGGCCGGCTGTTCCTGGAGCATGGCGATGTCGATGCGACCTTTGAACAGTGCGATTTCGTCATCGAGAGGGAGTATGAAACCAAGGCGGTGCATCAGGGTTATATTGAGCCTCACATCACCACTGCAGAGTGGACCAGTGAAGACAGGCTGACCGTCTACACCACTACTCAGGGTGCTTTTGCGATTCGTGATTTCATGGCCTGTTTCATGAACATGCCGATGAGCAAGATCAAAGTGGTGCCGATGGAAATTGGTGGCGGCTTCGGTGGCAAGGATGTTGTCTACACCGATTCTCTGGCTGCGGTGTTGGCGAAAAAGACCGGTCGACCGGTGAAGATTTTCATGAGTCGTAGCGAAGTGCTGCGTGGCACTGGTCCGAGTCCTGAAACCTACATTAAAGTGAAGATGGGCTGCAACAAGG
The DNA here is from genome assembly GCA_052031065.1 of Immundisolibacteraceae bacterium. GTDB lineage: Bacteria > Pseudomonadota > Gammaproteobacteria > Immundisolibacterales > Immundisolibacteraceae > JBPEXY01. The sequence continues at coordinate 53,336 of JBPEXY010000261.1, read as the reverse complement.
AAGGGCAGTTGCTCGCTGCTGACCTCTATCTGCTTTATGAGGCAGGCGCTTATCCGGGTGGCCCGATTGCTCCGGGTACCATGTGTGCGTTGACCCGTTACAACATTCCTAACGTGCGTCTCGACGGCTACGATGTGTTCCTCAACAAGCCGAAAATGAAACCCTATCGTGCCCCTGGTGCAACCCAGGCTAACTTCGCTGCGGAGAGTACCGTTTCCGACCTGGCGGAGATGGCGGGCATCGACCAGATCGATTTTCGTCTTAAAAACGCGCTAAAACCGGGCGATATGATGCCGATGGGTTTCCCCTGTCCGCCACTTGGCAGTATTGAGATGCTCAACGCGATTAAGGAGCACCCTCACTACAATGCGCCGCTGGAAGGTGAAAATCGCGGTCGTGGTATCTCCTACGCCTTCTGGTTCGGTGCCGGCTTGGCCTCCAGTGCCGAAATCCGCTGTAATGCCGACGGTACGTTGAACCTGACCACCGGCAGTGTCGACCTCAGTGGTACCCGAAATACTCTGGGTATGCAGGCAGCCGAAGAACTCGGTATTGATCATGGGCTGATTTCCACCAATGTTGGTGATACCGATTCGGTCGGTTACACCTTCCAGTCGGTCGGCAGCCGTACTACTTTCGCCACCGGTATCGCGGTCATCTCAGCCTGTAAAAAACTGGTTGAGGAGATGAAAAAACGCGCTGGCATGGAGTGGGAGGTCGACAGCTCTGAGGTTGATTACGCTAACGGCGTGTTCACGTTAAAAAGCGATGCCAGCAAGACCCAGGCGTTTGGCGAAATTTGTGCCAAGGCTGACCACACGGGTGGTCCGTTGATCGCCGATGCTTCCGAGTTTCCGGAAGGGGTCGGGTTCCAGATTTCCGCCAACATTGTCGATGTCGAGGTGGATCCGGACACCGGTAAAGTGGAGATTCTCCGCTATAGCGCGCTGCAGGATGTTGGGAAGGCAGTACACCCTGATTATGTCGAAGGACAGATGCAGGGCGGCACCGTGCAGGGTATCGGCTGGGCGCTCAATGAAGAGTACTATTACGACGAGAACGGCACCCTGCGTAACCCGACGCTGTTGGACTATCGCATGCCGACCAGTCTCGATGTGCCCAACATCGACTGCACCATTCTGGAGACTCCCAACCCGGGTCATCCTTTTGGTGTCCGTGGGGTGGGTGAGGTCCCGATTGTGCCGCCACCAGCGGCGATTCGCGATGCGATCAAGAATGCAATCGGCGTCAAACTAACCAAACTGCCGATGAAACCCGGTAATGTGCTGGAAGCGCTCTGGGAGCAGCAGGGATAAGTTGGCAAACGCAGAAAAACAACCCCTGATCCACCGGATCAATGTTCCATCGACCATGCGCCATCTGAGCGGTGGTGAGGAGTGGGTCGAGGTCGAAGGTAACAGCGTACGCCAGGTGATCCGTAATCTGGATCAGCTCTATCCGGGATTTCTGGATAAGCTGATGAAAGATGGGCGCATGGCGCCTGGGGTCGCCGTTGCAGTGGATGGAGTGGTGACCAACGGGCTGCTGCTACCGCTGGAAAAACCTTGCGAGCTGTTTTTTATCCCCGCAATTGGTGGCGGGTAAGACAGAGTAAGCTCCGCACTGTTATAGACCCTGGTCGGTTTGCCGGCCGGGGTTTTTTATTTCTAGCCGAGCGATGATTGTTATAGCCGGCTGACGAAATCTTCAAATTTTCTGCCTGCCTGGCTTAACGGGCGGGTGTGCTGTCTGAACACGATGGTGCCTGGAAAGCGGAGAGAATCAGTCAGTCTGGCTGCGAGCTCTTTTTCTTCAACCCGCGTTAATGGGCGATCGAGCAGGTAGTGAGCAGTGATTTCGTCAAGTTTGCGCTGTTCAAGTTGAAACTGCCGAATCGGCGCGACCGCCAGCCAAAGCTCTGCCGGGAAACTGGGCCAGTGTTGTGAACCGTCCGGCAGAGTGATCATGTTGCGTGCGCGACCGAGGATTTCGGTCAGTACTGGCAGCCCACGGCCGCAGGTGCACTGCGACCCCAGGCGTGCGTAGTCTCCCAGCTCATAGCGGATCAGTGGCATGGCGAAGTTATGCAGTGCGGTGACCACAACCCGACCCGCTGCACCCGGCTGGCAGCGTTTGCCATGCGTATCCAACAGTTCTACCAGCAGGTGTTCTGCCATCACATGGTAATTTTGCGGTTGGTCTGGACACTGCAGCGCGATGGTGCCGAGCTCCTCGGCGCTATAGATGTCTTCAAACCGTGCACCCCAGGCGGTCCCGATCAAGTCATCGAGGCCATCGGCGGGTCGTTCGCCAAAACTAATGACAGCATTGAGAGATTCCAGCCGCGTCTTGTAATTTATTGAATAGTGAGCCAGTGCCTTCAGGTTGCTGGCGTGACTGATCAGGTAGTCAGGCTGCTGATCTGCCAGCCATGCGGCCTGTTCGCCAATCGGCGTGTCAATTCCCAGGGTAACAGCAGGGCCGGTGGTAAATGCCGCGCTGACTGCGGGACCCCAATTGGGTAGGGTTTGTCGGCCGACCCTGGTGCGGATGGCGGCGAATTTGCCGTCAAAATTGTGGTTATGCCAGAGGTGGTTGCGCAGGGTAAATCCGCCCCAGAAAAACTGGTTGAGTTCGGTTTCCCATCCCTTTAACGGGGTACCTGTGCTGCCGGAGGTAGCCAACTCGATCAGCTGTCCATGGGCTTTGGGGAGGTTGGTTGCGGTTAGCGCCGGTAGCTGATTCTGCAAATCACGACGTTGGAGTATGGGCAGCGTCGACAGCTGATCCTGGGTCAATGGATGTTGTTGATTGGCGATTTCCCGCCACACTGGATCAGCAGCGTACCAATCCGTCTTTTTGACGGCGTGTTCGATCAGCTTTTTTAGCTGTTGTAACTGGTTCTCCAGCAGCCTTTCAGGGGACCACCACTGGGATCGATCGAGCTGGAACTGTAAGGCCAGCAATGATGCGCCGACCGGTGCTGCGATAGCCGGCCACTCGATGCCCGCGACGGCGGATCTGGGCGAGGCAGTTTCGGGGGTAATCACAAAGGGTTTCAGTCCCGCTTAAACGCGGCGATGCCGTTAATCCGTTTTGATAGTGCCGGGTTATCGACGGAGAAGGCGATACCAGCGAGTTGACCCTGGGCACCAGCGATGAACCCTTCAATGGTCGTGGTACAACCTGCCAGGCAGAGTACACCGGAAGTTTCGACCGGAGCAGGCGTTGAAAACCCGTAATCAACAATGGGCAGTTTTTCTGCCGTAAACGAGTAGATTCCGCTGGCAACGCGCAGCGAAACTCTGATGTTGATCGATTGACCACCTTCTTCGATCAGCAGATTGCCCTGATTGATCAAGGTAATCGAGGTGCCTCCGCCTTCTCCAGCGGTGGGCGAGGTGTGGCCGCCGAGTAACGAGAAGGTTGCGGCATCCTGCAAAGCCATTTCCGGTATCGCACCGGTTATGTAACGAAAGCTGTTACGTACCCCTTCGGCACCACTGATATCGTGACCGCTATGAATGCCAGTCCCGGTGGTGACGCCCCGGGTCCAGCGGCCCCAGGATAGAGAGTCTACCGACCCGGTATCGTACTGCAGGGCATTCCATTCCACCGCGCCACCATCGTCAACAAAGCGGCTGAGACCGCCCCCTGGCTGAAGTTGTGGTTTCGGTATTCGCAGGCGGTGAAGCTGGCGTGGATCACCGGATTGCTTATAGTCGTGTACAAATGCGATCTGGTAGTTATTGTCGCTCGCAGCTTCAGCTCCGGCTGGCCCCAGGGCCAATAACAATGGCGCGGCAAGGCTGCCCGTTCTCTTATTCATCCGTTCTCTTCCTGGCGGCTTTCCCGATTACCCTGAGCAATGCGACCAGGGCGACCAGGCCACAGCTTAACAGCGTTATCGGCGGTAGGTCGCCATGCCATGTTTGGGGTTCAAACCAGCCTTGCCATCCGAGCCAGGCGACATGACCAAAGGTGACGTAGAGCGCCAACAAGCCCAGGCGCTGGAATCGTTGCCACTCCTTTGGGGTAACTGCAGCAGCGGCGTCGGGAATCGACATAATCGCTGGTACCAGCAGCAGGCACCAGGCGATAGCACCAGCCAGCATCGATAGTTCGGTATTTACCTTTAAAGTGCCATCGAAGTTGAAAAAGGCGGTGTAGTAAAACATATTGAATATCGGCAACGATGCGAGGATATGCAGCGTTGCGAGCCAGGCGCCGGTCAAGCCTAGCAGCTTGCGATAGATCAGCCAGAGTCGACAGCGGTGAATCAGCGTCGAAGCCGGTCCCAGAGCGAAAGTAATGCTCAATAACACCACGCTACTCCAACTAATCGCTTTGTTACTGACATAAAGCGGTATTCGGCTCTCCGGTATCGGCCCAAAATGGACATAGCGCAGATAAGCGTAGAGTCCGGTAACTAGCAGACTCATTGTAGTAATGGTCAGGGTAACGTTTAGCTGATGGGTGATGGATGGTCTGGGGCTGTTCATAGCGTTAGGCCGTAATGTCTCTGTACCGGCTCGGTCTGCTGGTGAGTCTGTGGTTATTGCCGGCCAGACTGTTAGAGTATCAGGTTCTTTACACTCGCTTAAGATACGAGGTGGCAGTTGGTGCACCCGGATTCCGAGGTGGGGGAAAGGAACTATTTTTGGCTTGTTAAACATTAAAGAGGAGTTGGAGGATGGGAGAGATAGCCAAAGCCGTCGACGCAGATGGCCACATCATGGAATCACTGGCAGAGATGGCGGAATATGCCCATCCATCGGTCAAGGAGCTCTGTGTTAAGCCGCAGAATTTTTTTCGCACACCGTTTCCAACCCTGGATGGGGTTCACTGGCCGAATCCAGAGACTTTCAATGAGGAGCACGGCATCATGGGCGACCACCATGGTGCGTCAGACAGGCGTAAGGGTAGCGCGGAAGATTGGCTGGAATTTCTTGACCAGGCTGAGGTTGAGTATTCTGTCATGTACACCAGTGAGGGGCTGACAGTGGGCGCACTGCGAACTGTCGGTTATGCGATCAAGGTGTGCGAAGCCTACAACGACTACGTGGGTGATCGTTACCGGGGAGTTAGCGACAAATTGCTGCCGATGGCGCTGCTGCCCATGCAGAGCCCAAAGGATGCGGCGAAAGAGCTGCGTCGTGTCGTCAATGACCTGAAGTTGCCCGGCGCAATGTTACCTTCCAGTGGTCTGCCGCTGCCATTAGGCCATGAGTATTACTGGCCGGTGTATGAACAGGCTGCCAAGCTGGGGTGCGTGCTCGGTGTGCATGGCGGGCCCAACGGCGGCATGGGGCTGGATGGTTTTGATTCGCTGGCCGCTTCTCATGTGATCCATCACCCGATGGGGCTGATGATCGCCTGTGCGAGTATGATTCATTCGGGAGTGTTCGAAAAATTTCCAGACCTGAAAGTGGCTTACACCGAGGGTGGGTCGGCATGGTGTACGATCTTCCTGGACCGCATGGCCCGTAACGCGGAACTGGAGGCCGATATGCTCGGCTTCAGCAAAACTTTTGAGGATTATCTGACCGGAGGCCAGATTCTGATCGGCTGTGAGGGTGAGGAGCCGACCCTGGAGCACCTGATCCAAAGAGTTGGCATCGACGCGTTTGCCTTCTCAACCGATTATCCTCACGAAGTCGATTTTCGTGCGGTGCGCAAACAGATCGACGAGACCAAGGCGCTGCCATTTATGAATGATGAGCAGAAATCTGCGTTTCTTGGTGACAACGCGCGGCGGTTCTTTAACCTGAGCTGATGCTGGCTATCCAGCACAAAAAAGGGGCCAATTGGCCCCTTTTTTTGTTGATGATAATCACCATCAGATATTAAAAATATCCATCTGCCGCGGGATGATGTCGTTGTAGACGATGATTTTCTTGTTTTGAATGGTCAGTGCCTCCGCGCGCTGTTTCAGATCGTAAAGGTAGCGGCCGAAAAAGGCGGTGGAATCCTTCTCTTCATGTTTGAAGGTTTCGGTACGAAAATTTGCCGTGACCTTAACCACATCGTCTTGCACTGTATCTACACGAATGTTGGTGACCAGATGACAGGTGCGCGGCATACGGGCCAAAGATGATGACAGGTTGGAACGTATTCTCCAGACCCGGTCCGCAAGCCGGTCGCGGTTGCCACAGTAGATCAACGAAATCTCCTGCCGTGGGTTGCTGGTAAGGTCGTGGTCACCTTCCCATGCCGGGGCGTAATATTCCGCATCTTCTTCATAAAGCGCGAGCCAGTCATCCCAGCGCTGCTGGTCGATTGCATCGGCCTCTTCCAGCAGTAATTCGGTAGCCGCATCGCGCAGCAGGATTCCGTCCATGGACATTACGCCTTCTCCTTACACAGACCGTCGGTTAACACCTTCAACCAATGGCGGTATTCACCGTGGTAGAGCGCCTCGTCAGCAAAATCGCTGGCACTGCTGACCGGTTTTATGCCCACCTCATCGGCAAATTTGTCTGCACCCAGGTGTAGACGTCCGAGGCCGCGATCAAAGTCGTGCCACTCGGCGAGCCGGCCGTTATAGCCATCCTGGCAGGCGTCAAACTCGGTCAGATCATCCGGGGTGGCAATGCCACTGGCACCGTAGAAGTCTTCGTACTGACGGATGCGACGCTCCCGAGCTGCGTCCGGTTCTCCTTTTGGTGCGACACAGACGGCGTTAACCTCAGTTTTATCCACTGACACCGGTCGCCAGCTGCGCAGCTGGGTGGAGATACCGTCAAACAGGATCAGATTGGGATAGACCAACACCTGACGCAGCCGCTGGGCCATCCATTTCGCTTCCGTTTCGCCGACTCGTTCCTCCAGCGCGTCGTACTGCATACCGAGGGCGCGGTCGCGATAGTTGGGCACGTCAGTCCAGATCATCACGTGGCCATTGCCGAGGTCGAAATTACCGTTATTGGTGTCAGTCAGGTTGACTTCGATTGCTTTGACATTGTCTTTGCTGTTTGCAGCCGCAGCTTGTTTGGCGCGTTCTGCGGCCAGGCGAAAATAAGAGGCGTGGACGATATCGACGTGATAACCGTCAACCCCGTTTTCCGCCTGCATTTTCCAGTTGCCGCGGTGGGTATAGACCGAGCGTCCGCGCAGAACCTCCAGGCCGTCCGGCGACTGGTTGGCAAACATTTCAATAAAGCGGGCGGTTTCTCCCAGATGCTCCAGTAATGGTGGGCTATCCGGGTTGAGGCTGGCGAATATAAAGCCGTGGTGGGCCGCGACGTGGGGCACCGGCGTCAGGTTGTAATCGCGTTGCAGATACCCTTCCGGGAAGCCGCCACGATCTTTGTCCTTGATATCCAGCAGTTCGCCGCGATTGTTGAATACCCAGCCGTGGTAGGGGCAGGAGAAAACCTTTGCGTTACCTTCAGCCTGGCGGCAGACCTTGGCACCACGATGGCTGCAGGCGTTGATATAACCGCGGTATTCGTCATTTTCACCGCGAACAATGATGACCGGCTGGCGGCCAATAAAGGTGGTGATGTAATCGTTCACCTCAGGTAAATGGCTTTCGTGATCGATGTAGATCCAGCCACCTTCATAGATGTGGCTCATCTCCAGCTCGAAAATCTCTTCGTCGGTGTAGATGGATCGGTGGACACGAAAGGTTTCACCAGCTTTGTCCTGGATACGCCAGGTCAGATCTTCTGGGCGCATGGTTAACTCCTTGGCAAGGGTAAGTCGGCGGTCTTAATTGGGGTGCTTGGTGCGGCTGACCGGACGGTCATTCTAATCCAGTTGCATACTGCGACGCGACTGCCTGAATGGCCAAAACAAGCCCGGCCAGCTGTGTAGCTGGCCGGGACTGGTTCGATCCTGATTCTGATTTGGCCCTGCTCTGGTCAGGAATTCCCGGTAGGGCTATGGAATCAGTGGTCAGCCGGTTTCGTTGCAGAGCATTCTGACCCACTGGCGATATTCGCCGTGGTATAGCGATTCGTCAGCCGCCCGTTGCGCACTGCTTTCTGGCTCCAGGCCGATGGAGCGAGCATCGTCGTCGGCACCCATCTGGTGTGTCTTCATGCCCCGGTCAAAATCCTGCCATGCCGATTTGATGCCGTAGTAGCCATCCTGGCAGGCATCAAATTCGGTCAGGTCGTCGGGGGTAGCGAGGCCGCTGGCGCCGTAGAAATCCTCATACTGGCGCAGCCGCCGCCGGCGCGCGTCAGCCGGTTCACCCACCGGGGCGATACAGTTAACGGTTACTTCGGTCTCATTCTGACTGAGTGGGCGCCAGTGGCGCATCTGTGTGGAGATACCATCAAACAGAATAACGTTGGGGTAAATCATTACCTGGCGCAGACGTGCCGCCATCCATTTGGCACGCATCTCGCCGACTCGCTCCACCAGCGCGTCGTACTGTAGCCCGAGTCCTCGGTCGCGAAAATTGGGAATATCGATCCAGATCATCACATGGCCATTTCCCAGACAGTAGTTGCCACCGGAGGTGTCCGGGTTCTGTGGCTGGATCGCTTTGACATTGTCGCCACTCGCTGCTTGTGCAGCTGCTTTGGCTCGTTGCGCCGCGAGGGTCAGGTAACTGGCATGCACAACATCGAGATGATAGCCATCGACGCCATTTTCGGCCTGCATTTTCCAGTTACCATGATGAGTATAGACCGAGGTTCCGGGGAGGATTTCAAGCCCCTGTTCAGACTGCTCGTTGAACATGTCCATGAACACCTTGGCGCCGGCCAGGTGGTCGGGCAGCTCCTGCACCTCGGTGTTGATACTGGCGAAGATAAAGCCGGCATAACTGTCCACCTTGATCGGCGTGAGGTTGTAGTTGGACATTTTAAAATTGTCGGGATAGGCGGCGCTGTCGAGGCTCTTGATGTCGAGAATCTCGCCTTTTGGATTGAACACCCAGCCGTGGTAAGGGCAGGCCCAGTGTTTGGCGTTGCCTTTCTTTTTGCGGCAGATTTTGGCGCCGCGATGGGTGCAGGCATTGATAAAGCCGTGTAGTTTGCCCTGCTCATCACGGCTGATGACCACCGGCTGACGACCGACCATGGTGGTGAAATAGTCGTTGGGATTGGGTAGTTGGCTGTCGTGGGCGATATAGATCCAGTTGCCTTCGAAGATGTTCTCCAGCTCAGCCTGATAGATATCGGGATCGGTGTAGATCGACCGGTGAACCTTGAAGGTCTCTCCCGGTTTGTCGACCACCCGCCATTTGATCTCTTCTGGTTTCATGTCGGTGTGCTCCTGATGATTTTCTGGGTTTAAACGCTGAAAAAGTCCAGCTGCCGGGGAATGATGTCGTTGCGGATCACCACTTTTTTGGTTTTGATCACAAAACTGTCGCCCCTGGGGATCAGCTCGTAGTGGTAGTCACCAAAAAAGAAATCGACCCGGTGTTCATCAAGTTTGTAGGCATTGGCCTGAAATTTCGCGTCAACCAGTACTTTTTCGGCCGAGGCTTCCCTGACACGCACGTTGCTAACCAGGTGCGCCATACGCGGCATTCTTGTCAGTGATGAGGAGAGCCCGGAGTTGATTCGCCAGACCCGGTCACGCAGGCGGTTTTTGTCATCAAGGTAGATCAGTGATACCTCGTTATCAGGGTCCTCGCAGAGGATATCGTCGTCATCCCATGCGGGTATCCAGAACAGACATGCCTCTTCATAAAGTTCAAGCCAGTGGTCCCAGTCGCGCCGGTCCAGTGCGTCGGCCTCATCAAGTAGAAAGTCGGTAACCTCAGCGGTTAGTTGCAGATCAACTGCCATCATCATGTCTCCTGTATGTCTGTTGCCTCTGCTTCTGGACGCGCAAAGATAATGCGCCTTAACATTTGTTCAGTTGATGAAAGTCAGAATTGGGCCGGATAGACCGGCCGAAGATGGTTTCGCGCGTAGAATGTCGCCGAGGTCGTCATTGACGTGGTGGCGCGCTTGCGGCGCTGGAAACAGGAAGCACCAGGAGAGGATGAGTTATGAATGCACCCGGAAAAACACCGCGTAACTACGCGGATCTTGCCCGCACCGGACACACGCATGTGAGTCTTTACACCGACCCGGAGGTCTATCGGGACGAGCTGGAACGGATTTTTTATCGCTCCTGGGTCTACGTTGCCCACGACAGCGAGGTGCCCAACCCGGGAGATTACAAAACGACATTCATCGGCGAGATTCCGGTCATCGTCACCCGTGATCAGCACAGCAAGATTCATGTGATGATCAACCGCTGTATGCACCGTGGCGCGACGGTCTGTAATTCAGAAAAGGGTAACAAGGAGAAATTTGTCTGCCCCTACCACGGCTGGGAATATGGCTCCGATGGGGAGCTGATTAATGTTGGCCTCCCGCGTGGCTACAACGAGGGTGAGATCAACCAGAAAGAGTTGGGACTGGTCCACGCGGCCAAGGTGGACAGTTATCGGGGAATTATTTTTGCCAGTCTCTATGAGACACCCGATATCACCCTTGATGAAAAGCTCGGCAACATCAAGGAGGTTATCGACCTCTACATGAACTTGTCACCAACTGGGGAGGTAATTGTCGGAAAATCAGGTGTTTACAAGCACCCCTATGAGGGCAACTGGAAGATTCAGACCGAAGGTAGTGTCGAGGGCTATCACGCCATCTTTACCCATGTGACTGCGCTTGATGTGATGGCACGGAAAATGGGTGGTCATCTGAAGGGGTTCCAGAATTCGGGTCTATATGGCTATGACACCGGCCACGGTAACAACGTGCTGGAGATCTACAAACTCACCGACGAAGAGACCCTGGCCCGCTGGCCCAAAGCGTATGTGGAAATGCTTTGCGATGCTCACGGTGAAAAGGCGGCGATGGACGCACTGCGGTCGCGCTTCAATATGGTGATCTTCCCCAATTTCGCCATTCTTGAATACCAGTTTCGTGTTATTCGCCCGCTTGGTCCGAGCGAAACCGAGGTGCGGCTTTACCACACACTGCTTGATGGGGCGCCGAAAGAAATCAATCTGCGCCGTATCCGTGACCATGAGTTTTTCTATGGCCAGGCTTCGTTTGGCGGGCCTGACGATTACTCCATTTTTGGCCGTATGCAGGAGGGCTACAAGGCCGGTGAGGTGCCATGGGTCTATCTGAATCGTGGTGTTGAAACCGAGTGGGTGGATGACAAGGGCAATCGTGTTGGCGACCTGACCCAGGAGACGCAGCAGCGCGCACCCTACTATGAGTATCGCCGTCTGATGGCGGGTGTGGAATAGGTTCAGGGAGGAGCAGTGATGAACCGCAGTGAAGCAGAGGATTTTTTATATCGTGAGGCGCGGCTACTCAACAGCGGTGAGAATCGAGAGTGGCAGAAACTGTTCACCGAGGATGCGATCTATTGGGTGCCAGCCAACGATCCGAATGCAGATCCGGAGCTGCATGTCTCTTATATCTACGATGATATGGAACTGTTGAACGAGCGGCTGGGTCGGCTGGAAAGTGACTACTGTTTCGCCCAGCAGCCGCCCTCGAGCACGTTGCATCAGATCAGTAATGTGGAAGTGGAGGCCAATGGCAGTGCCGATGAAGTAACCCTGCGCTCCAATGCGCTGATCTATGAGTATCGTAACAATACCCAGCAGCGGTTTTATCCGTTGCAGGTGTTCCCGGCGTTTTGTGAGCACCGGCTGCGCAGAGAGAAGGGGCAGTGGAAAATCGCCTTTAAAAAAGTGGCGCTACTCAATTGCGACAGCGAGATTCATGACCTTACTTTTTTGATCTGAAAAATCCGGTAGTATGGTCAGCCCTGTTTGGCTGCGGCACAGGCTGTAGTTGAACGGGGCTTTTTTTATTGCACTGAATAGACAGAACCGGGCTGGTTAAAAAGTTTGGGCCGCATCAGGCCAATTGGGGGAGCTGCGATGGCAGAAGAAGGATTTCCGTTTTCCCGCGATAGCAAGGACTATCAGCAGGGGCTGGCGCTGATGCGCAAGGTGCTCGGTGATAGCGATGCCCGGCAGGTTGAGAAACTGCTCGACCACCCGCTGTTTGGTGACTATATCGGTTGGATGTTCTCCAAGACCTGGGGTGCCCTCTATGCGCGTACGGAACTGAGTATCAGGGAACGTTCCCTGGTGCTGATGGGGACCGATATGGCGCTGAGTCGCGAAGGGCCTCTGAAAGACCATATTCGCGGTGCGCTCTATGGTGGCCTGTCACCGGAACAGGTGATGGAGGCACTGTTTCAGGCCGGTATTTATGTCGGTGTCCCGTCGCTGCCGATGGCAATGCGGGTCATGGCGGAGATTCTCGCCGAACGGGATCAGAAATCGAGTGTCGCCGAGGCGCGGCCGCAAAACACGGAGAGGATGGAAATGGACGATTTGGGCATCAGGTTGGGGCCGATCAATCATGTCGCCATGGCGGTGAAAGACTGGAAAAGCTCAGCGCGGGGTTACGCCTCGATGATGGGGCTAAAAACCTGGCGGGTGATGGATATCAGTACCGACATGATGACCCAGGCGGAGTATTACGGTGAGCCGGCGGAGTTTCGCTGGATCAGTGCTTTCGCCATCCAGGGTAATACCCTGCTGGAACTGTGTGAGCCGGTGAGTGGCAAGACCGTGTTCCAGGATTTTGTCGACCAGCATGGCGACGGCATGCAGCACGTTGGTGACCTTAGCCACCAGAACCCGCAGGAGCTGGTGAAGCAGTACACCAATAACGGAGTGAAGGTGGGTAATTACTGCAATATTGGCGGCATGATCGAGCTTCATTACCTCGATACCCGCGAGCAGCTCGGCGGTATGTTTCTGGAGGTGGTGACACCACCAACCTACGCACAGATCGCCGATATGGGCGAAGATTACACCTTCGAGTAATTCATCGGCACCAGCCGTTACCCGGTGAAGCATGCCGGGGCCAGTTGATTCAGGGGGAAGGAGCATGGCAACGATACCGGTTGACCAGTGGCGTACCACGACCATTGTAGTGCGCGATTATGAAGCGGTGCTGCCCAACTTTGCGCGTTTTTTTGGCGTCAGCAAATGGGATGTCCGCCGTGTTGACACGGATGATTGCGACGGCTACCGCTTCCAGGGTCAACCGGGCTCAGCAAAATGGGTCTCTGTGGTTGGTAAAACCGACAAACTGGGAATCGAACTGATTCAACCGGTTTCCGGTAGCAGTGCCTACCAGCAGTTCCTGGATGAAAAAGGCGAGGGTATGTTCGGTGTCTATGCGAGCAACTGCAGCGGCGATGAATTTGCTGCGTTGCAGGCGGGGTTGCTGAAGGAAGAGGGCGTCTCGGTATTACAGTCGCTGAGTGTCGCCGGTCAGGCCGATGTCTACTGGCTCGACACCCGTGACCTGATCGCCAATATTGTTGTCAAGGTGGTCAGTCCACATAGCGCTGATTTCAGTGGACGGCAGGCGGATGAGGTGGTGGAGTTTGACCTCGAATCGTTGGGCCCAAAGTTCATGCCGACCGGTGCCATGCTCCATATCGGCGTGGTCTGTGCTGATCGCGACAAGGTCAAAGCCGCGCTACAGCGACTCTTTGGTGAAGGTCGGTGGATCGAGTTCAACATCGAGTCGGGGGTCTCCATGGAGAACACCACCTTCTACGGTGAGCCCTGTTACCACGCCTACGACAATCATGTTGGTCGTTTTGACAGTCTCTGCTTTGAGTTGATTACCTCGCGCAGTGACAAAAACGTTTATGACGAGTTTTATAACCAGCGTGGCGAGGGAATGCATCACACCTTTCCCACGTTGTGCAGCGCTGAAGAATTCGATGCGGCACGACCGTTGCTTGCGGCAGAAGGAATGCCGGTGATCCAGGCTGGTGATATTCCAGGCATCATGACCTACTACTACCTTGATACACGCCGCTACCTGCCCGGTATTACCACCGAGGTGGTTTGCCCGCTGGCCGACGACTGGTTGTCGATCATGTTTCCTGATCCGGATGATGCCTGGATATTGACTGGCGAAAAATAACCGGTCTGATTTGTCCAGCAACTTGGTCTCGGAAGTAAGAAAAAGTAGTTTTCCGCCGCTGGTTGGTCCGCGCCCACAAGTGCTGGTACTCGGATCGATACCGGGTGAAGAGGCGCTACGCAAGCAGCAGTACTACGGTAATCCGCAGAATGCGTTCTGGTCGATTATGGCGCAGCTGTTTGGTTTTTCCACCGACCTGGATTACCAGGATAAGGTCGCCAGTTTGACGGCGCACCCCATCGCGGTGTGGGATGTGATCGGTAGCTGTATCCGGCCGGGAAGTCTGGATTCGAGTATCGATGGTGCTTCTGTGGAGCCTAATGAGCTGATCGAGTTTCTGCGGGAACATACAACTATTCACTCGGTTTTCTTTAACGGTAGTCGTGCCCAGCAGGAGTTCCGGCGCCATGTTCAACCGGGGCTGGGTTCGCTTGATAGACGGATCAGCATGACCCGTCTTCCCTCCACTTCGCCGGCAATGGCGAGGCTACGACCGGCTGACAAGTTGGAGCAGTGGCGGGTCGTGCGACAGGCGGTCACCGGGCATTGACTTGTTAGCTAACGACGCAAGGGACAGATGATGTTGACGAGTTGGCTGATCAATACTGCTCTGGTGGTGCTGACGGTGGCGATTCATTATGAATTTCTGTTTCGCACCTACAGGCTGCTGCGTCACATTACCCTGCAATATCGTTACCGCGTGGTTATTGGTGTTCTGGCTGCGCTGCTTGCTCACGTCGTAGAAATCTGGATTTTTGGTCTTGCCTATTACTGGCAGCAGCAAAGCGTGCGTCTGGGGTCACTGCAGGGTAATTTTGATGGCTCCCTGCTGGATTGCGTCTATTTTTCATTCACCACCTATTCGACGGTGGGTTACGGCGATATTGAACCGGTCGGCCACCTGCGATTTACCGCTGGGCTCGAATCACTCACCGGGCTGGTGCTGATCACCTGGTCTGCTTCGATGCTGTTCCTGGAGATGCAGCGCTACTGGGGGGATCTGTCTGATCGAGGTGGACGTGACGACCCACTGTAAGTTTTGGCTAACGGGCTAATCTCAGTACACTAAACGGCTGGACTTTTTTCTACCCGGGGTTTTTCTATCCGGGACTTCCTGTCCGGATTTCCATTCGGCCAATTACCTGCAAAACGACACCCGAGTGAGTGCCTGTGATGATTGTTATTCTCTCCCCGGCGAAGAGCCTCGATTTTGAAACTCCAAGCCAGCATCTGCCGGCGACCCAGCCCGATTTCGTTGCAGAAGCGCAAGAGTTGATCGGCCAGTTGCGCAAGCTGGGCAGCAGTCAGATTGGCTCACTGATGTCGATCAGCGACAAACTTGCTGACCTGAATCATCAGCGTTATCAGGCCTGGCAGCCGCGGTTTGATTTTGACAACAGTAAACAGGCGGTACTGGCGTTTACCGGCGATGTCTATCAGGGCCTGGATGCCACCAGTTTGTCAGCGGATGACCTTGAATACGCGCAGCAGCATCTGCGTATTCTTTCCGGGCTCTACGGCCTGCTCAAACCGCTCGACCTGATTCAGCCCTATCGACTGGAAATGGGTACTTCCTTTGCTAACCAGCGCGGTAAAAACCTCTATGAGTTCTGGGGCGATGGGCTAACTGATGAATTGAACCGGTTGCTGGAGCAGCAGCCGGTGCTGGTCAACCTGGCCTCCAACGAATATTTCAGGGCACTCAATAAACGTCGACTTGCCGGGCGGCTCATTACACCTCAGTTCAGGGACCTGAAAAACGGTCAGTACAAAATGATTAGCTTCTTCGCCAAACGGGCGCGTGGTGCAATGGCCCGTTTCATTATTGAAAACCGTCTGCAGTCCCCGGATCAGCTACGCGATTTCGACTGGCAGGGTTACCGGTATAACGGCGAGCTGAGTGGTGAACAGGAGATCATTTTTACCCGCGACCAGGCTCCCGGGTAATCTGGCGCTTGTTCTGCCTCTGCTGCCTGGAGGGGTTAATCAGGGACCTAGCCTATGTCTTTGCGATTTGATTTAGAGCACCGCGCTGACGAAGAGCTGGGCCGGCTGGTAAAGGAACGGTTATTCCGGGCACTGGCAGAGCTGGACCACCTCGATGGCCCAGCACAACGTCGTGCTACTGCCGTGCATAACGCACGGAAGCGATTAAAAGAGTGTCGCGCGCTGTTACGCCTGGTCCGTGGGCAGAAACTCTGCGGTAAATCAGTAAGCCATTTCAATCGGCGGCTGCGTGATCTGGGGTTGGTTCTCTCCGGTCAGCGCGACAGCGACGCGATGCTTGAAGTGACCGAACGGATGATCGCTGAAGCTGATTCCGGTCCGGCTGAATCCCAATCCCACAGAGCTGTATTACTGCAACTTCAGGGAGTGCTGGAATCGCAGCGGGAGGCAACACTATCTGCTGCCGTGATCAGTTCTGATGATGGTTTCGCGCTGCGGGTCGAGTTGCTCTCTCTGGCTGATCAGGTCAGCACCGCATCCGAGCGATTCGAATATCGGTTATTCATCGATTCGGCAGTACGCACCTACGCTATCGCGCTCAGGTCAATGCAGCGGGTGCGGGAGTTTCCCTCCATAGAGCACACTCATGAAATGCGTAAGCGGATGAAGGACCATTGGTATCAGGTTCGACTGCTGGAACAGCTTGACCCGAACAAACTGACGCTGCGGAAGAAGAAACTTAAGCAGCTCACCGAGACGCTGGGAGATTATCAGGATATGAGCGTGCTGCGTAGCTGGCTGGTAGGACAGGAAAAACCACCGCTGCCCGCACCGGAATTAGCGCAGCTGATGTCCCTGCTTGGACAGCGCAGCTGGCGATTACAGCAGCACGCACTGCAGCAGGCGGAACCTCTGTTCAAACATTCAGCTGATTATTGGTCGCGGCGATGGCTGGGCCGGCTCAGGGAGGTTAGCTAACGGTGGACTCAACACGCTGATTGGCGTGTGTTCGCACTGTTTATTATGGTGTAGCGAGTTCTGGTTGATTATCGAACCAGTCGGGCCAACCGGCTTTAAGGTTGGCTTCACGGGCAAGTTCCCGTTCAGCCGGGCTGGCGAAGGTGTTGTCCCACTCCTGTAAACGTTTCTGGGCATAGCGGGTCCATAGCGGTGGGATGACCGCCATGACGGCACAGACAAAAACGCTCGGCATCTGCGGCGCTTCGGGATACGGAACCAGCTGATCAAACCGCAGGTCACCGTTTTTGTGGTGATCAATGTGGGTGGTAATTTCGTAGCCCACGGCACGGGATACGGCGGAGAGGTGGTTCCAGGTGTGATGATTCTCCATCGGCACACCCGCCACGCGTACCAGGCCGTAATGCTGCAGAAAATTGAGCGCCTCAAGCATGAACTTGGCGGTAATGGTTGCCGCGAAGGCAACCATTACGGCGGCGATACCGCCAAGCAGTCCGCAACCGATGGCAATCATCAATACAGACACGATCGACCAGAGCACCAGGCCTTGTGGAGACCAGACCCCTTTGCCTTTGGCAGCCATGCGCTTTTTCTCTGTTTGCCAGGCGTCCAGATAGCTGCCTTTGGTTGCACGCCACATAAACCGGAATACATTTTCGCCACGCATTGCGGTGTCGCTGTCATCGAGAGTGTCAAAGTGTATGTGGTGGGTGATCAGGTGGGCGATATCGCGGTTCATGTCGGCAAAAAAAGCCGACCCGATTTTTGCAAAAAACCTGGGAACAACCCCGTGGCGGTGCATCAGTTCATGCACAACCGGTACCGAGGGGACGATGCTGAGCCAGACCAGTGATAGAAAACCGCCGATCAGCGCAATAGTGCCAGACACGCCTTCCAAGCCGATGCCGGTACCCATGCGCCAGGCAAAGGTGGCATATAAGGCGATCATCAGGATAACGTGCAGGTAGAGGGGAATGTCTGCCAGGTGAGGCATGGCAATGTGGCGGCGCGCGTGATCCTTGCCGAGCAGAAGGTCTGCCACCAGTAATGCCGGAAAGGTAAGTATGCCGGCCCATAGTCCCTGTCCACCAAGCCAGAATCCGAAAATGCCAGTGAGCACCATAGCGGTGCATAAGTAGTATCGTAGGTAGTCCACGGTAGGTGCTCCAGTTGTTTCACTCAGCCAGGGTGTGGGCGAGTCACAGTGTCGGTGGCTGTTGGTTTACAGATAAACATTCAGGCTCTTGCTCAGAAAAATGTTCTGGGCAATGATGATTTTCCGTCGAGCCAGCTTTAATTCACCCTGTTCACGGCGCAGGATGTCTTCACGGCGACCATAAAGGGTGTGCTCCTCGTCTTCATTCATGTTGCGATAGACGGTGATCAGCGAGTGGACCCGGTATTCATCCGGATGGTCAGTGAGTTCGACCTCAACGTTGGTCACCACGTGGGCACTGCGGGTGGCGGGGTCCTCTGACCAGCAGGTACCGGTTTCAGTGCGGCGAATGCGGGTATCGATGTCCTCGTAGTTATCGTTGTAATGGGCAATGTGCGTGGGGTCGGGTGGCAGGTCATTCTTCCGATATCGCTGGCTCAGCGCGGGCATCCAGTAGTGGATGTCCCGGGTCAGCATTTGCTGCCAGTCGCGATACTGCTGGGCATCCTGATAACGCGCTTCGCGGTAAAGAAACTGTTCCACTTCGCTAATAAGCTCGGGACCGGGTTTATCAGTTTGAGGGGTTAACTGTTCTGCGGTGCTGCTCATGGTTTGTCTCCTTAGCGCGTCGGTTTACCGGTGTAGCGCGGGGTGTAACGCTCGGGGATGTCGTTCCAGTTTTCCGCGTTCATCATGTCGGCCCAGCGCTGATAAAAAGCGCGTTGATTCGCGTCGTTATACTGGCCTTGGTAGACGATGCCGGGTATCTCTTCGTGCTCAATGCGGCGGCTAATGCCGCAACCGTAGTGGAGTTTTTCCTGACGGGTAATAAAACCGCGATTGGTGGTGGTGTTGCCTTCCCAGTTCTCCCCGTCGTCCATTTCCAGCGTGCCGCCGGGTGCGAAAGTGAGCATAGTGCCGCGGTTGATCGCCTGTTTGATTTCGTCGGGCATGTTCTTGTTCACAATCGTCCAGATGCGCAGTTCAAGTTTGCGTGGCCCTCGTGGCAGCCAGACCCTGAAGGTGCCCAACCCCGCGAGGAAAGAAATATTCGGGAAAACCGCCGCTGACGCCAGTGAACCAAAAATCTTTGATCTCAACTCACCAAGCCGTTCAGCCATTTTCGGTTTGAGCTGCTGGTAATATTCGATGACCTCCGGCTGGCCGAGGATGGCGATATCCGCATATCCATCGAGAGCAAACTCCCAGCCGTGGCCGTTCATCGATGCGTGAAAGGAATCTTCCAGCACGGCGGGAGGAAACGGCTGGTTGTTCATCATCGCCTTCGCGCCCGAGTCGTGATTCCACATGGCGTGCAGGGCATCTCCGATGAAATTCTCTACCCCAAATTTCCAGTTAGCGTTCACGTAGGATTTGATGGTGCCGGGCAGAAACTCGATGCCGCCTTCTTCGTTGTCAATCAGCATATCGAGAAACCAGCGGTAATCGCCGAGCCAGCTTTCCAGATCGGGCGCATCATGGTCGAAGTTGGCGAAAATCAGACCCTTGTAGTTCTCCACCCGGGCATTGCGCAGCCCCCAGCTGGATTTGTCGATGTCGCCTTTGTCGTAAGTCTGTTCGTTATGGATGCCGAGCAGCTCGCCCTGGGTACTGAACGACCAGCCGTGATAATTACAGTTAAAACTGCGGGTATTGCCTTCATCAGCAAAACAGATTTTGTTACCACGGTGTGGACAGGAGTTCAGATAGACATAAACCAGCCCGTCGCTATGACGACTGGCGACGACCCCATCTTCACCCATATAGGTGGTGATGAAATCGCCATGGTTGGGCAGCTGTGAGTCATGGGCAATGAAATGCCATGAGCGGGCAAAGATTTTCTCCAGCTCCTGCTGGTAGATCTCCTCTTCCCAGAAAATGCGGCGATCCACCCATCCTTCTTCGGTGTTGATGTAATCGTGAAAATCGGTGGGGTAGGGGTTGCGGGTGCGCATGTCCACGGTGGGCTCCTCTCTCGAATAATCTGCTGGTTGGCGGGTTTAGAACAACAGGTTCAGGTTGCTGTCGATAGTGGCATTGTGGTCGAAATCTATCTGGCGCATGGCGAGCAACCATCTCCCCTCCTGCTGTCGCCAGATATCGGTACGACCATAAGTGATGCGTTTGGATTTGCTGTCCAGGCGGCAGCGGTGCAGGTCAATTGCAGAATAGACCTTCACTTCATCCGCGTCTGCTGTGTCGAAGACTTCGACGTTGCTAACCAGATGGCGGACATGGTTGACCGGGTCTTCGCACCAGACCATGCCACTCTCCAGCCGGGTTACGCGCATCTGCAGGTGGGCGAGGCGGTCGTTAAAAAAGTAGCCGCCCAGGCGATCGGGGTCGCGCGTCTCGTTTCGTAGTCGTCGGCCGACCATCGGCGCCCAGTAATGGACATCCTCGGTCAATAGCTTTAGCCACTCCTGATGCCGCAGCTGATCAAGCAGACGGGCTTCGTAATGGAGTTGGCGCTGCAAACCAAGAAACACGCCATCACTGCTTGTTTCAGTTTCTGCGGGGAGCGAGGGCAGCGCGTAGGTTTCGGGTCGGTTCATTATGCGACCCCCCGGTTTTGCTGAGCGGCTATCCGCTGCGCTTCGTCGCGGTAATCGGGAACCTGTTGCCACTCTTCAGCGATCATCAGGTCCTGCCAGCGGCGATACATCCAGCGCTGGTTGTGTTCACAGACCAGTCCTTCAGCGATGATGCCGGGCATATCGTGGCGGACAAAGTGGCGCCCGATGGCCATGTTGGCGTAAACATCGGCCTGGCGGGTCCGCCAGCCACGGCCCAGCTCGGTAATGGCTTCCAGGTTATCGCCATCATCGTTGTCAAACAGGCCGGCTGGACCAAATGTGCGAATCTGGTTATCGAGAATCTGGTCTTTTAACACTTGGGGCATGTCCTTTTCGGCCATCGCCCAGGTCCACTGTTCGTAGCGGCCCGGTCCCTTCGGGTGGTAGACGCGAAACCAGTTGAGTCCAGGCAGAAACTGCAGATTGGGGTAGATGGTGAAGTTGATCTGGGCGCCCCAGAGTTTGTTGCCGCGCAATTCGCCCAGCCGTTCCACAGCAACGGATCGATTGGCGTTCAGGTAATCAAGTGCAGGTTGGGGGTCAGGGTAGAAACCGTACCCGGAGCCGGTGTCACCATCCAGGGACGCCAGAACGCTATGGCCATTGAGACCGGCGACGGAAAGGCCGCCCTGGATATCCACATCGGTATTGCCGACCGACAGTCCGCTCAATCCAAGGCTTGTTGAAACCGACATCGCGCCGGCGTGGGCCCAGCCAAGGTGGTATCCGTCGCCAGCGACATTCTCTATTGGCAGTTTCCAGTTGGCGTCGATGACCACTTTCTGGGCGTTGCCCATCAGCTCTGATCCACCGGGCATGGCGTCTAGCCAGATATCAATCCACCACTTCATGTCGCCCAGATAATCGCTCAGGCTCGGCGCGTTCGGGTCGAAACAGCCAAAAATTAACCCTTTGTAACTGGCGACCTGGTCGACCTCAATCAGCCCAAATTTCGATTTATCGATCTCGTTGTAATAGGCCACCTCTTCCAGGGGAACGCCGGTGAGGGAGCCGTCGGTCGAGAAAGACCAGCCATGATAGGCGCAGTTGAACTGCCGCTGGTTTCCCCAGTCTGCCTTGCAGACCCGGTTGCCGCGGTGTGGGCAGAAGTTAAGAAATGCCTTGACCGAACCGTCCTGCTGACGAACGACCAGTACCTCGTCCTCGCCCATGAAAGTGCGCATGAAATCGCCAGCTTCAGGAAGCTGGGATTCGTGGGCGAGGAACAGCCAGCAGCGGCCATATATGCGTTCCAGCTCAAGCTGATAAATATCCGGGTCGGTGAAGATGATTTTTGCCTGGCGGCCGCTGTCGAAGTCGACCAGTTTGTTTATAGCTGCTGACCTTGCGCTAAAGTCCATATTCTCTCCCTCATACAGAAAGCAGCGCCGCTGGTCTGGGTGTGCCCGCTCAAGCTCAATGGGTCAAAAGCAGAGTCAGGGGCTGCTGGTCATTTTCATCGCGGTGTCACGCGGTGATTTGATGGGTCTAGGATTTGATGGGTCTATTTGGAATTTGATGGGTCTATTTGCAAAACGGCTGCCAACTTGTCCTGAAGGTTATTAAGTGGTTGATTGGCATATAAATAGTTATTAAAAGGCGATTGCGCTGCAGGAACATGGGTGAACAATATTGTCCGTTTCTGTTTTCGTCTGTGACAAATTTGTACTATCTTGGCGTTCGGCAAACTTTTGTGCGGGTTGCGTGGGGCTCTATCAATGACAACACAGGCCAGGGATAACGGCAGCAGAGCGACAGATGCTTGAGCTAATCGATTTCAATCCGGAGGCAGGTTATATCTCTCTGGCTGATCGTCGCATCATGTTGATGCGGGCTGATACTTTTCGCGGGCAGCGGGCCGAACTGCTCGAAGAGCTGGGATCTGAGCGAATCCGCAGTCTCTATTCACGTCTCGGGTACGCAGATGGCACCGGCGATGCCGCCATCGCCCAGCTGCAGAAGCCAGAAGCGTCGTTCGAGGAGGCTTTTCTGGTTGGGCCGCAGTTGCACGCCCTGTTTGGCATGGCGTCGGTAGAAACCGTTGCCATCGAGATCAACGAGCAGCAGTTTTATGGTGAGTTTCTGACGCGCGGTTCCATCGAAGCCGACGCACATGTTGAGGTGGCCGGCAGGTCGCCCGAGCCGGTCTGCTGGATGCAGAGCGGCTACGCCAGTGGTTTTGCCAGTGCGTTTATGGGCATGCCGATTCTGTTTCGTGAGGTTGAGTGCCGGGCGATGGGGCATGAGGCGTGTCGGTTGATCGGGCGTCCCCTGAACCGGTGGCGGCAGCTTGACCCGGATGCGGGCTATTTTCATCCACAGGATTTTGTTAATCGGTTTGATCTTTCCGAACAGCAACGCAGCCTGCAGCAGTACGACGGGGCGCTAAACGAGGGTGTGGTGGGAATTTCCGCCGGGTTTTCCCGCGCGATGAGTCGGTTGAACAAGGTGGCGCCAACACTGGCTACTGTGTTGCTGCAAGGTGAAACTGGTGTTGGCAAAGAGGTTTTCGCGCGCTCGCTACATCGAGTTTCCCCCAATGCTGCCGGTCCTTTTGTTGCCGTTAACTGTGCTGCTCTGCCAGCGGAGCTGGTTGAAGCGGAGCTGTTTGGGGTGGAGCGCGGCGGTTATACCGGAGCGGTGACCAGTCGCCCGGGTCGGTTCGAGCGGGCAGAGGGCGGCACCCTGTTTCTCGATGAGATCAGTTCGCTGAGTGTCTCATCGCAGGGGAAGTTACTGCGAGCGCTACAACAGAGGGAGGTCGAACGGGTCGGCGGAACTGAAACCCGGCCGGTGAACACGCGTGTGGTTGCTGCAACCAACCTTGATTTGCTCGAGGCGGTAGAGGCTGGCCATTTTCGGCGCGATCTATACTATCGCTTAAGTGTGTTTCCGCTACGTATACCGCCATTGCGTGAGCGCAAGGAGGATATTCCTTTGTTAATTGAATATTTTCGTCAGAAATATACCCAGTTACACCAGCTGGAGGTTGATGGTTTTACCCGCCAGGCGGTCACCGGGTTAATTAACTATTCCTTTCCCGGCAACATCCGTGAGCTGGAGAACATGGTAGAGCGTGGTGTGATTATGGCGGCCGGGCGCGGCGTGATTAGTCTGCAGGACATGGCGGCTGATGTTGGCTGGGGTGGTGGTGCTTCAGGAGAGCTGCCTCTGGGGGATGGGCGGCGCCACGAGAGTTTGCAGCAGATATCCAGACTGCTCGGTGAAAACGATTCGGAGCTGCCGGATTTGCGTGCAATTGAAGCGTTGCTGGTAGATCTGGCGTTGCAGCGCAGCGGCGGTAATGTCGCCGCTGCGGGGCGTTTGCTGGGGCTAACCCGGCGGCAAATGGCTTACCGGGTGGAGGCGACAGAAAAACGGTAATGAAGGTCATTGCTTTTTACAACATCAAGGGTGGGGTTGGAAAAACCTCTACGGCGGTTAATCTTGCCTGGTTTGCGGCCCAGCAGGGGTTGCAGACCTTGCTTTGGGATCTCGATGCGCAGGCTGCCGCCGGTTGGTACCTCGGAGCTGACCGTGCCGCTGGCGGAGCAGTTAAAAAGCTGGTGTCTGGCAAAGTGACGTTACAGGATCAGATTGTTGATAGTGACTACCCCCGGCTGTCGGTGGTGCCGGGTCGCCATGCCTATCGTAATCTCGATATTCTGATCAACAACGCCAGCAAGCCGGAGAAGGTGGTCACGGCGCTGCTCAAGCCGTTGAAAAAGCGTTTCGATCTGGTGGTGCTGGATTGTCCGCCGAGCGCATCGGCTCTGGCTGAAAGTATGCTTGCCGCCGCTGATGCAGTGATGGTGCCGCTGATTCCAGCGCCGCTGTCGCTCAGAGCCTGGCAGCAGGTGCAGAATTTCTGTAAAACCAATGGCCTGTCGCTGACGCGGGTGCATCCGTTTTTTAATATGGTTGACCGGCGCCGGGCGTTGCACCGCCAGTGGTTGGCGATGCCACCGCAGGAACTCACCCAATTGTTAGGGAGTTATATTCCCTACGCGGCGGCAGTCGAGCGGATGGGTGTGGTACGCAAACCAGTAGCGGAGTATGCGGCCAATCAGGCGGCGACTGTCGCCTATGGCGGGTTGTGGCAGGAGATTTACCAGCGCGCGTGGCGAGACCAGGGCTGACTTGCCCACGACCGTTTACACTAATTTCGATTACCCTAATCCCTGCTTTTCTTGCCAGTGCTTTTTTTCCCATCTGCTCCATTCGGCTTCACGCCGAACAGCTGTTCGAGTTTTGCAGAGACAGTGCGCAGTACTTCAAGGCGGGCATGGTACTTGTTGTTGGCAGGGATCAGTGACCAGGGCGCATATTCAGTGCTGGTGCGCTCGACCATATCGCAGACTGCCCGCTCGTAATCGTCCCAGCGCTCCCGGTTGCGCCAGTCCTCGTCGGTTATTTTGTATTGCTTGAACGGAATTTGCTCGCGTTCCTTGAACCGTCGCAGCTGCTCCTCGTTGGTGATCGCGAGCCAGAATTTGACCACCAGGACGCCGTGCTCAGCGAGTTGCTCCTCAAAGTCACAGATTTCCGAATAGGCGCGCATCCAGTCGCGATCGTCGCAGTAACCTTCAACCCGCTCTACCAGTACCCGACCATACCAGGAGCGGTCAAATATGGTGATATGCCCGCGTCTTGGCAGGTGCTGCCAGAAGCGCCACAGATAGGGGTGGGCCAGCTCTTCCGTCGTTGGTGCAGCTACCGGAATGATGCTGAAATGACGTGCATCCAGTGCCTGGGTCAGACGGCGAATGCTGCCCCCTTTACCAGCGGCATCGTTGCCCTCGAAGACCATCACCACTGAGTGATTTTTAAACTCTGGATGGCGCGACAGGCGGTTCAGGCGGCCCTGTTCCTTTTCCAGCGCCCGCTGATATTCAGATTTGGAAATGGGTTGGTCCATCGGCAGAGTCTGCAACAGATTGAGGCCATCTACCGGTTCAATCAGCGGCGGTGCGATATGGTTGCTCTGCTCGGGTTCCTGTTGGTCGAGCCGTGAGCGCATCGCGCTGTGCAGTGACTGGCCGACGGTGAGAGAACGGTAGTTAGCGTCATTACCCTCTATCACCAGCCAGGGGGCGTGTCCGGTGCTGGTGCGTCTAAGTGTGTGTTCCGAGACCTCGCGAAAAATGTCGTAGTGGTTGAACCGCTCCCAGTCGGTATCGGTAACCCGCCAGCGGGTATCGGGATTTTTCTCCAGTTTTTTCAGCCGCTTGCGCTGTTGCTCTTTAGAAAGGTGAAACCAGTATTTGAGCAGCAGCACACCCTCGTCGGTGAGCATTTTTTCAAAGTGAACGATGCGGTGAATCGCCTCGTCCAGTTCTGCCTCGGTGGATTCGCCCATGACATGGGAAACCACCGGATTGGTGTACCAGGAGCCGAACAGAATGCCAATGCGTCCTTTAGGGGGCAGGGAACGCCAGAACCGCCAGAAAGGCGGGCGTTCGCGTTCCTCGTCTGAGGCAGGGCCAAAGGCGATGGAGTCTATGTGGCGCGGGTCCATCCATTCGTTGAGCAGGTTGACCATTTCGCCCTTGCCGCCGCCATCGACGCCACCGATGATAATCAACACCGGGAAGTTGCGGTTTTGCTGCAGGTCGTACTGCGCACCAAGCAGAGCAGTGCGCAGTTTTGCAACCTCTTTCTTATAGGTCGCCTTGTCGATCTTATGGCCGATTTCTGCCGTCTCAAACATGGGGGGCTCCATTCAGACGAGTCGTGCCGCAACCCTACCGCGTCTGTCAGCGAAGGTGATGAGTTGACACTAAATTGCCTTTTTCGGAATGTACACTGATCAGTTTTTCCGGGGTTTGCCCTGCATCAACCCTGTATAGATTATCGTCATGCATGATGTTAAATATGAGGAAGGGGACTCGTCTAATGGATCGGGAAGTCAGTGAAATGGCAACAGAAATGAGCGGCACAGCTTTTTTCCTTAACCGGGAACTGAGTTTGCTGGAATTTCATGCCCGTGTGCTTGCCCAGGTCAATGTTGATCAGTTGCCGCTGCTGGAGCGGATGCGTTTCCTCTGTATCTTCGATACCAACATGGATGAGTTTTACGAGGTGCGGGTGGCTGGCCTGAAGGCACAGATCAGGGCCGGCGCTGCACAGAGCGGTCCTGACAAAATGACTCCCAATCAGGTGATGGAGCAGATCAATGGGCGCGCTCACGAGCTGGTGACTGAGCAGTACCGGCTGTTTAACGAGGTCATCATACCGTTACTGGCGGAGCAGGAAATTACCTTTTTGCCGCGACGTGACTGGACTGCTCAGCAGAGCCTGTGGTTGACCCGCTATTTTCGTGAAGAGGTGTTGCCAGTACTGAGTCCCATGGGGCTTGATCCCGGCCACCCGTTTCCCCGCATTCTCAACAAAAGTCTCAATTTTATTGTCGCGCTGAATGGTCGGGATGCTTTTGGCCGTAATATCAACTACGCGGTGGTGCAGGTACCGCGGGCATTGCCGCGCTTGATCCGCCTTGATCATCTCGACAACGAATCCGATGGACTGGCTACCGTGTTCCTCTCCTCGGTGATCCACGCTCACATTGATGAGCTGTTCCCAGGCATGACCGTGGAGGGCTGCTACCAGTTCCAGGTGACCCGTAACAGCGATCTCTTCGTCGATGAAGAGGAGGTCGATGACCTGCTCAGAGCGATGGAAGGGGAACTGCCTTCACGCCGCTACGGCGATGCGGTAAGGCTTGAAGTGAGCGATGATTGCCCGGATCGGCTGGTGCAGTTTCTGCTTGATCAGTTCGAACTGGAGCGCGAGGATCTGTTCCTGGTTAAGGGGCCGGTTAATTTGAGTCGTATCGGCGCCATTTACGATATGGTCTCGAACCGCTATGCAGGCCTCAAGTACACACCCTTTACCCAGCGGTTGCCTGATAAATTTGGCAGTGGTAACAGTGTTTTCACCACCATCTCGCGGCGAGATGTGCTGCTCCACCACCCCTTCGATTCTTTTACTCCGGTGGTGGAGTTTCTGGATCAGGCAGCGCGCGACCCGCAGGTAGTGGCGATCAAGCAGACCCTGTACCGTACCGGCAATGATTCTTCAGTAGTGGATGCACTGCTGCGGGCGGCCCGCGCCGGTAAGGAGGTCACCGTGGTCATCGAACTGCGGGCCCGCTTCGATGAAGAGGCCAACATTGCTCTGGCCACCCGGTTGCAGGAAGCTGGCGCTCATGTGGTTTACGGCGTGGTTGGCTACAAAACCCACGCCAAGATGATCCTGGTGGTGCGTCGTGAAGGCAAAAAACTGGTGCGTTATGTCCATCTCGGCACTGGCAACTACCACCATGCCACCGCGCGTTTCTACACTGACTACGGTCTGTTTACCGCCAGCAAGACCATCTCGCAGGAGATCCACAACGTCTTTCTGCAGCTCACCAGTCTGGGCAAAATTCCCAAGCCGAAACATGTGCTGCAGGCGCCTTTTACCCTGCAATCGAGCCTGGTGGAGATGATCGCCAACGAACGGCGCAACGCAGAACAGGGTAAGCCGGCGCGGATTATCGTCAAGATCAACTCCCTGTCAGACCCGGCAATGATCGAGGCGCTCTACGCGGCCTCCTGCGCCGGGGTAAAGATAGACCTGATCGTCCGCGGCATCTGCTGTTTGCGCCCCGGGGTAAAAGGGCTTTCCGAGAATATTACCGTGCGCTCGGTTGTCGGCCGGTTTCTTGAGCATACCCGCGCGGTCTATTTCTACAACGGTGGCGAAGAAAAAATTTACTGTGGCAGCGCCGACTGGATGCCGCGTAATCTCTACAACCGGGTTGAGGTGGCATTTCCACTGTCGCAGAAAAAAGTCCGTGAACAGGTACGCCAGGAGCTGGAACTCTATCTGCGTGACAACTGCCAGGCATGGTCGCTGCAACCCGACGGGACCTACGTGCCGTTACAGCCGGCGGATGGGGATGGTCAGGTCTGCGCCCAGCAGGAGTTGTTGGCATCGCTATAGGTAGTATCGTGCTGACCGGGTTAGTCAACGGTCAGATCTGAGCCGGTCAGATCAGCAGTTGCAGTCCGGCAGCTTTAAGGTGGCGTTGTTCCTGCTGCAGTTCGGCGGCGGTTAACGGGTGCTGCTCCAGCCAGGATGTTGGAATGGAGAGCTTGAGAGTCGCTTCTTTGGCGTTCGGGCTCATCTCATCCGGTGGAGTGGTTCGACCGCGATGCAGTATCACCGCCAGGCGTAATAGAGCGAGTGTACGTGCCGCGCTACGTCGCCACAGGCCGCGCAGAGCCTTGACTTCGGCAAGTGGGAATTTTCGCCGATGTCCCTTTACCAACAGCGCCAACAACTGTTTCTCTTCGCGGCTGAAGCCGGAGAGGTCAGCATTGGCGATGATGTAGGCCCCATGTTTGTGATAGCCGCTGTGGGCGATATCCAGTCCAATCGGGTGCAGTAGTGCTGCCCAGTCAATAAATTTTTCACCGTCCGGCAGGTCAAGTTCCCACGCATCGCGGCAGGCGCGGAACAGTCTGGTAGCAGTATCGCGGATGCCCTGCAATCGCTGCGGGTCGACGTGATAGCGGCTGGCGAGGTCGGCAACCGAGCGCTGGCGAACATCATCGGCACCGCGTCGTCCGATCAGGTCGAACATTAGTCCCTCGCGTAGAGCACCATCCGACACGGACATGAAATCGATTTCGAGCTCGTCAAACACTGCCTTGAGCACCGCAACACCGCCAGGAAAAACCGCTCTGCGGTCCTCTTTTAGTCCGGCCAGCTGCAAATCGTCGATAGTACCGGCGTCTGCGACCATTTCGCAGATGGCATTCACCGCATCGCGGGACAGCTCTCCCTGGTGATGTTCTGCTGTTAGCCCGTTCGCTACGGCGACGTTACGCGCCGCGCGAATTGTTCCAGAGGCGCCAACCACAGCTTGCCACTGCTGATCGCGAAAGGTGCCGCCAACCAGCTCAAACTCCTGGCGCGCCAGCAGCTGCGCGTTGCGCATCGCCTTGTGGCTGAGTTTGCCGTCGCCGAATGCCCTGCGGCCAACAGAGATGCAGCCGGCGTAAACGCTTTCCATGGTTAGTGGCTGGAACTGTTCACCCACGATCAGCTCGGTGCTGCCGCCGCCAATATCGACCACCAGCCGGCGTTGGTCGCTTTGCAGAGTATGGGCCACGCCCAGATAGATGAGTCGCGCTTCTTCGATGCCGGAAATAACGTCGATCGGGTGGCGCAGGGCCTTGCCGGCCTGTTTGAGAAACCGGTAACTATCGTGAAGCTGTCTGAGGGTGTTGGTGCCGACTGCTCTAACTGCGCCGGGCGGCAGGTGACCAATCCGTTCGCCGAAACGTTCAAGACAGTTGAGCGCTCTGGTTTTGGTCTCAGGAGTGAGGTCGCCGTTGCGTAACCCGCTACCGAGCCGGACCGGCTCGCGGAGCCGGTCGATGATTCTCAGGTCACCATTGCCAATATGCTCGGCAACAATCATGTGGAAGCTGTTTGACCCAAGGTCAATTGCAGCGAGAGTTGGCGGGGCGGCGGGTTCAGCCAATTTCCTGTTTTAATCCACTCTGTTCAGCTATTCAGGGGTGATCAGTTTACCCGCTTCCCCGTGTATACCGGTTACACCAAATCAGAGAAAAAGGTGCAGATTCTTGTCCTGTATCACCCGTTGGTCGATACGGATCAGCCGGTGTGCCAGCCGCCAGCCTGCTTCAGTCCGCCGCAGACGGTCTTCGCGGCCGCCAACCAGCCAGGTTTCGTCACTCTGGCGACGATTTCTGTAGGTCAGGAACGTTGAGTAGACGTTGACCTCATCTTCCTGCTCAGACCACTCGGCGTCGATGTTGGTGATCAGCCGACGGCTGCTGGTTCTGGGGTTTTCAAACCAGATCAGGCCGGTATCGGTTCTCTTCACCCGCATTTCCAGCAGCGCGTAGTCATCATCGTAGATGAAATTGCCGGTAGCGGAACCGATTGGCTTGGTGTCCTCCCGGTACCGCACTTCCTCCACCGGCAGTTGGTAACGAATGTCCGCTGTGAGTAGTTGCAGCCACTCATCGAAGCGCTCCTGGTCAAGCAAGCGAGCTTCGCGGGTAAGGAAACGTTCGATATCGAAGTGGGTATCCCGGTCGACAGGCTGACCGGCCCGGGTTGAGTTGACTGAACGCTCTACAGAGCCGCTCATTTCACCGCCCTCAGGCCTGACAGGGGGGCGGTGGCTGGTGCGCCAATGCGCGTCCAGTCGTCACCGTTTACCATTCTGGCCCAGGTTCGGTAAAAATTCCGCAATCCGGTCTCAGCGACCAGGCTTTCACTGATGATGCCTGGCATTTCCGGGTGCGGCCCTTCGTGACCACGACCCATGCCGGTGTAGTAATAATCCTGGCGGGTGTTGAAGCCGCGATTATTCTGCGTGCACTCTTCAAAGTTTTCGCCGTCGTCGCTCTCCAGCATTCCGGCGGTGCCAAAGGTGGCGGCATTGCTGCGGTGATGCATCTGTTTCAGCTCTTCCGGCATCTCCTTCTCCACCAGGGTCCAGGTGTAAACCTCTATAGCGCGAGGACCACGAGGCTGCCACACCTTGAAGGTGTTGGTGCCATACAGAAAACTGCAGTTGGGAAAGATGTTGGCGTTCCAGTGGCCTTTATAAAAACGGGCGCGGTCGGCGCCAAATTTTTCCACAAGTCCTGGCAGACGGGAGTTGAGCCAGGCTTCGTACTGTTCGCGCCATTCCGGCCAGACCTGTAGCGCGGATGCGCCCTGTTCGATTAAACCGAATATATGGCCATAGCGGGAGCCGACCTGAAAACCCACTTCCGGTGGGACCTGTGCGTTGCCGCTAAGCATCTGTAACGGCCCGCCCATCACCGCGACGCCGGCCGCATGTGTCCAGCCGAAGTGGTAATCATCACCACCGAAATTTTCTGCCGGAGTTTTCCAGTTGCAGTTGAGGATCGATTTCATCGGCGGGCCGATCAGTTCAATACCGCCCGGCACATCCAGCAACACGTCAAGGTACCAGCGCATGTCGCCAAGGTACTCTTCCAGCGGCGGCGCGAGCCTGTCGAAGCTGCTAAACACCATGCCCTTGTAGGAGGCGACCTGCGGCACCTGTCGCAGACCGAACTGAGCCTTGTCGATCTCGTTGAAATAGGCGTCCTGCTCGAGTGGAACTGCAGCCAGTGATCCGTCCGCCGCAAACGACCAGCCGTGATAACTGCAGGTAAACTGTCGTGCATTTCCTGCATCCGCGTGGCAAACGGTATTGCCGCGGTGTGGGCAGGAGTTGATGAAGGCCCGGATTGAACCATCGGTCTGGCGGATCACGATGACCCGGTCCTCACCCATACGGGTGGTGTTGTAATCGCCGGGTTCGGGGATCAGTGATTCGTGGGTCAGGAACAGCCAGGAGCGGGAAAAGATCTGCTCCAGTTCCGCTTCGTAAATATCTTCGTTCCAGAACAGTGTGCGGTGTTGATAAGCGCCGTCTTCCAGTACCAGTTCATCGATTGGCCGCATACTGATCTCCTCATCATCTGAATCGCGCGGTGGTCAATTTCTACTCTGTGCAGGAGCGCTATTTTGACCCTCTGTAGTCGCGGGAGCAAAAAGAAATGTTGTTTTGGGCAGTTTGCACCCCGCGAAATCAACAATCAGAGTAGGCTGGAAAGATGAAATTGTCGGCTTCTGTATCCATGTGGGTCGTGGTCTTTGGTGCGGTATTGTTCTGGTCCGGCTGGAATCCCTACGACCGGTATATATGGGTTCTTGAGGTGTTACCGGCAGTGGTGGCTGCCCTGGTTCTGGCTCGTACGCGGCGTAATTTTCAGCTCACGCCATTGGTTTACCAGCTTGTTCTTATCCATTGCGTGGTTCTGCTGGTTGGCGGGCACTACACTTATGCTCGGGTGCCGTTTGGTGACTGGTTTATGGAACTGCTTGACCTGCAGCGAAATCATTACGACAAGCTGGGGCATCTGTTCCAGGGGCTGGTGCCAACACTGGTTGCGCGCGAGGTGATACTAAGGGTGCGGGTGTTGGCCAGAGGCGGCTGGTTGAATTTTTTTCTGCTCTGTTTTGCGCTCGCGGTCAGCGCGTTCTACGAACTGATTGAGTGGTGGGTGGCAGTTTTTAGCGAGACCGCGGCGGATGCTTTTCTCGGTACCCAGGGTTATGTTTGGGATACCCAGTCGGATATGGCGATGGCACTGCTCGGCTCTCTGATGGGCATCATTGCGCTAGGCCGCTGTCATGACCATCAGCTGCGGCGGAGCTCTTCCAGTTGATTAGCGGGGGTGATTGACAGGGGTTGCGTGTTGGGCCTTGAGCGGGATCAACTTGTGTCGCGTAGAGATACGGAACATCATGAAGGTAGAAGGCGGGGAGTATTTATAACCGCGGTTCCATCTTCACTCACTAAATCGACAAGGGGGCGTTATGAAGACAGCAGCAGTTACCCACATCCTGGTACCCGTTGACTTTTCTACTGCATCGCTTGGGGCTTTGGCTCATGCGGAGGAGCTGGCGCACCGCTCGGGTGCCGATTTAACCCTGCTTTATGTCGTAGAGCCGGTAGTCGCGCCGATGGAATTCAACGCCGCTGCGATTATCGACGCCAATCAGACTGCCCTTGCAGAGAAGAAGCTTGAAGCGCTTGTCGCCGCTGAAGTGCGTCATGGAGTTGAGGCGAACACCATGGTTGCTGAAGGGGAGGCTTCGGCCACGATCATTGAGGTGGCCAGCGAACGGGCTGTGGATCTGATCGTCATGGGTACTCACGGCCATTCGGGGCTGCGTCATCTGCTTCTGGGTAGCAAGGCAGAGCGGGTAGTGCGGGGCGCCACCTGCCCGGTAATGACGGTCGGCCCGATCAGGGACAGGGACGATAGCTAATACTTAACGTAACGCCAGAAGAGGGTAAGTAGAGATGAACAGAGTTGAAATCCAGAACATACTTGTACCGGTCGATTTTTCAGATCCTGCCGTTAAGGCGCTCACCTACGCGGCGGAAATGGCGACTCTGTTTGATGCGGTGGTGCTGCCGGCCTACGTGATCGAGCCGGTACCGATGCCGGCGGAACTGAGTATGGGGGCGACTTTTGACCCCGATGTTGAAGACCGGGCGATGGAGCGGCTGGCGCTGCTGAGTGATACCCATCTGGCCAACTGCCACCGCGAAACGCCGATTGTGCTTCACGGCCATGCCGGCACCGAGCTGGTGAAGTGTGCGTCTGCCCAGTCATCGGATCTCATCGTCATCGGTACCCACGGTTATACCGGCCTGAAACATCTGCTGCTGGGCAGTACCGCAGAATATGTGGTGCGGTGTGCACCCTGCGCCGTGTTGACAGTGCGGTACGAGGGGTAGTCGCGGGACATAAACAGAATAATAATCGGTAATTGTCAGGGGGAGAGCCGGGCGGCGTTCATCAATAGTGTGCTGGATTGGCACATGTGTAATGAATGGCCACAATCAACGGAGGAGAAATGGAGAGCCGAAGTCGCTGGTTGGCAGTAGTCTGTTGTGCTCTGACGCAGCTGTTCTGCTGCCGGATGGTGGCTGCCGAGGGTACTGCGCCGATAACAGTGGTGTCGGTGGAATCTGCCCCGTTGCCGGCACAGCTGATGCTCTCGGCCTCGGTGGAGTCGCGTCGACACACGCTGATCTCTGTAGAAATCGCCGGCATGGTCAGCGAGATGCTGGTCGATGAAGGTGAGCGGGTCGATCAGGGCGAGCCGCTGTTGCGTCTGCGGGATCAACCCATCCGACTCACCGCCGAATTTCAACAGGCGCGTCAACAGCGCGCCGAGGCCGACGTTCATCTCGCCGGTTTAAAAGAGAAGCGCCAGGCGGAGCTGTTGCAGTCTCAGGCGGCGGCGCAGGATAGCTACGATGTTGCCAGAGCGGAATTGCAGCGTGCCGCAGCCGACCTTACCGCAGCTCGTGCCAGCGTCGCCCTGACTGCCGATGAATTGGCACGTCACACCGTTAACGCCCCCTTTGCCGGGGTGGTAAGTCGTAAGCAGACCGAGCTGGGGAGCTGGGTGCGCCCTGGAGATCCGCTGCTGCTGCTCGAAGAAACAGCGGTGCTGAGAGTGACTGTGCCGGTGCCGCAGAACTATTTTGACCAGGTAGATGAGGGGGCGAAGGTCCGCCTTGAATTTGCGGCGCTGCCCGGTGAGAGTGTGAATGCGCAGGTGACCCGCAAGGTGGCCTCCGCAAATCCTGCCAGTCGTACCTTCCCCATACTGATCGACCTGGATAATCCGCAAAACCGGTTGGCACCGGGGATGTCGGCGCAGGCCCATATCACTCTTGCGGGTGGTGACAAACCGGTTCTACAGGTCAAGGTGGATGCCGTGGTGCGCCGGCCCGACGGCACCATTCTGCTCTGGAAAATCGTAGAGGATGGAGAACTGCTGCGGGCGGTACCGGCTCCGGTCAGACTTGGACGAAGTCTGGGGGAGCGGGTGGAGATTATTGCCGGTCCGGTTGCTGCCGGTGACCGGGTGGTTGAGCAGGGCAATGAGCGCATGCGTCCGCAGCTGCCTGTACGCATTCTTGCCCAGCACTAGAGTCACCATCTCGTGTTTCGTGCTGCAATCAATAATGGGGTCATCGTTGCGGTAGCAGTGCTGGTGGTCTGTGTACTCGGGCTGGTCGCTATTTTCCGGGTACCGATTCAGATGATCCCGGATATGGATATGACCACGCTGACAGTGGAAACTGTCTGGCCTGGGGCAACGCCTCAGGATGTGGAACGGGAGATCATTGTCGAGCAGGAGGAGTACCTGCGTACTCTGCCGGCGTTACAGAAAATGACCTCCCTGGCGAATACCGGTATGGCGGTGGTGGAGCTGGAGTTTGCGCTTGGTACTGACATTAACGAAGCGCTGATTCGCACCAATAATGCTCTGACTCAGGTGGAGGAGTATCCGGAAAATGTCGACGAACCGCGTATTCTCACCTCGGCTTTTTCTGATAACTGGTTCATCTTCTACATCATCGAGCCGGCGGCCGGTAATCCCCTCAATGTCGATATCCAGACCCAGCTCGACTATATCGAAGACCATGTAAAAACAGCGATAGAACGGGTTCCCGGGGTCTCTGAAGTACGCATTGATGGTGGCATGAACCGCCAGGTGCGCATCTATGTTGACCCGGCAAAACTGGCCCAGCGACGCATTACTCTGGGGCAGTTTCGACAGGCGCTGCTGAAACGTAATCGAGATGTCTCTGGTGGTGATCTGGATGCTGGCAAGCGCCGTTATCTGGTGCGAACGTTAGGCCGTTTTCAATCCATCGATGATATCGAAAACACCATCATTGCCGAGCGCGATGGGGAGCTGATCTACCTGCGTGACCTTGGCTACGCGCAGATGACGGTTGCTGAACAGCGTAATGAATCACGCTATAACGGTGATCCCGGAATGATGGTTAGCATCAAACGACAGCGTGGTGCCAACATCATGGCGGTGGCCGACGCAGTTGCCGAGACTGTCGAGACCAGTATCAACCCGCGACTGATGCAACCGCGTGGTCTCTATCTGCGCTTTCTGCATGCCGACACCATTTACATCGGCGAGTCGGTTGGCGTGATCGCTTCCAACCTGCTGCTGGGTGCGCTGCTGGCACTCGCTGTGCTCTATCTGTTTCTGCGTTCTGGCAGCGCTACGCTGATTGGGGCGATGGGTATACCCGTCTGCACCATTGCCGCATTTCTCGGACTGCTGGTGACCGGCCGCACCATTAATGTGATTTCCCTTGCCGGCGTCGCCTTTGCTATCGGTATGACCCTCGATAACAGCATTGTGGTGCTGGAGAACATCCACCGCCACCGCCAGCAGGGTAAAAAGCGGTTTGAAGCAGCGCTGGCGGGGGTCAGCGAAGTCTGGACTGCCGTACTTGCCTCGACCCTGACCACCGTGTTTGTGTTTGTACCGCTGATCACCATGCAGGAAGAAGTGGGGCAGCTCTATTCAGATATTGCTATTGCCATTTCCGCATCGATTATTTTTTCCATGTTGGTGGCCATTACTCTGGTGCCTTCCGCCAGTGCCAATCTCACGGCTGACACTGGCGAAGGACCCGGTTCCGCTGATGGTTTGTTGGCACGGTTGGCACGAGGTTTTAGCCAGCGGCTGATGGCCTTTGTCGAATGGTTGATGCTGGGACTGGAGCGACAGGTGATCCTGATTGCGGCAGTGCTGGTCGTGGCCATCGGGCTGGTTTGGCAGCTCACGCCAAAAGCGGAGTATTTGCCGGAGGGTGAAGAGCCGGTCACCTTTACGCTGATGTTCTCGCCACCCGGCTATAACCTGCAGCAGATGATTGATGTTGAAGAGCGCATGCTCGATCCGTTTGTCCAAGAGGTGGGGCAGGACCCGCAACTGTTCCACTCTGGTGAGCGTAATGCTCCCTCGGTGCGCTGGCTGTTGAGCACTGCCAGCCCGGCTAACGTGTTCATGATCGGCGGCACCACCGACCCGCGTGATATCGACGCGATGATCGACATCATCACCGAACGCAATGCTGATTTTCCCGGCATGATCTCCTTCTCCACCCGCGGATCGATATTTTCCGGTAATGAAGGCGGTACACGGAGTATGGACCTGGAGATCAGCGGCCCCGATCTGCAGCCGCTGTTTGCTGTCGGCCTGCAGGCGTTTTTGCGCAGTAAGGAGGTGCTCAATGATCCTCAGATCAAGCCGTCACCGGCGGCTCTCAGCCTCGGTCAGCCGATGGTGGAGATCCGCCCCGACTGGGAACGGGCTGCGGAGCTTGATGTTGGCGCGGATGAGCTGGGCTATCTGGTCTGGGCGCTTGCCGATGGCGCTTACCACGACGACTACTACGAAGCTGACGACAAGATCGATATCTACATCTATAGCACCAGCGGCGCTGTTGGTCGCCCCGGGGACATTGCCAACCTGCCGATTTTCACCGGCCGTGGAGAGGTAATCCCGCTCAGCGCGGTGGCCCGAGTCGAGCAGACGGTTAACACCGAGACCATCCGCCGCGTCAACGGCGAGCGTACCATCACCCTGTCAATCGTCGCGCCACGAGAGATGCCCCTGGAAACGGCGGTGGAGAAGGTGCAGGCGGAAGTGGTGGAAGCACTGACTGCTGAGGGGCTCCCGGCGGGTATCGATCTGAAAATAGCCGGTGCCAGCGACAAGCTGAAGGCGACCCGCGCCGCCCTGGGCGGCAACATGGCGCTGGCGGTGCTATTGGCCTACCTGCTGATGGTGGCCATTTTCCGCCACTGGGGTTATCCATTGATCATCATGCTGACGGTACCGTTGGGTATTGCCGGCGGTATATTTGGCCTCTGGCTGATGAACCTGCTGCCGGGAGTGCGCCAACCGTTCGACATGATCACCATGCTTGGCTTTCTGGTGCTGATCGGGGTGGTGGTGAACAATCCGATTCTGCTGGTGGAACAGGCGTTGCGACACCGCCGCGCGGGGATGGAGATTGCCCAGTCGGTGATTGAGAGCACCCGTAGTCGGGTACGGCCGATCATGATGACCACCTTTACTACCCTGGGCGGACTGGCGCCGTTGGTGTTCCTGCCAAGAGCGGGGACCGAGCTTTATCGAGGGCTGGGAATCATTGTTCTGTTTGGGCTGCTCGCTTCAACGCTGCTGACACTGACCTTCATGCCGTCGCTGTTATCGTTGCTGCTCAATGCCGGTGAGCGGCTGAAGCGTTCAACCTGGAACAACCAACGGGAAATGGATCGCCCAATCGGGAATGGAAGCTAACTTTGTTCCAGTCCGAGCCACTGTAATGCCTCTTCACGGTGACGGAATACCTCAACCTGCCAGTCGGGAGAAGCGTGACCCGCGTAGAGGCGTGACATACCATACACCAGGTCGTCAGGGCAGATCATCGCAACCCGAACCCCAGAGGCTATTGCCGCCGCCTGGCTATCCATGGCCGCCAGGTTGCGGGATTCCGCAGCGCTGATCTCGTATCGCTCTACCGCAGTAAGATCAACGATCTGTAGTCTTAGCGTTGCCAACCGGGAGTCCTTGATCACTTCCCGGTTGGCGCGCAGGCACTCCGCACCGGTCACCAGACCGCTACCCGTAAATTGCACGCCGTGATGCTCCTCTAGCCATAGTACTGAAATTGGCATCAGCTACCCCGCTTCCTCGCTCTGACGTTATGAGTGTATCCATAACACAATGTTCGGCAACTAATGGTTTCAATTTAGTGATCACGACTAGAGTTACTGACTATGGCAATCTTTAGCCGGTTCTCGTGGCTTGATTGATGAAAATCGGGGTGATCACGCCGTCGTGGGACAAGTGCAGAGCCCAAAAGCACGAGGCAGGTTGCTGATTGGTGCCCTGTCTTGGTATGAAGTTGGAGTAGAAAAGCGCGACCGGGTCTAATTAAGATCATCCGGCGTGGTCCCTATTACGCGTTAGTTAATAACGGGCAGTAATTCCGGGCAGCAACACCAACAAAAGCAGCATACCGAAGCTCCAGAGCAGCAGGATCAGATAGTAGCGATTCCAGTTGCGCTGAACGCCGAGCCAGCTGCGTGTATCTGCTGACCAAACCAGTTCTGGCCGGCTTGTTGGCCGCATGGGTTGCAGGCTGCTAGCAAACAACCCCCCGGCGGCGGTGGCCAGTAGTCCGCTGGCGTTCCACCAGAGCCAGGAGACCTGCGGTAACAGCAGGGCGATGGTGAGGTTGGTGGCAAACCCGGCGGCAAGGCCGACGAGGACGCCTGCCTCGGTGGTGCGGTGGGTAAGAACGCCGAGTAGAAACACTCCCAGTATCGGGCCGTTGATCATCGAGCTGATCTTGTTGATCGAAACCAGTACCGAATCCGAAATCGAGCCGACAAAGAAAGCTGCACTCATGGTGACGGCACCCCAGAACAGGGTGAGTAGCCGGGAATAGAGCAGCTCCCGCTGTGGGGTGACCCGTTGCGGCCAGAAACGGCGGAGCAGGTCTTCCATGGTGGCGGCGCTCAACGAATTGATCACCGAGTCGAGGGAGGACATGGCAGCGGCGAACAGGGCAACAAATGCGAGGCCGACCAGACCGGCTGGAAAATGTTCAAGAATGAACACCGGTACTGCAAGGGTATAGTTGGGGCTTTCCCGCAGTTCGTCATTGACCATCACCTGGTGGCCGGGTAACAGCTCGATGAACTCGGGATGGGCGGTTGCGTAGGCGCCGATGGCGACACCGAGTAGACAGTAGCTGAGTACCAGTGGAAACCGCAGTAGCCCATTAAGAAACAGGGCCATGTTCGTAGTGTCGACATCCTTTGAAGAGAGTTCGCGCTGTACCTGGCTCTGATCGCAGCCGTAGTAGGCGACGTAGAGTAGCAGGCCACCAACCATCATTGGCCAGAAAGCGAAATCGGTGCCGTCAGTGAGTCCGTTGCCGGTAAGGTTGAGGGTTTGACGGCGGTGGTCCGGAAACAGCTGCCACATCTGTTGCCAGCCGCCTACGGCATCCATGGCGATAAAGAACATCAGCAGGATGAGCAGAAACAGTATGCTCATCTGCACCACATCGCTGTAGATGACAGCGCGGATCCCGCCAATCACGTCATAAACCACGGTGACTGCGCCAAACAGCAGTACCGCCGCCCAGAACGGGATGGCGAGCAGTTTCTCCAGCACCAGCGCGGTCGCGTAGACGATGACGCCGGTGGCGAAGGCGCGAATCAGCTGAAACAGGCTGCTCAGCACGATACGGGTGGTTGTGCCGAACCGCAGTTCCAGGTAGTGGTAAACAGATATCAGGCCGAGGCGGCGAAAGGTCGGTAGCAGAAACAGCATCACCGGAATCATCGCCAGCGGCAGGGCCAGCTCATACTGGAGCCAGACCAGCCCGCCACCGGCGGAAAATGCGACGAATGCCGGCGCGCCGAGCAGGCTACTGGTGGAACATTGGGTAGCCATAGTGGATAGCGCGATGGGCCAGGCACCGGTGCGGTGACCACCGGCGTAATAGTCTTCGCGATTGTGCTGGCTGCGCGCCAGCCAGAGGGCCATGGCCAGCATCGCCAGCAGGTAGAGCGCTACAACCGTCCAGTCGAGAATGGTCATGTGCCTATTATGGCCTGCTCTCGCTGGTTTATTTGAGCTGGTGGAGCTTGTGGGGGCCTGAGCCTGTTTCGGTGTAAGTATCTACCGCTGTCTGATTGCTTCTGATCTCGTGCCTGCTCTGGATGGACCGGTCGGTGCGGTCAGTTCCACCAATCTTGTCTTTCAGTGCATCTCAGAAAAAATAGCTGATGTTGGAGGTCATCAGCGTTGAATGGACCAGCTTTACCTCGCGGCTAACCAGTTTCAGTCCATCATCGGTGCGTCGAATCAGGTCCCGACGCCGACCCGACAGGGTGATCGGTTCGGGCATCGAAAAGCGGGTGCGATGAACCGTGATGCAGCTGCGGCACTCATATTCGGTGTCGTTGACGCGGCTGACACGCACATTGGTGACCACATGATTCAACAGCGAGCGCACATATTCGGAAGTGGTCGTCTGTGGGCTGCTGAGTAATTTGAGGCGAACCCGCATGCTCTGTATGTCATCATCGAAATAGCCATTGCTCATGCCCACCTTGCGACCTCCCACCGGGTCTTCATATTGGGGGACGGGCACGTGGTAGCGCAGATCTTCGGCGAGTAGTTTTTCCCAGCCGACATAATCCTGTTCACTCAGCAACTCCGCTTCGTAAAACAGGAAATCGGAAAGCTCGCGGTATTCGGTTTCGTTTACGGGGGTGGTCATGTGTCGATATCCTTATTGGGTGCTGGTATGGAAGCCCTGTCGCCTGGCGGCGGTTAACGACTCATATATTTTTGCCATTCCAGCAGGATGTCGAACTCTGTCACCTCGCCATAGTTGGAGGGGTAAGCGCGGCCGGGTCCGGGGAAATCGGGGATGATTCTGTCGCGATAGGCGAGGGCCATCTGAAAATTGACATCGCCCTGGCGCGACATATGGCCTTCCGTACCCCGGGCAATGCTTACCCAGGCCTCGGCGTCATCCTGATCGAAAGTGCCGCCGGCGGTAAAGGTGCGTACGCCAGCAAGCATGGCGGCTTTTTTCCACTCTTCAGAGGCCTCTTTTTCCACCAGAAACCAGTTCCATATTTCCGTTTGGGTCGCCGACACCGGCTGCCAGACACGGATGGCAAGAAAGTTCACCGGCATCGCCTCAGGGTCGAAGGTAGCAGCACCCTGGACCGACGAGAAATTGGGGAACATGGTCTGCACACCTGCCAGCAGATGTCTGTTTAACTCCGACTGTTGCGGGCTCAGATGCTGTTCGTAGAGCTCAATCAGGTCGGGATTAAAACCGAAATAGGGTGGCACCATCCCTTTTAGTGACTCGGGTATCTGGGTGACGATGCCGTTGTGGCCATTACCCATGCTCACCGCCGGGCTGTCGACCAGCGCATCGCGAAAGGTAGCGGGGGGTACCTTGAAAGTGGCCATGGTAATCGGGCCGTGCACCTTAACCGCATGTGGTCCGTCGGCACCGAAGTTCATCGGCCCGGTTTTCCAGTTGGTGTTGACCACCCAGCGATGGGGCTCGCCAAGCACCTCCATGCCACCGGGGGTACGGTTATGGTAGAGATCCAGGTACCAGCGGGCATCGCCCAGATAGTCGGCCAGTTCCGGTGCGTTTTCGTTCCAGGTGGCGAAGATCAGCCCGGCGTAGGTGTCTACCTTTGCGACTGACCGCAGACCCAGGGTGGCAAAATCGACTTTGCCTTCGTAAAGCCCCATATCATCGGCAGTTGCTTTAAGGGTACCGTCGCGATCAAAAGCCCAGCCATGGTACGGGCATACAAAACCTTTGCTGTTGCCCGCATCGGAACTGCAGACCAGCGTTCCGCGGTGGGGGCATGAGTTGAGCAGCACATGTATGGCGCCACTGCTACCGCGTACCAGAATTACCGGGTCGGTGGCCATTTTACGGGTGACGTAATCGCCCTCGTTGGGAATCTCGGTTTCGTGGCCGATGTAGAGCCAGGCTTTGGCGAACAGCTTTTCCTGTTCGAGCTGGAAGATGGCCTCGTCGCTGAAAATCAGGCGGCTGGCGGTGGCGTTTTCGCCATCGACCAGTTTTTCGAAGTCAGCGGGGCTGAAGGATTCTTTGGCAAGCATTGGTTCTCTCCACTAGGTACCACTGGGTTGTGCACATGACCGGCCGGAGACAGGAGTATTGGAGTACCGCGCCAGGCGCGTTGGTTCAGTCTGTTGTTTTATTAACGGCGTGTCCGGCTTCGGCCTTAGGCTAAACGATCGTTCGTGTCGTAAGTCTACTACGCCCCGTTTTTGTTGAACCAGTCGTTTTTACCTGCGGCTGGTTTGCGTTATTGCTGTTCGAGAAGGGCTAAAATGGTTGCTATGGGTAACTCTGTTAGCCGATTAACGGTTATTAATTCCGGTGCAGCTTATGGGTGTGACAAATAGTGGGGATTCGGCCCCGTTACTGGAGCGACGTGATAGTGGGGTCTGTTATCTGACACTCAATCGTCCCCGCCAACGTAACCCTCTGAATAGCGAACTGCTGACACTGATGCGGTCGAGGTTACAGGAGTTACAGGGTGGCGGTGACCTTAAAGTTGTCGTTATTGAAGCTAATGGCCCGGCATTTTGTGCTGGTCATGACCTGCAGGAACTGGTCGCGATGACTGCGGCCCAACGGATGGATCTGTTAGCGCTCTGTAGTGAGCTGATGCTGCTGATTGGGCAAATTCCACAACCGGTGATTGCCAGTGTTCACGGGGTAGCGACTGCTGCGGGGTGTCAGCTGGTGGCCAGTTGTGATCTTGCCGTTGCCGCTAAATCGGCAAAGTTTGCCACCCCCGGTGTCGATATTGGCCTGTTCTGCTCCACGCCAGCGGTGGCGCTGAGTCGGGCGGTTGGCCACAAGCAGGCATTGAGGATGCTGCTGACTGGAGAAGCCATTGATGCCAGGCAGGCACTGCAAGTAGGGCTGATCAGTGACCTGGTTGAGGACCATGAGCTGCCGTTGCGTACAACCGCACTGGCTCGGTTGATTGCTGAAAAACCGACCAGTTGTATCGCCACAGGCAAACAGGGTTATTACCAACAGTGCGAAATGTCGATAGAAAGCGCTTATCAGCTGGCATCGGCGGAGATGGTGAACGGCCTCGATAAACCCGCTGCGCTGGAGGGGATTGACGCTTTCTTGAACAAACGAAAGCCTCGATGGCCCGACTGAAACCGGGCGCGGCTGAGTCGGTCCGGCAGGTCTGTTGCGGGGGGCGTCAGGCTGGTGCTGAGGTGGCGAGAGTATGGCGGGTCAGTATCATTATATGTGCCTGGTCTGGCTGGGATAACTGCCCGACTGTTAAATTGTAAGTTGTAATGAGCTGGTAGGAAGGGCTGACTGCCATACGCCAGGTGCCACCATTAAGCTGAGGAATAGATGAGCGCTGTAAAGATCAAACCTTTCAGAAAAATACTGGTTGCCAACCGGGGCGAAATTGCCATTCGGGTCTTTCGTGCCTGTACCGAGCTTGGCATTTCTACTGTCGCTATCTACTCCCATGAGGATCGGCTCCATCTGCACCGTTATAAAGCGGATGAGGCCTATCAGGTTGGCAAGGGCAAGTCACCGCTGGCGGCCTACCTCGAATACGATGAGATTATCGAGTTGGCGTTGGCAAAAGAGGTGGATGCAATCCATCCCGGTTATGGTTTTCTGTCTGAGAACAGTGGGTTTGCGCGCGCCTGTGAGGCTGCGGGTATCACCTTTATTGGTCCATCTGCCGATGTGCTGGATGCCCTTGGGGATAAGGTCAAAGCTCGGCACGCAGCGCAGCAGGCCGGTTTGCCGACTATTCCGGGCACCGAAGATGCCATTGCAAGCGATGACCAGGCACTGGCTTTCGCCGCCGAGGCTGGCTACCCGCTGATGGTCAAAGCCGCCATGGGCGGCGGTGGGCGCGGTATGGCTGTAGTTGAGAGTGACGATGAGCTCGTCGCTGCCATGGCGAAATGCCGGTCAGAGGCGGAATCGGCTTTTGGTGACGCGACCATTTTTCTTGAGCGCTATCTACGCCAGCCACGACACATTGAAGTGCAGGTACTTGGCGATCGC
Source organism: Immundisolibacteraceae bacterium (assembly GCA_052031065.1). Lineage (GTDB taxonomy): Bacteria > Pseudomonadota > Gammaproteobacteria > Immundisolibacterales > Immundisolibacteraceae > JBPEXY01. The sequence continues at coordinate 8,630 of JBPEXY010000261.1, read as the reverse complement.
TACGGCAACCTGGTGCATCTGTTTGAGCGTGACTGCTCGGTGCAGCGGCGTCACCAGAAGGTGGTTGAAGTAGCTCCGGCGCTCAACCTGACTGACAAGCAGCGGCAGGCAATTTACCGTGACGCGCTGGCGATCTGTCGCCAGGTGGATTACAGCAATGCCGGTACCGTTGAATTCCTTTTCGATGCGGAAGGGCGCCACTACTTTATCGAGGTCAACCCACGTATTCAGGTGGAGCACACCATCACCGAGGTGATCACCGGGCGCGATCTGGTGCAGGCGCAGATTCATGTGGCCCAGGGGTATCCGCTGCATGATGACACCATTCGTATTGCCGACCAGGCAGCGGTTAAAAAAAGCGGCTACTGTCTGCAACTGAGGCTCACCACCGAAGATGCCGGCAACGGCTTTGCCCCCGACTCGGGGCAGATCACCACCTTCCGACCGGCTGAAGGGTTCGGCATTCGCCTCGATGTGGGTGCCGGTTTCGACGGTGCGGTGATTTCACCCTACTACGACTCGTTGCTAATCAAGGTCTGTTCCTGGGCGCTGGATTACGACCAGGCGGTTGCCAAGGGGCTGCGGGCGATACGGGAGTTTCGAATCCGTGGCGTGAAGACCAATATTCCGTTTCTGGAGAACCTGCTCGAACACCCGGCATTTCAGGCCGGCAGGTGTGATACCACTTTTATTGATAATCATCCGGAGCTGCTGGAGTTCAAGCCGCGTCAGGACCGGGCGAACAAATTGCTGGGCTATTTTTCTGAACTGGCACTGCACGGTTTCCCCGGAATTGCGGCCGATGCGGTTGTTAAGTCGCCAGCTTTGCCGCAATTGCCGTCCCTGGCCGGGGTGGCAAAAATCTCCCCTGCCTATGAGGTGTTCCAGCAGCAGGGGCCAGAAGGGTTGAGCCGCTGGCTGATGGAACAGCAGCGTTTGCAGGTGACCGATACCACTTTCCGGGATGCCCATCAGTCGCTGTTGGCAACCCGGGTACGGACTCGCGATCTGATGCAGATTGCTCCAGCGACCGCAATCGCCGGTGGTGATCTGTTCTCGTTTGAGATGTGGGGCGGTGCCACCTTCGATGTAGCCTATCGTTTCCTCCACGAAGATCCCTGGCAGCGCTTGGCTCGATTACGAGAGCAACTGCCCGGCAGCCTGTTACAGATGCTGCTGCGTTCCGGTAATGCGGTGGGCTATACCAATTATCCCGACAATGTTGTCAATCGGTTCATTGATGAAGCAGCCACCGCCGGTATCGATCTGTTTCGTATCTTCGACTGTCTCAACTGGGTAGAGGGTCTGCGGCCCTGTATTGAGCGGGTAGCCGAGAACGGCAAGATCGCCGAGGCGGCAATTTGCTACAGCGGTGATATCACCGATGGCAAACGGGTGAAATTTACCCTCGACTACTACCTGCAGCGGGCGCGGGAGATCGAGCAGGCAGGTGCCCATATTCTTGCGATCAAGGACATGGCGGGCCTGCTGCGGCCAGCGGCGGCGCGCATTCTGGTCAGTGAGCTGAAAGATGTGCTGACCATTCCGGTTCACCTGCATACCCACGATACCAGCGGCAATGGCGTTGCCAGTCTGCTGGCAGCTTCCGAGGCCGGGGTTGATGTTGTTGATGCGGCGTTGAGTGCGATGTCCGGTATCACTTCGCAGCCGTCCCTGAATGCGCTGCAGGCGGCGCTGCGTGGCAGTGACCGGGATCCGGGACTCGACGCCCAGGGGTTACAGCAGCTGGCCGATTACTGGGAGAGTGTAAGACCGCTCTACGCTCCATTCGAGTGTGGGTTGAAGGCCGGTAGTGCAGATGTCTATGAACATGAAATTCCGGGCGGTCAGTATTCCAACTATCGGCCGCAGGCGATTTCCATGGGTCTTGGCGACCGCTGGAATGAAGTCAAACAGATGTATCGCACGGTTAACGACATGCTCGGCGATATCATCAAGGTAACGCCTTCATCGAAAGCGGTTGGTGACATGGCGCTGTTTATGGTGCAGAACGACCTGACTCCTGATGATGTTATTGCCCAGGGTCATGATCTGGCGTTCCCCGACTCTATTGTCAGTCTGCTCAGCGGCATGATGGGGCAGCCCGATGGGGGATTTCCGTTGGCGCTGCAGCGTGCTGTTTGTGGTGAAGAGGAGCCGATTCAGGTGCGTCCCGGTGAACTTCTCGAAGCTTGGGATTTCGATGCCGACGCTGCTGATCTGAACCAGCTGCTGGGACGCCAGCCGACCACGCAGGAGCTGATTTCAGCCGCGCTCTATCCGAAAATTTTTCGCGAATACGCGCTGTTTGAGCAGCGTTTTGGCGATGTTTCGGTGCTTGACACGGCAGCGTTTTTCTATGGTCTGACCATCGGTGAGGAGTATTTCATCGAAATTGAGCCGGGTAAGACGTTGATCATCAAGCTGGTGGCTATCGGCGAGCTGGAAGAGGGTGGCTATCGGCAGATATTTTTTGAGCTCAATGGTCGTCGCCGTGATTTGCGGTTGATTGATCGCTCTGCGGCAGTGGAGGTGGAGAGTCATGAACCGGCTGATCCGCTTAACGATAACCATATTGGCGCGCCGATGCCGGGGGTCATTGTCGAGCTTCATGTCTCCGCTGGAGATGAGGTGGCTGAGGGCGACAAGCTGCTCACCACTGAAGCAATGAAAATGCTCAATGTGGTTGTTGCGCCACGCGCCGGGGTGGTGCAGCGGTTGCCGCTGGATGTAGGCAGTGAACTGGTGGCGGGCGATCTGGTCTGCGAGCTGGAATAGGTACCGGAGAAGAGTCTAGCTGGAGCGGTTGAGCAGGGAGCGTTCGCGCATCGCCAATGCTTTTTCTATCACCTGATTAAGTACTGAGATGTCGGCGACTGGCTTCTGCAGATGAAATTCAAACTGTTCCCGTCGTGGATCATTGCTATCAAGGACCCAGCCGGTCATCAAAATGCGGATCAGGTTTTCATCGCTCTCTTTCAGCCGACGCGCCAGCTGTTCGCCGCTGAGGCCGGGTAACCCGAGGTCAATCATGGCAATATCCCAGCGCCCCGGTTTGAACATTCTCAGCGCCGATTCGGCATCCTGGCAGACGCTTACGTCATAGCGCTCCTGCAGCGCGCTGCGGATTACTTCACCGATAACTGGTTGATCGTCCACCACAAAAATTCTCGCCCGGTCAGGAACAGACTGGATGCTTATCGCAGGCACTTCAGTGGGCTCTCTGACCGGGAAGGTCACCGTAAAGGTGGTGCCACCGCCGGGCTCGCTGACAACAGAAACGGTGCCGTCCCAGCGCATCACCGTGGTCAGTACCGTCGACAGGCCGAGTCCGGTGCCAATGCCCTTTTTGGTAGTAAAAAAGGGGTCGAATACCCTTCTGCGGGTTTCAGCATCCATGCCTACTCCATCGTCACGGACGGTCAGACTGATCTCTCCGGGAGAGGTTTCCGCAGTGGTAAGCCAGATATTGCCGCCGCTGACGAGGGCATCTCTGGCGTTGGATAGCAGAACCAACAGCAACTTGCGCAGTCCGGAACGGTTCGCCCTGATCGAAGGGAGTTGCCTGGCGGTAAAGGAGTGAAATTCAAAGGGCAGATTACTTCCGGCAAATTCATCTTGCCACCCCGGCAGCTGCTCCATCACCAGGTTCTCCACCAGTTCATTGAGGTCGACGGTTTCCGGTGACTGGTCGGTTTGCCCGGTTACCGCATCCGTCAGCTCGCGAATCAGTTCAGTCAGCTTGCGACCGTCGCTGCCAATCGTTTCTGCCCATTTTTGGATATCGTTATCACTGCTGTGACGCCGGATTAACTGCGCGGCACCGAGGATACCGAACAGCAGATTGTTCATGTTGTGGTTCAGTCCCTTGGCCAGCTCCGTCATCAGTTGTTGACGATCGTAGCTTTCCGCCGCGCGTGCCTCTAGCAGTTTGTTGATTGGCACCGTTAATGCACTGATCTCATCGCCAAGGTCGAGTGATTCCGTTGGAATAGCGGCATTCTCGTCCAGCGCCTGTTCCAGTAACCGGGCTAACTGCTGCAGCTCTCGGGAGCTCCGTTGACTAGAGTTATGCTGGTATGCGAGCAGGCTAATGGCGACCGCCAACAGTGCCGCCAGTACGCCGATTACCATTGCTGACGCAATCGGGTTTGAGATCAGTTCAGACATTTGCAGGGGAAGAGTATTCTGGTTGCTCAGTCGATATGGGTGTTCGTTTGGTTCAGGTGGCCATGGTACTGACTTTTTGCCAGCTTTCCCTTTCCCGCAGGCGGTTTAAATATACCGCGATCCTGGTGGAGAGATTACAGCCGCGGTCGGCTGCAGCGCTGAGATGGGGCAGCATGACAATGTCAGCCAGGGAAAAAGTGTCCAGCAAATACTCTTTTTCACCCAGCTGTTTATCGATGATCAGGTTGTTGGCTTCGACCGTTGCTTTTAGTTCAGCGATTCTCTCCGGACTCTGTTGGCCGGGTGGCTTAAAGACCATTTCCGCGTTAAGCGCGCTGAGTGGTGGGTTGTAGGTTCCGGGCTGCCAGGTCAGCCACTGGTAGAGCTTTGCCCGCTGCAGCGGATCAGTTGGCAGCAGGCCGCTATGCGGAAATTTTTCCGCCAGATAGAGCATGATCGCCGATGACTCCCAGAGAAGTAACTCGCCATCGCGCACTGCCGGTACCTTGCCGTTGGGGTTGATAGCCAGATAGGCATCCCGTTTCTGTTCGCCCTGCATCAGGTTGATCTGCTCGAACTGATAGTCGATGCCGATCTCTTCAAGGGTCAGTAGAACTTTACGGCTATTGCCGGAGAGCGGGAATGCATAGAGCTGGATCATCGGCCGGTCCAAAGAAGAGTGTGGAGATCAGCAGCGGATTCAGGGAGCTGTCGTCAATTCAAATTTGTTTCAGGCGATGCGGCCGGGAAGCGAGCCGGTAATCGAGCCCGCTGAGAGAATCGGCACGCCGTTAACGATGACATGTTCGATACCGCGGGCCTCGGTCACCATTCTGACTCCTCCTTCTGGCAGATCATCCACCAGATGCGGGCGGCGGTCTGAACCCACCTGGCCGGCATCAAACACCACCACGTCCGCTTTCAGTCCTTCTTGCAAGCGGCCGCGGTCGCTAATGCCAAACAGTTCCGCTGGTTCGCTGGTGATCCGCTGAACGGCGCGCTCCAGAGACATGACGCCCCGCTCGCGGACCCAGTAGCCAAGCAGGTAGGTCGGGTAGCCGGCTTCGCCAAGCATATCGACGTGGGCACCGCCGTCGGCAAGGCCGATGCGCACCCGTTCGTCACAAATCAGGTTTTTCAGCCGCTGGTCATCGGAATTGGCTACGGCTACGGTGAATCGGCTCTGCACATCATCGGCAATGGCCAGATCGAGCAGCGCGTCACAGCCGTCTATGCCCTGCTCGTCTGCGATCTGCTGGACGGTCTGTCCAACCAGGTGAGCGAGCGCTGGATTAGTGACTTTTTGTACCTCAAAAAGGTTCCAGTCGTTGACGGCGTTTCCTGGACCCGCCATCTCTTCTTTGAACTGGCGGCGGAAGCCGGCCTGCGCAAAGATCTCCATCTGTTTCTCGGTGCTCTGATTAAACACTGGACCCCAGCCAGGGAGGGTGGCAAACATGAACGGGTTGTGCAGGTCCGCATCAGCCAGAAATGGCCGGATCACCGTTTGTGCATAGCAGCCTCTTTGTGCCAGTGGTGCCGCCTTGTCTAGGGAGTTCCAGGCGGCACTTGGAGCGCCGTTTAAATCGAGTAGCGTCAGCCAGCTGACATGGCGACCACTTTGGTCAAGCAGCATTTCCAGCAGATCGAACTCATCGTCAGCGAGATGGGCGAGCTGTTTAGTAACCGCGATCTCCACCGCTCCGCGGCGGCTGGTTTTGAGCACCTGGGCATAGCGACGGAATTCATCGTCGCTGGTCAGGCGGCTGGCCAGTGGTTTGCCGTGATGACCGATATGGTTGGGTTGCTGGGAGCTGCTGAAACCCAGCGCCCCGGCTTCCACCGATTCAGCAAGGAGGCCGGCGATGGTGTCTGTTTCAGAGGCTGTTGCCGCTCGGTCGCTAGCTGCAGTACCGAGCACAAAGGTCCGCAGAGGCGACAGCGGAACCATAAAACCGATGTTGATGGCGACGCCGGCGGAGACGGTTGCCTGCATAAACTCCGTGAAGCTCTCCCAGCGCCAGTCGATACCTGCCTGCAATACGTTTTCCGGTATCGCTTCGACGTTGACCAGGTCGGTAATAGCCAGTGGGCGATCGTCCGGGCGACAGGGGGCGATGCCAACACCACAGTTGCCGATTACAGCGGTGGTGACTCCGTGCCATGAGGACGGCGTGACCTGTTGATCCCAGCTTAACTGGGCATCGTAGTGGGTATGTGGATCGACAAACCCCGGCGCGACTATTTTGCCGCTGGCGTCGATCTGCGTTGCAGCACCGGCATCAACTCTACCAATTTCGCTAATGGTGTCTCCACTGATGGCCAGATCGCCAACAAAACCGGGGCGGCCGCTGCCGTCGATAATGGTGCCATTACGGATGATCAGGTCAATTGCCATGGTCTATGCTCCTCTCCAGATGCAGCGACGGAAACAGGTCTGATTTTTTCTTTATGAAGACATCGCCGATTCGCCTATTCAACCGAAACCTTTGGGTTGCGGCAACCACAACTTCTGATTAGTTCGGATAGGGGTGCCAAAGCTGTTCTACCAGTAGGCAGATCCGTTTCAGGTCATCCGCTTCCGAGAGTCGGTGATCACCGCGTTTGATGTAATGGAGCGTGACCTGGTCGCCCTGCAATTTTTCCACCAGTGGCAGCGAGCGCTGCCAGTGGACATCACTATCCTCCATGCCATGGATAATCTCCACTGGGCAGATGACCGGGATCTGATCTTTTTCCAACAGCAGATACTGCTCACCATCGCTGATCAGTTTTTTGGTAATGGTGTAGGGCTGATCGCCATATTCGGTGGGGCGTAGCACAAAACCTTGCTGTTCAAGCGCAGCCCGGTCATCGTCATTGAGCTCCTCAGTATAGATCTCTCGTGTGAAATCTGGCGCCGGTGCCAGTAACAGTAACGCCTGTACCCGTTCCGGCCTCGCCATCGCCAGTAACAGGCTAATCCAGCCACCCATGCTGGAACCGACTATGACCTGTGGCCCATCGGTGAGCTGGTCGAATACCTCCAGAGCGTCTTCCCGCCAGCTGCCGATGGTGCCTTCGCTGAACTGGCCGCCGGACTGGCCATGGCCGGAATAGTCGAAGCGCACAAAGGCTCGGCCATGGTGGCGGCAGAAAGACTCCAGCGCCTGTGCCTTGGTACCGCTCATGTCCGACATGAAGCCGCCGCAGAAGAGCACGCCTGGAGACTTGCCTGGCAGACGATGATAGGCGAGGCGCCGCCCCTGTGAAGTAGTGATGAATTCCGGCGGCGGTGAACCTGGACTATTCATGATGTTCTCACTATTTTGTGATGGGTGTGGCTCTGGGCCTTGAATTGGCCTGGCCAGAGAAATATATAAAGAGAAATATATAGGAAGAGCGAAGCTGCAGGTAAAGGCAGTTAAAACGCAGGCGTTGCTCTGGATGTAAATGTGGACCTTAATTCCGGCGCGAGAGTGAGTTGCAAAAAACTGGTGCTGGAGCCTGTCCGGCTAGTTCACACTAACGTAAATCAAACTGAAGATCGCGGGAATAACTGATATGCAGAGAGTTGTGCTGTTTGCGCTGACCAATATCGCGGTGCTGGTGGTGATCAGCATCACCTTTACTCTGCTGGGGCTGGATCGCTACCTGGCTCAGCAGGGCATGAACATGCCGGTGCTGCTGCTGTTTGCTGCGCTGTTTGGTATGGGTGGCTCGTTAATTTCGCTGTTGGTGTCCAAGCGGATGGCGAAAATGATGACCCGCGCGCGGGTCATCGATGTTCCGCGTACTGCGGACGAGCGCTGGCTGGTCGAAACCGTTGAGCGCCAGGCCTCACTGGCAGGAATTGCCATGCCGGAGGTGGCCATCTACCCGGCGCCGGAGATGAATGCATTCGCCACTGGTGCCAACCGGAATGCTGCGCTGGTGGCCGTGAGTGAGGGAATACTGCGGCAGATGAGCCGAGACGAACTGGAGGCGGTACTGGGCCATGAAGTGAGTCATGTGGCCAATGGGGACATGGTGACCATGGCGTTGCTGCAGGGGGTATTGAACACCTTCGTGATCTTCTTCGCCCGCATCGTCGCGCAGATCGCCAGTTCAGCCGGCAGCCGTGATGGTCGCGGCGGCAATTTCATGATCTACTTTGCCGTTAATATGGTGGCGCAGGTGGTGTTTGGTATTCTCGCCTCGGTGGTTGCTTCGTGGTTCAGTCGACGGCGCGAGTTTCGAGCTGACATCGGTGGCGCCAACCTCGCCGGGCGTGACAAGATGGTCGCCGCATTGCGCCGGTTGCAGTCGGGGGAACCGGCACACCTTCCCGAACAGCTGGACGCCATGGGTATTTCCGCCAGTGTTACCTCCGGTCTGGCCAGTTTGCTGCACAGTCATCCGCCACTCGAGCAGCGGATAGAGGCGTTAATGGCGCGTGACCAGTAACAGGTACTACTGGTGATCAATGAGAAAGATGAGGG
>JBPEXY010000260.1:0-2972 GCA_052031065.1 Immundisolibacteraceae bacterium | reverse complement strand
ACCGGAACATGGGTGTTCAAACTCTGGTTGATCTCATAAAAGGCTCAGTAATAGCCCGCTGTTATGGCAGATACCTACCTTAACCATCTGCTGGTGCTGTTCGGTATTGTCGATCCGGTTGGTATCGCCTGGCTGTTTGCCGCCATGACTCATGGCGTGGATCCGGCATTGCAATGGCGGATGGCGCTGCGCGGATGTCTGTTAGCTGGTGTTATTCTGATTGGGTTCTTTTTTGGTGGAACGGTTTTGCTGCAATGGTTTGGTATCACCATACCGGCGTTTCGCATCGCCGGGGGCATTCTGCTGTTTCTCGTCGCGATTGACATGGTATTCGCGCGCCAGTCTGGTCTGCGCTCAACAACATCCGCTGAACAGCTGGAAGCAGCGGTAAAGGAAGACATCTCGGTATTTCCGCTCGCGTTTCCGCTGCTAGCCGGTCCGGGGGCAATTACCACGGTTTTATTAATGAGCTCGACAAGCGTTACCATTGAGGCAACCCTGGTCGAAATAGCCATTATCCTGTTCGTGATGGTCTCTTGCGTGGTTGCACTGCGTTATGCGCCCGCGCTATCGAGTCGGCTTGGCGAAACCGGTGCCAATGTGATCAGCCGGATGTTGGGATTGCTTGTAGCGGCACTGGCTGTGCAATATGTGCTTGATGGCGCAATGGAGTGGGCGTTATCACTGCGTTAAGCACTCATCCAACAGCTGGGTCAATGGCCGTGATCTTTATGTTCTGAGTTTTAGTAGATGTGTGCCGCTCTTTGTATAATTAAAATTTAACATAATATACATTATGCGAAGTTATGAGTGCACCATCACACGAGTACAGGCTTGCGATCCTCTACCGCAACAGGTTGTACTTGGCCCTGCCATTTGCCTTGAGCGCGGTGCCTTAACCCTTGCCAAGAGCTCTGCCAGTAAATCGCCCAGTTAACACACAACCGGCCAGAAAGGTTCCTTCAAGCGACCGTACACCATTGCTGCCGCCACCACCAAAACCTGAAGCCTCACCGACGGCATATAATCCGTCAATCGCATTGCCATCAGCACGCAGTACGCGACCCTCGAGGTCGGTTTGAATACCACCAAGGCTCTTGCGGCACAGAATAAACTGACGGATTGCCATCAATGGCCCAGCTTTGGGATCAGCAATTTTCTGAAAATTACACACTTTGGGTCGGTCACCTTTCCATTCCCTGAGCTTCTTGATCCGTTTCAGCTGCGCATCGGTGGTCTGTTCAGGTCCGAGTTCGACCTCGCGATCGTAGGCTTCAACCGTTGCACGCAAGGTTTCCGCACTCACTTCACTGGTACCGGCGATTTCATTCATTTTCACTGCCAGTTGTTCAGGGGTATTGGCGACCGCCACATCTCCAACTTCGGTGGCCAGATAGTTCCAGACCCGCTTGTTACCGAGAATATTCTCTTTCAGGAAGGTGAACAATTTACGGTCGCGCAGCGCCGGGTTGTGCTCGGAACCTGAAATCATCAGTTCTTTTTCGACCACCTTGCGATTGAGGATGCTCCATGAATAGCCGTACGGCTGTTTACTCACTTCCTCGCAGGTCCAGCGCGTATCAAACGCCCCCATCAGCGGTTCCGGCCCAATACGTTGCCCGCGATAATCGACCCATATCGCGGACCTCGGCGGCAGTAGTGCCAAACCATGGTCTGCCTTGCGCGGTTTGGGGTGATGAAATCCGGTGGCGTAATTCCACATACGCGAGAGGTGGGTCACATTACCACCAAGCTGCTCGATTTGCTGATGCATTTTGCCGTCTGAGAACTTGTGGGCGCCGGTTAATAAGGTTTCCGGTGGTTTGCCCCACTCCGGCGGCCAGAGCTTGCGCACCAGGCCGAGATCACCTCCAACACCACCCGTCGCGATGACAATATTTTCTGCGCTTAGCTCAAATTCGATACCTTCAGGCTCAACAACTCCATGGCAACCGGATACACGCCCTGCCGTTTCCTTGAGTCCCTGGACATGATGGTTGAAACAGAGTGTCAGACGCGATTCATGGGGTTTTAAAAGCTCAATCATCCGTGTCGCGAGGGTATAGCCACCGCCCCACAACAGGTGATAACGCGGCACCGAGTTACCTACCTCATTTAAACCACGCTCACCCCAGGTGATTACCGGCAGGTATTTCAGCCCCCTGCCGCGCAGCCAGAAATAGATATCCTCCACGCAATGATCTGCGTAGGCCCGTGCCCAGGCTTTCGGCCAGTGATCTTCTTCGCTGAACAGGCCGTAACGGATCCAGTCTTCGTAGAGTTGATCAGCAGAATCCTCTATTCCTGCCCTCCTCTGTTGCGGAGTACCGCAATAGGTCATACCACCGAGAGCCTCACGCGCCTGGCCGCCAAAGACCTCCCTTTCGGCACGATCGACAATAGTCACTGACCTGCCCTGCTCCAGTAGCTCCACGGCGGTTACCACACCGGCTAACCCGCCACCGATGATCAGAACATCGCCTTCTCTGTTGGCCATTCCCGCTCCCCTTTTTAATTAAACGAATTAAATCCGCTGTTCAACGGGGCAGGATTATAAAGACTAAGGCATTTTGGGAGGGATAAAGGCTTGGGCTGGGAAACTCTCTGAGAAGAGGAGGTTTGCTGAGGCTGGCGATAGCACCGCATTGAGGCGCTATGCCTGAGCATTGGGGAAAATGGCGGAGAGGGAGGGATTCGAACCCTCGGTACGGGTTAACGTACACACGCGTTCCAGGCGTGCTCTTTCAACCACTCAGACACCTCTCCGAAACCGAAATCAGCTTGCCGCAAAATCTATCTGATCGCTATTTCGGGGCTCCACCAGGTGCAATGAAATGGCGACAGACAATCAGGCATGGTTCGGGCGGCGCTATTCTACCCTAAAACTCGCTATTTTCTGCGCAGGCCAAGCATGATTATTGCTTAGGCAATCTGCTGGCTCGATTGATGATCAAAGGGTAGCTGTGCCTGCT
>JBPEXY010000026.1:0-3695 GCA_052031065.1 Immundisolibacteraceae bacterium | reverse complement strand
TTCTCCCACTCATTCACCGCGAACGTTCAGCGCCAGTTTAGAGCAATCACTCCCTGGCTATTGCTGGCGACGCTACCGTTTCTGTTCATCGACTTTAAACCTGCGCCAGGCAGTTATCCGCTGCCTCGTTCGCTGTCGGTCTTGCAGGACCTCGCCCATATCCCGCTGTTTCTAATGGTCAGCGCTCTGCTAACCCAAATCCTGCCGTTGAAAAAGTTATACCCGCTGGCGTCTATTGCACTCCAGATAGCGATTCTGGTGACCGTCGGGGCGATTATCGAGGCGCTGCAAAGTCTCTCAGGTAGAGAGGCATCGTGGCGCGACCTGCGTCTCGATTGCCTTGGCATCGTGCTGTTTTTCAGCCTTTTTCGATATGCATTGATAACAAACGTTCCTCTACGCCGCATCAGCATTGCAGCTGCGCTATGCTGGTTATTTCTGGAAATGACGCCCCTGGCCCGCGCACTGATCGACGAACAAACGTTGAGGAGTCAACCACAACTGATATCCGATTTTGAAACCTGGGGCCAACAGACCCGCTGGAGCCAAGGTCAGCTCGTCGTCAGTCCGCGCCGGGGTCAGGCATTGAAGGTACCCCTGCCGGCGACCCGCTATGCCGGAACTAAAATAGATCACCTGCCGCGCGACTGGACTGACTACACGACACTTGAGCTGGAACTGTTCAATCCAGAACGACTACCGCTCAGCGTGATTCTGAAAATAGAAGACACCAGGAGTATCGCGGCCGGTTATCGCTACGACATGCGATATAACGGCGAACTGCAGCTGCTACCCGGCTGGAACCAGTTTTCAGTACCTCTGCAAATCATTCGTACCGGGCCAGAAACCGGTCAACTCGACCTGGAACAGATCGTTGCCCTGTCGCTGTTTGAAATCGACCGTAAACGCCCGGGATACCTGTTACTGGACAATCTGATTCTCAAATAGATGGCTAGCGACCCCTCAACAACCCCAGACCTGACCGGTGGCGAAGAACTCCATGCTCTGGTTGACAGCTGCATGCTTGCCGACCGTCATCGGCTCACACGGCAACTAGGTAATATTCGCAGAAAACGCGGCCACGGTGGCAGCGCAATGGCCCAGGTACAGGAAAGAATAGAAAACTCCCGCAACCGGGCCCAGCAGCGCCAGCAACAGCTACCGGAAATCACGGTTAACGCTAACCTGCCAATTGCCGACCATGCAGAGCAGCTGGCTGCAGCGATTCGCAAGCACCAGGTGGTGATCGTCGCCGGTGAAACCGGATCAGGCAAAAGCACGCAGCTGCCAAAAATATGCCTGCAGGCCGGTCGCGGTATCTTTGGTCAGATTGGTCATACCCAGCCACGACGTGTTGCCGCACGCAGCATTGCCAATCGCCTGGCCACAGAACTGGATCGTCCTTTAGGCACACAGATCGGTTACAAGGTACGCTTTAACGATCAGAGCGGCGCTGATTGTCTGGTCAAGGTAATGACCGACGGCATTTTACTGGCTGAGAGCCGCAGCGATCGCTGGCTCAATCAATACGATACGCTGATCATTGATGAGGCACACGAGCGCAGCCTTAATATCGACTTCCTGCTCGGTATGCTCAAAGGGCTACTCCAGCGGCGACCAGAACTGAAACTGATCATCACTTCCGCCACAATCGATACCGCACAGTTCTCACAGTTTTTTGCCGATGCACCGGTCTTCGAAGTCTCCGGCAGGGGCTACCCGGTTGAAATGCGCTACCGCCCGCTCACCAGACCAGCCGGCCACACCGATGACGCTGACTCCGCTGACGACCCTGTAGCCGCCACTCCTGCCTCTGAAAAATCGCCAACCCTGTCAGCGGTGAAGCAGCGGCAAGCAGCCGATATCAACCAGGGCATTCTCGCCGCCATCGACGAGCTGGCCGCTGAGGGACCAGGTGACATGCTGGTGTTTCTACCCGGCGAACGCGACATTGTCGACGCGGAGAAGTATCTTGCCCAGCGGCTCAAACAGCGCTTCGAAATTCTGCCGCTCTACTCGCGCCTGTCGCAGGCAGATCAGGACCGTATCTTCAAACAGCGTCAGCAGCGGCGCGTCATTCTTGCCACCAATGTGGCGGAAACGTCACTGACGGTTCCCGGTATTCACTATGTGATCGACAGTGGACTGGCGCGGGTTAGCCGTTACAGCAGCCGCCTGAAAATCCAGCGGCTACCGATCGAAAAAATCAGCCAGGCGTCGGCCAGTCAGCGCGCCGGCCGTTGCGGACGCATCGCCCCGGGCATCTGCATACGCCTCTATGCAGAAGATGATTTCAACAACCGGGCGGCACAGACCGAACCGGAAATCGTTCGCACCAACCTCGCTTCGGTGATCCTGCAGATGCTCAACCTGCGCATGGGTGACCCACAGCAGTTCCCGTTTATTGACGCGCCACAACGACGCCTGATTCGCGACGGCTATCTCGGACTGACCGAACTCGGTGCGCTGATTGATGAACAACAGCTTTCCCTGATCGGCAAGCAGCTTGCACAGCTGCCAATCGACCCGCGGCTTGGACGTATGCTGATTGCAGCCCGGGATAATGGCGGACTTTATGAACTGGCAATTATTACCGCTGGACTGACCATTCAGGATCCACGCGAAAGACCACGCGAATTTCAGCAGCAGGCCGATCAGCGTCATCGACTGTTCCAGCACCCCGAATCAGACTTCATCACCCTGCTGAACCTCTGGAACAGCTGGCAGGAACAAGCTGAGCAGCTCAGCAACAGCAAACTGCGCCGCTGGTGCCGCGACCACTATCTGAACTACATGCGCATGCGCGAGTGGCAGGATCTGCATCGCCAGTTACAGCAGCAGATTCGTCAACAGGGCTGGCCACAAATCCGCATTGACGATGAAAAACTGCGCTACCAGCGTATCCATGAAGCACTGATCCGCGGTCTGTTAAGTAACCTTGCGCGACAGACCGAAAGACGGGATTACCAGGGGGCCAGAAATACGCAGCTGAAGCTGTTTCCCGGTTCCGCGCTGGCGAAAGCCCCGCCGGCCTGGATTGTCGCCGCCGAGCTGGTTGAAACCAGCCAGCTGTTTGCCCGCACAGCTGCGCGTATAGAGCGTCAATGGATCGAACCGCTGGCTGGCCATCTGCTCCACCGCAGCTATAGCGAACCTCACTGGTCGGCAAAGAAAAAAGAGGTCTTTGCGTTTGAAAAAGTAACCCTGTTTGGCCTGCCGGTGGTTGATCGTCGCCGCACCCGCTACAGCGATATCGACCCGGTCGAGTCACGCCGTCTGTTCATTCGTGACGGTCTGGTCGCTGATCAGTACGCGGAGAATTTTCACTTCATCACCCACAACCGCGAGCTGGTTACGGAGATTGAAGAGCTGGAAGTACGCACCCGCCGCCATGACCTGCTGGCTGATGATGAGAAACGGATAACGTTTTTTGACCACCAGCTACCAGCAGAGATCTGCAATGGCTACAAGTTCAAAACCTGGTACCGTCGACAGCTCGCTGAGGGCAAAGACGCATCCACCCTGCTCTGCTATCGCCGCGAGCTGCTGATGAATTACCAGCTTGATGATTCCGTTTCACAGCTCTATCCCAGCCACTGGTCGCAAGCCGGAGTTGCTATACCTCTCGAATATCGCTTCGCACCGACCGACCCACAGGATGGTTTAACCCTGGCACTGCCACTGGCGATGCTCAA
>JBPEXY010000259.1:0-20983 GCA_052031065.1 Immundisolibacteraceae bacterium | reverse complement strand
TCAGCCGGTCTCGCGGCGATATAACCGCCGGCAGTCATCTGTCGTTTACCAGTTACAACCGTGTCCTACTGGTTACCGGCGAGATCATTGATGAGAAGAAAAAAAACCAGATCGACTCCATACTGCGTGGCATCCCCAATTTGCGCCGAATCCATAATGAGCTGGTCATTGCTGCGCCCAGCAGTGGTTTGAGCCGGGTCAGCGACACTTATCTGACCGCCAAAGTGAAAACGCGTTTGCTCCTTGAAAAGGACCTCAATCCCAACCGTTTCAAGGTGGTCAGTGAAAATGGCCGCGTGTTCCTGCTCGGCATCTGTAATCGCAAAGATGGCAAGCAGGCAGCTCTGGTAGCGCGGAAAACCGCCGGAGTTCAGGCCGTTGTCACCCTCTATGAATATGTCGACTAAAACGGAACAACACGAACCACCCCTACCCGGGGGTGCTAGTTACGAACATAAGATTGCGCTATCGGTAACCGAAGCCGGGCGCCTGCCGAGACCATTGGTATTCACCAACGGCTGTTTCGACATTCTCCACCGTGGCCACGTTGATTACCTGGACCGAAGCCGCCAGCTTGGCGCCAGCCTGGTGGTTGGGGTCAATAGCGATGACTCGGTCAAAAGACAGAATAAAGGTAAGGACCGGCCGGTTAATCCACTGGATGACCGTCTGGCGCTACTGGCTGCGTTGGCATCAGTGGACCTGGTTATCGCTTTTGACGAAGAGACGCCGTTACGGCTGATCACCACGATCAGACCTGATGTTCTGGTCAAAGGCGGGGACTGGCCAGAAGCAGAAATCGTCGGCGCAACGCAGGTCAGGGCGGCTGGCGGAAAGGTTTTCAGCCTACCATTTCACTATCAACGGTCAACCACCATGCTGCTGTCAAAAATTCGCAGCAGTGAGGGCGGCTGACGCGCTGGTCGATTTACGCAAGATTAGTGGATAGCGGTGAGATAACGCCGACCAGCGGTAACTAACGGGTAAATGCCAGCCTCAGGTAACCAGTTTAAGTTCCGGCTTACCACGACCTTTTCCCGAAGCTTGTTCATCTGTGGTAGTTGAGAGCGAAGAGCTATTCCCCAGCCCCGGCTCATCATCACCAAAAGTGATTCCCCGTCCGTTTTCACGGGCATAAATGGCCATTACTGCATCAATGGGCACACAAATTTCCCAGTGCACACCGGCGAAACGGGCTCCGAACTGGACCGCCTCATTATCAAGGGTCAAACGCTGTACCGCGGCCGTAGAGATGTTTAGTACGATCTGATTATTGACCACAGAATCAGGCGGTACCATCACGCCTTCATGACAGGCATCGACCAGAATATGAGGCGTCAGGCCGTTATCTACGATCCATTCATAAAAGCCCCTGAGCAGATAAGGTCGGGCCGATGACAGAGGGCGTTCTTCGTCAACCATCCTATCCCCCTGCCAGTGCCTCTGAGCGCGCTTCGCGTTCTTCCTGGCCCAGGCTTCGCCGGAAGCCATCGCGAGCGAACAGCCGCTCGGCATATGCCACCAGTGGCATCGCAGACTTGGGCAGTTTGACCTTTAGCTGCGGCAGCCGCCAGAGAATCGGCGCCAACGAACAGTCGACCAACGTGTAGCCATCCCCGATTGCAAATTCTTCGCGGGAAAACATTGGCGCTATCGCGGTCAGACCATCCTGCAGCAGTTTTCTAGCCTGTTCCTGCTCTTTTTTGCTACCTGCTGCGGCCAGCAGCAGGCTGGCACTGCTGTACCAGTCCCGCTCGATTCGATTCAACATCAAACGAGCCTGCGCCCGCGTTACCGGATCGATAGGCATCAACGGCGGATGGGGAAAACGCTCATCAAGATATTCCATGATCACCGCGGAGTGGTAAAGCACCAAATCCCGGTCCACCAGCACGGGTACATCATTGGCCGGATTGAGCTCCAGAACCTCTGCTGGCAGGTCGAATTCATCGACCCAGGCCACTTCCATGTTGATATCCTTCTCATTCGCAACGATACGAATGCGATGGCAATGCGGGCAATCTTTACCAGAATATAGATTCATTATGCTCGGGTTCTGTCCTTACCGCCGCCAGCGATCAAATCAGTGAACGTCTTTCCAGTACTCCCGCTTCAGCAGGTAGGCCAGGAAGGTGAAGGCCATCAAAAACAGAATCACTTTGACACCGAGAGAGGTGCGGATCAGCCTGGCTGGCTCACCGATATAGACCATAAATGTGACCAGGTCGGTTACCAGAGCATCAAACTCCTCAGCGGAAAGCTCACCTTCGGAGACGAAATGGAGGTGCCCCTCCTCGTCCAGCGCCTGCTCGCCCTGCAAACCAGAGAGCACCGCAGGCATGGTGGTTCCCGGCATCACCGGGTTGTTTACCCCCCAGGGGCGCTCACTATCCAGATAAAAACCGGTCAGAAATGCATAGAGCCATTCCGGCCCCCGGCTCCGCGAAACCAGGGTCAGGTCTGGCGGCGCCTGACCGATCCATTTCGAGGCATCCTCACCCTGCAGGGCTACCTGCATATGATCGGTCACCTTGCCGCCAGTAAACAGCATATTCGCTTCAACCTGCTCTTCCGACAGGCCAATATCTTCAGCCATACGGCTGTAGCGCATGTATTTAGCACTATGGCAACTGACGCAGTAGTTGACAAAGGTTCTCGCGCCGCGCTGTAAAGCAGCCTTGTTGCCAAGGTCAATATCGATCTGCACATCAACATCGGCGGATGCGGCACCGGCAGCGGCCGGCAACAGCACCAGGGAAACCAGAAAGGCAATGGCTGTGATTACTTTACTCATTTCATCGTCACCCGATCTGGTACCGGCAAGGTTTTGTCGATACTTGTATAAAACGGCATCAACACGAAAAATGCGAAATAGATCACCGCACAGACACGTGCAATCAAGGTCTCAATGTCACCCGCAGGCAAGGTTCCCAACACGCCGAGAATCAGGAATGAGATCACAAACAGAGTGACTGCGATTTTGGTGAGTGGCCCACGATAGCGAATCGACCTGACCGGAGAACGATCCAGCCAGGGTAAGAGAAACAGCATACCGATAGAGCCACCCATGGCGATAACGCCTCCGAGCTTGTCTGGAACCGCACGCAGGATCGCGTAGAACGGCGCGAAGTACCAAAGCGGCGCGATGTGTTCCGGCGTGACCATCGGGTCAGAAGCAACGAAGTTGTCAGGCTCCAGGAACTTGCCACTCATTTCTGGCGCATAAAAAACAATCAGCGCGAAAAGAATCAGAAACACCCCGGTACCGAAGATATCCTTCACTGTGTAGTAGGGATGAAAAGGAATACCGTCTAGCGGCACGCCGTCCGGCCCCTTGTTTTTCTTGATTTCGATACCATCGGGATTATTTGACCCCACTTCATGTAGAGCGATGATGTGAAAAAACACCAGCGCCACCAGCAACAGGGGAATCGCCGCCACATGCAGGGCGAAAAATCGATTCAGGGTCGGATCACCGACTGCATAGTCACCACGAATCCAGACTGTCAGCGCATCACCAATGCCGAAAGGAATAGCGCCAAAAAGATTGATGATGACCTGAGCGCCCCAGAAGGACATCTGTCCCCATGGCAGCAGATAGCCCATGAACGCCTCGGCCATCAGCAGCAGGTAGATCACCATGCCAAACAGCCATAGCAGTTCACGCGGATTTTTGTAGGAGCCATAGATCAGGCCACGAAACATATGCAGGTAGATCACCACAAAAAACAGCGAAGCACCCACTGAGTGCATATAGCGGATCAGCCATCCCCAGCTGACATCACGCATGATGTACTCAATTGACGCGAAGGCCTCCGCTTCGGAAGGCTTGTAATTCATGGTCAAAAAGATACCAGTGACAATCTGGTTTACAAACACCAGCAGCGCCAATGAACCAAAGAAGTACCAGATATTGAAGTTCTTCGGAGCATAGTACTGGGCCAGATGCTCATTCCACCATTTGGTCATCGGGAAGCGGGCATCAATCCAGCCAACCAGCGCGACCAACAGATTCTTTAACGTCGCACCCATCAGGCTACCCCCTCGGCCGCATCAGCAGTGTCTTCGCCGATCAACAGCAGGGTGTCCGAAAGATAACGGTGCGGCGGGATCTCCATATTGGAAGGTGGCGGGACCCCGTCCAGCACCCTGCCGGCCAAATCATATTTTCCGCCATGGCAGGGACAGAAAAAACCACCAACCCAGCCGCTCTCAAGCTCTTTATCGGGGGCATAGGTAGGCGAACAACCGAGATGGGTACAGATGCCAACCATCACCAGATACTCCGGTTTTAACGACCGGGTTTCGTTGGTCGTATAGGCCGGCTGTATTGACTCAGCGCTGCTGGCATCCTTGAGCCCACCATCACGTCCTTTCAAGCTCTCCAGTGCTTCCTCGGTGCGACGCACAATCCAGACCGGTTTCTTTCGCCAGTTAACAATTTTCTGGTCTCCCGGCTGCAGATCACTTAGATCCACTTCCACCGGAGCACCCGCCGCCTGGGCGGCTGCGCTCGGCTGCCAATAAGAGACAAAAGGCGCAGCAACGCACGCAGCCCCCACCCCACCGGTTGCGACGGCAGCACCCGTCATCATTTTGCGCCTGCCGAGATCGACCTCGTCACCGCTCATCTAATATCCCTCTTTAACGTATTGAACTACTTTACAACCACGCAAGGAGCACCGGCCCGGTTAGTCTTTACTCAAGCCCGACTAGCCATGGGGAACCCCTGAAAACAACTGATAGCAAAGCCGCTCATTGTCTCAAAACCAGCGCCTTATGGCCAGTTACCAGACAACATCGACTGATAGCGCTGTACCTTAAACGCGTAGTCAGCTGCCACGAACGGTATCAACCTGAAAACAGCCGCCCGGGAGTTCGAATTTGTCGACCACTGGCGAAATACCGTCAGGCATAATTCACCAACGCACAGAGCCGGCGAAGTCACCCGCAACCCGATGCCGATTAACCCGACCTTATGAGGACCTGAGCCACCAATGCGATCGCTTACACGTTTCTTTGTTCAGGCAGTGGCGGCAGGGGTAATCGCCGGTGCCCTGGTGTTATTGCTCGACCGCCCCTCACCACCGCCACAGACGGCGTCAGAACCGACCATTCATCGTGAGCGCTGGCAGGTCTCCTTTAGTGATGCGGTGCAGAGAGCAGCACCAGGCGTGGTCAATATCTACAGCAGCAAAACAGTCCAGCGGCGCCTACACCCGCTACTCGATAACCCACTGTTTCAACAGTTTTTCGGCGCTCCGCAAATTCCCCGACAGCGGATTCAGTCCAGCCTCGGCTCCGGGGTTCTGGTATCCGAACACGGCTACATTCTAACCAACAACCATGTTATTGCCGGCGCCGACGAAATCAAGGTCGCGCTGCAGGACGGGCGCAGCGCCCAGGCAACCCTGGTCGGCACTGACCCTGACACTGATCTGGCGCTATTGAAAATATCGCTAAAGGAACTGCAGAGCCTCGATTTCGGCAATTCTGACAGCATGCGAGTCGGCGATCTGGTACTGGCAATCGGCAATCCTTTTGGCGTTGGGCAAACAGTGACCATGGGCATCGTCAGCGCTACCGGCAGGCAGCACCTGGGCATCAATACCTTCGAGGATTTTATTCAGACCGACGCCGCCATAAACCCCGGCAACTCTGGAGGGGCCCTGATCAATCCGCAAGGGGAACTGATCGGCATCAACACCGCCATTTACAGCCAGTCAGGAGGCTCCCAGGGAATAGGCTTTGCGGTTCCGGCAGCACTGGCCAGCAGGATACTGCAACAGCTAGTCGACCATGGCCGGGTGATTCGTGGCTGGCTCGGGCTTGAACTGCAGGACATTAACCGCGACCTTGCCACATCCTTTGGGCTACCCAGTCTTCGCGGGGTAATTGTCGCTGGGGTTTACCGGCAAACCCCGGCATACCAGGCCGGCATCCATCCCGGAGACATTATCACCACCATCAATGGAGAACCGGTTAATTCAAGAAGCGATGCCCTACGGCAGGTATCTGCACTGACTCCCGGCCAGCGGACCCGCATCACCTACCTGCGCAAAGGCAAACAGAGTGAAATCGATCTGAAAGTCATTGAACGCCCCGCGGCGGCGACATTCAGAAGGCGCTAATCACGGTTTTGGCTCAGACTCCGATCCAGCCGTTTCTCCAGACCGACCGAGGAAGACGGACAGCAGCAGGCCCACCTCAAATAACAGCCACATGGGAAGCGCCAGCAGAATCTGGGAGATCACATCAGGCGGCGTCAACAACATGCCCACAACAAAGGCTGCAACAATAACATGGGCACGATAACCAGCCAGTTGTTGGCGATTAACCACACCCGAGATAATCAGCAACAGGGTGGCTATGGGAACTTCAAAGGCTATTCCAAAGGCGAAAAACAGCTTCAACACGAAATCCAGGTAAGCGGTAATGTCAGTCATCACTGCCACCCCCTCTGGAGCTGCCTGGGTTAGAAAAGCAAACACCAGCGGAAACACGACATAGTAGGCAAAGGCCACCCCTGCGTAGAACAGCAATACACTTGATATCAGCAACGGCAATGCCAGCCGTTTCTCATTCTGATAGAGACCCGGCGCAACAAAACTCCACGCCTGGTAGAGCAGAAAAGGAACCGCAAGGAACAGCGACAGAAAGGCGACCAGCTTAAACGGGGTCAGGAAAGGCGCGGCAACACCGGTGGCTATCAGACTCGCCTGATCCGGCAGGGCGGCAAGCAGCGGTGTCGCCAGAAACGCGTAAAGCGGCCGCGCAAAAGGCAGCAATATAAACAACAGCAGCGCCACCACCATCAAGCTACGGATCAGCCGTTGGCGCAGCTCCAACAGGTGCCCGGTCAGCGGTAGCTGCTGCTCACCGGTAGCCAGTGGCGAATCATCGGCAGACGGATCACTACCGCTCATGCGCTCGCCACGTCAGTGACATGCGGCGATTTTCTGGCACCAAAATGATTAGCCATTGTGGACAATTTCACTAATGGCGGCGCTAATCATCGATCCGGGTAGTGGCACCCGGATCACCGGACCCGGCCCTCTGCGCAACAGAGCTCGGGGCGGCCTCTCCTGTGGCAACAGCAGTTGAATCATCCAGTGCCGTATTGTTGGCTGTGTCATTAATAGTAGAGCGCAATTCATCGCCAATTTGGCGCACCGGATTAACCAGCGCATCGCGCTCTTCAACGAGGCTGCGTTTCAGCTCCTCGGCATGCAGCTCACGCTCAAGATCCTCACGGAAACCGTTAGCCACCCGTCGCAGTCTGCCAATCCAGAGGCCGGCAGAACGGGCTAGCGCGGGTAACCGCTCCGGGCCAACCACCAACAGTGCTACGACGCCGATGACCCCAAGCTCCCAAAAACCGATATCAAACATCGACTAGCCGCCAGCAGGATCCCGGTAGCCGCAACAGCCCGGGTTAATCGCGACTGGCAGGCTTACCATGCTCCGCTTCCGCTGCGGTCTCACCGGTAGCCGCGCTATCCGCCTTGGCTGCTTCGTCATCCTTTACCGCGCGGCGGAACCCCTTGATCGCACCGCCCAGATCATCACCGAGACTTCGCAACCGCTTGCCGCCAAACAGCACCAATACAATCAACAGAATAATTAACAGCGAACTGACACTGATTCCACCAAAACCCATCGCAATAACCTCGCTTTAATTCCGTCAGCCCACTTCCGCGCTTACTGCTGACGCTGCGCTTTCTCTTCAATACCGGACAAGCCGAAACGACGCTCCAGCTCATCGATCACCTGCTGGGGGTGAAGCTGCTGATGTGCCAGCATTACCATGACATGGAAACAGAGGTCCGAGACTTCGTTGATGATGGCCTCAGCGTCGCCATCCTTTGCCGCCATCACCACCTCGGTGGCTTCTTCACCAATCTTCTTCAAAATCTTGTCAAGGCCAGCCGCATAAAGAGCTGCCACATAAGAGCCTTCGGCATCCGCCTGTTTGCGGTTTTCAAGCACCGCAGCCAACTGGGTCAGCACATCACTCATGCTTGTCCGCTCCGCCGGCACCCTGCAACCGGTCAACCGATTTGTCGCTGCCCCCATAGATCAGGTCGGGAGATTTCACGACCGCCTCAACTTCGCGCCATTCGCCGTTCTCCAGGCGCCGAAAAAAACAGCTCCTGCGTCCAGTATGACAGGCAATGCCACCCTGCTGTTCCACATCCAGTAACAACGTATCGCCGTCACAATCCAGATAAACCTGCTGCACCCTTTGCTGATGTCCGGAGGTTTCGCCTTTACGCCAAAGCGTCTGGCGCGAACGGGACCAGTAGACCGCATAGCCGGTTTCAATGGTCAGGCGCAGAGATTCCGTATTCATCCACGCCACCATCAGCACCTGACCGCTACGCCAGTCCTGGGCGATAGCGGGCAACAGACCATCGCCGTTCCAGCACACCGCATCCAGCCACGTGTCTTCCCCTGCAGTCATCATCATAATTCCCTGACCACCAGCCCACTGGCTGCCATGGTCCGTTTCGCCTCAGCGATAGAGTGGTCACCAAAATGAAAAATACTCGCGGCAAGTACCGCGTCTGCTCCGCCCTGACTGACGCCCTCAACTAGGTGCTGAAGGGTACCAACACCACCCGAGGCGATTACCGGTATCGAAACCGCCGACGACACTGCGCGGGTCAAGCCAAGATCAAACCCGTCACGGGTGCCATCACGATCCATACTGGTCAGCAGAATTTCTCCTGCCCCGAACTCGGTCATGCGCTGACACCACTCCACCGCATCAAGCCCCGTCGGGTTGCGCCCGCCATGGGTAAATACTTCCCAGCGCTGATCGTCAACCTGCTTGGCATCCACCGCCACCACAATGCACTGGGAACCAAAATGGTTTGACGCCTGGCGCACAAACTCAGGCTTTTTCACTGCCGCAGTATTGATCGAAACCTTGTCAGCACCGGCATTCAACATACGCCGAATATCTTCCAGCTCACGAATACCGCCACCTACAGTCAAGGGTATAAAAACCTGTTCAGCTACCTGCTCAACCACATGAACGATAGTTTCGCGATCGTCTGAACTGGCGGTGATATCCAGAAAGACAATCTCATCCGCGCCGGCCTCGGAGTAGTTACGTGCCACCTCCACCGGGTCACCGGCATCACGAATCTCTACAAACCGGACTCCCTTGACGACCCGCCCTGCATCAACATCCAGGCACGGTATCACCCGTCTACATAGCGGCATTGGTAGTCCGACCGTTCAACTAAACAGCACCCATTTGGCAGAGACAAAAAACCCAGGCCTTAAACCAGAACAACAACCAGGAAACTCTATCAACGACAGGGGCCTCCGGCAGGCGTCAGCGGCTGGCGGCAGCCCGCTGCAGAGCTGCGCGCAAATCCAGAGTTCCCTCATAGATTGCACGCCCAATAATCACCCCCTGCACCCCTTCTTCCTCGACCGCGCAAAGCGCATCAATGTCACTCATGTCGGTTACACCACCGGAGGCAAGTACCGGTATGGTGATCTGACTGGCCAGTTCGACGGTGGATTCCAGATTTAACCCTTCCATCATCCCATCACGTCCGATATCGGTAAAAATAATGGCCTCTACCCCATCCTGCTCGAAGTGTTTGGCCATATCGATAACGTCATGATGGGATAACTTCGACCAACCGTCTGTCGCCACTTTACCGTTGCGGGCATCAAGGCCGACGATGATATGGCCTGGAAACTCAACGCACACATCACCAACAAAATGGGGCGCATTAACCGCTTTGGTACCGAGAATCACGTAACGGACACCGGCATCCAGATAGGCCTGAATGGTATCGTCATCTCGGATACCACCGCCAACCTGAATATCCATATCCGGCAAGGCATCCACAACATCATGAATGACTGTGGCATTCTCCGGTTTGCCACTCACCGCACCATCCAGATCAACCATATGCAAGCGCCTTGCACCAGCATCGTACCAGCGACGGGCCATCTCCACCGGGTTATCGGAGAAGACGGTGACGTCGTCCATCCCACCCTGACGCAGCCGCACGCACTTACCGCCTTTTAAATCGATCGCCGGAATCAACAGCATGAACTCCTCCTATCGGCTTCCATCCCAATCAAGAAAATTTTTTAGCAGCTTTAACCCATCACGATGGCTTTTTTCCGGGTGGAACTGCACCGCAAACAGGTTCTCCCTTGCAGCGGCAGCAGCAAACTCCACCTCACCGTAGCGGCACACTCCACTACAGTGCTGTTTATTGCCCACCTCAACATAGTAACTATGTACAAAATAAAACCAGGCGTTGTCAGCGATCCCGTGCCACAACGGGTGGTCATCGGCCTGGCCGACCCGATTCCACCCCATCTGCGGGATCTTGGCAGCGGCACCCGCGTCCACCATCCGCTCAGGGAAACGACGCACTCGACCCGGGATCAATCCAAGCCCGTCGACCCCGCCGTCCTCTTCGCTGTGATCAAACAGCGCCTGCAGACCGAGACAGATGCCGAGCACCGGCTTTTCAGCCAGTAGCTCAGCCAGTAACGAATCAAGACCATGTTCAGCAAGATGACGAAAACAGCTCCCAATCGCCCCCTGCCCTGGAAATACCAGCCGGTCAGCTGCCGCCAGCACGCCGGGGTCATCGGTAACCTGCAGGTTGGCGGCACCGACACTTTCAAACGCCTTGGCAACTGAACGCAGGTTGCCCATTCCATAATCGATAATTGCGACCGTCATTGTCTCAACCGACCCGGCAGCGGGACAGGTGCCTGCTCAGAGCGACCCCTTTGTCGAAGGAATCACCCCCTCACTGCGCGGATCTCTCTGCGCCGCCGCTCTGAGGGCTCGTCCAAAAGCCTTAAAAAGAGTTTCGCTAATATGATGACTATTGGCACCCCGCAAATTATCGAGGTGTACGGTCGCCTGAGCGTGATTGACAAACCCCTGAAAAAACTCCGGCACCAGCTCCAGATCAAACTCTCCCACCTGCTGGGTGGGAAATTCGGCTTTAAAAAACAGGCCAGGCCGCCCCGAAAAGTCGATTACCGCCCGCGAAAGAGCCTCATCCAGCGGCACATAGGCGTGCCCATAACGCATGATCCCGCTCTTGTTCCCGAGCGCCTCCGCCAGCGCCTGACCGAGAGTGATACCGACATCCTCGACCGTATGGTGGCCGTCAATTTCCAGGTCACCGTTGGCATTAATCTGCAAATCCAGAAGACCGTGACGGGCTATCTGATCGAGCATATGATCCAGAAATGGCAACCCGGTGGAGATTTCGCTGACACCGCTGCCGTCCAGATTAATCTCGACCTGAATCTGAGTTTCGCGGGTGGAGCGATTGACTTGCGCAACGCGCTTGGCAGTAGTCATGTTGATTGGAGCAATCGTCGATAGTGTAAGAATTCACCAGGAAGGGGCGCTATTCAGCCGCTACTCCTGACTGTGTGTGAATCCAGCCAATTCTATAGCAACTTGATGCTGGACACCGTGGTTTTATCAGCAACAGCCTCACCACCGCTCTGAGTACCGGAAACGATGCCCCCGGTTAACGACTTTAATAGCGACTGAATGGCTAACGATCAATTCGATACCGAGCTGCCGCGGCATGGGCCGATAGCCCTTCCGCATCGGCAATTGCCGCCGCAATACGCCCCAGTTCTGCGGCACCGCCCTCGCTACAGTGAATCACGCTGGTACGTTTCTGAAAATCATAAACCCCAAGTGCCGAACTAAACCTGGCAGTCCCTGATGTCGGTAATACATGGTTGGATCCTGCGCAATAATCACCCAGAGATTCGGAACTGAATCGGCCAACAAAAATAGCACCGGCGTGACGAATCTGCTCCAGCAGTGGCTCCGGTTCTTGCACACAGAGCTGCAGATGCTCCGCTGCGATGCGGTTGGCCAGCATGGCCGCCTGGGCCAGATCATCAACCGCAATCAGGGCGCCATGGTTGTGCAGCGCAGCAGAGATAGTCTCCCGACGCTCCATGGTCGGCAGCAGGCGCTCAATAGAGCAGTAAACCTGCTGCAGGTAGTCCCGATCAGGGGTTAACAGAATTGCCTGGGCCAGCTCATCATGCTCGGCCTGGGAAAAGAGATCCA
The DNA here is from genome assembly GCA_052031065.1 of Immundisolibacteraceae bacterium. GTDB lineage: Bacteria > Pseudomonadota > Gammaproteobacteria > Immundisolibacterales > Immundisolibacteraceae > JBPEXY01. The sequence goes on along the minus strand of JBPEXY010000259.1, from coordinate 8,883 downwards.
TCGCCACCCAGTCGGGGTCACAACTGGAGTCGGCAATCACCAGGATCTCCGACGGACCGGCGAGCATATCAATACCAACCTGCCCATAGAGCAGCTGTTTGGCCGCCGCCACATAGCGGTTTCCGGGGCCAACAATCTTGTCCACCGCCGGGACACTTTCCGTGCCCAACGCCAATGCTGCCACTGCCTGGGCACCACCAATCGCATAAAACTCATCGACCCCGGCAATCGCGGCTGCAGCGAGTACCGCCTGGTTGGGTTCGCCATCGGGCATGGGCGAAACCATCACGACACGATCAACGCCGGCGACCCGGGCAGGAATCACATTCATCAGCACCGACGAGGGGTATGCCGCCTTGCCTCCAGGCACATAGACACCTACCCGCTCAAGTGCACTGAGGCGCTGGCCCAACCGGTTCCCGACTGCGTCGGTAAACTGCCAGGATTCTGCTTTTTGCTGCTGGTGATAACGGTCGATACGCTCCGCAGCCAGCTCCAACGCCTCTCGTAGCTGTGCGGGTATCGATTCAACCGCCGTAGCGAGCCGCTGCGGCGATACTTTCAACTGCTCTACCGACTCCACCGGATGTCGATCCAGATTTGCGGTTAGCTCCAGCAGCGCGATATCACCCTGATTTCGAATGCGATCTATAATGTCCTGCGCAATCTCAAGCGCCGGCTGATCACCAGCCCCACGTTTGGACAGCAACCGCTGCAGCGCCGTATCAAAACCTTCAGAACCGCTGCTCAGCAGCGGGATCACACCACTCACCGGCGAACCCACCCGTACGCAAACCGCCCGTCATCAACCCGGGAACTGAGCCCGAACCCAATAGTCCGCGCAATCACCCGGCCAGCCTGCCGTTCAACTGGGCCGTAAGCCTGTCAACCATCGCCATCAGCTGCTGATGGCGTACCTTCATCGCCGCCTTGTTGACAATCAACCTTGAGCTTACTTCAAGCACAGTTTCGGTCGCCTCAAGACCGTTGGCACGCAGAGTCCCACCGGTTTCAACCAGATCGACTATGTAATCGGCCAGACCCACCAGCGGCGCCAGCTCCATCGAGCCATAGAGCTTGACCAGCTCTACCTGCACACCCTGGCGGGCAAAATAATCGCGGGCAATATTGACGTATTTGGTGGCCACGCGCGGCCGACCGGCCGACCTCTCCTGCCCCGATTTAAGCCGTGCGACCATCAGCTTGCAGCGGGCGATATTAAGATCCAGCAGTTCATAAAAACTGCTCTGTCCATATTCCACCAACACATCCTTACCGACCACGCCCATATCGGCGGCGCCATACTCAACATAGGTAGGAACATCGGTGGCGCGGATAATGATGAACTGCACCTGTTGATCAAGGGTCTGCAGGATCAGCTTGCGACTCTCCAGCTCACCGGGCTGGAGTGTTACCCCAATCGCTTCAAACAGCGGTAGCGTCTGCTCCAGTATCCGCCCTTTGGACAACGCTATACGCAACGGCTGATTCATGCCGCATTCCGGTCGGGGACCCGCCTGATGTTGGCGCCAAGCTGCTCAAACTTCTCTTCAATACACTCGTAACCGCGGTCGATGTGGTAGATGCGGCTAATATGGGTTTCGCCCTGGGCCACCAGCCCAGCAAGCACCAGGCAGGCTGAAGCGCGCAGATCAGTAGCCATCACCGGCGCACCCTGCAGCGTCTCTACTCCGTGGATAAAAGCGGTATTACCTTCGAGAGTGATATCCGCCCCCAGGCGCAGCAGCTCCTGCACATGCATAAAACGGTTCTCAAAAACGGTCTCGGTCACCTTACAACTACCCTCAGCAATGGTGTTGAGCACCATGAACTGAGCCTGCATATCGGTCGGCAACGCGGGATAGGGCGCTGTGTGAATATCGACAGCGTGCGGCCGGCGCCCGCCCATATCGAGCTCAATCCAGTCCTCGCCAGTGGTGACATCGGCACCACTCTCAGAGAGCTTCTCCAGCACCACATCGAGCAGCCTGGGATCGGTATCGCGGGTCTTGACCCGGCCACCAGTAGCCGCACCGGCGACCAGATAGGTGGCGGTTTCAATCCTGTCGGGCAAAATCCGATGGCGGGCGCCGCCGAGTCTATCCACCCCTTCAACGGTAATGGTGGAGGTGCCGGCGCCGGAAATTCTGGCGCCCATACTGACAAGACAGGCCGCCAGGTCGGCAACCTCTGGTTCCCGCGCCGCATTTTCAATCACGGTCGTACCCTCGGCGAGGGTCGCGGCCATCATCAAATTTTCAGTCGCTGTCACCGATACCGTATCGAGAATCAACTTGGCGCCATGCAGTCGTTCAGCCTTGGCGATGATGTAGCCGTTCTCGACGCGAATATCGGCACCCATCGCCTTTAATCCATCAAGGTGGATGTTCACCGGCCGCTGACCAATGGCACAGCCACCTGGCATGGAGACGTTCGCCTCGCCAAAACGACTCAATAGCGGGCCGAGTACCAGAATCGAGGCACGCATGGTCTTCACCAGTTCGTAAGGCGCGTAGTAATTCTCGATCGAATTAGCATCAACCTCGATGTTGAGCTGCTCATCGACGACCAGAGATACGCCCATGCGGCCGAGTAGCTCCATAGTGGTGGTAACGTCATGGAGATGGGGAACATTGCAAACGGTTACCGGCTCATCAGCAAGGAGTGTCGCTGCAAGTATCGGCAAGGCCGCATTTTTTGCCCCGGATATCCTGATCTCTCCGTTGAGACGGCTACCACCGGTAACAATAAGTTTGTCCAAGTTATGTTCTACTCAGGTTGGGTCTGTGATCAGGTACAGCGTGATCTTCGTCTCTAACAAATAAAAAGGCCACCTGAATAAGGTGGCCGACCGAGGAACCCAAACTCATCCCATCGGTAAATGGTTGTTCATGAATGTTCGTTTGCCGGCAGAGTGGCCAGTAGCTGCTGAAGTTCACCGGTTTCGTAGAGTTCAAACATGATGTCACTGCCACCGACGAACTCCCCACCCACATACAGCTGTGGCACCGTCGGCCAGTTGGAATAATCTTTGATACCCTGGCGTACCTGGTCATCCGACAGCACATTGACCGTTTCATACTCGACGTTGCAGGCTTCCAGAATCTGCACCGCTTTGCCAGAGAATCCACACTGTGGAAACATCCGGTCCCCTTTCATAAACAACACCACAGGCACCTGTTCGACAAATGCCTGGATTCGATTAGCTATGTCCATTTCAAGCGCTCCACTTGAAGTTTCATCATCAGAAAATCAGGCAGGTTGCCTGATGTCCACACCGCTATGTTGCGGCTTAGCGATTCGCCTCTTCCCAGCCTTCAGGGGTGTAGGTTTTCAACGACAATGCGTGAATGGAATCATTAGCCATCTCTTCCTTAACCACCCCATAAACCAGCTGATGCTGCTGCACCCGGCTCTTACCGGCAAACTGCTCACAGACCACCACAGCATCAAAATGGCGGCCATCACCATCAACCATCACCGTTGAATTGGACAACCTGCTTTCGATAAGGTTTTTAATTTTCTCTGTTTCCATTCCACAATTATCCCACAGCCGACCCGCTAGCAGGGCAAACCACACAGACGCGGCACCAGCAATCTGCCAGCCATATAGTTTAGTGTTCGCAAAAGTATTAGCCCGGTTCCTGTAGACCGGTCAACCGTTCATGACTGCGGATGAACCACGTACCGGTTCATCACCGTTGCCAGGCTCAGGTGCGCAATTTGTAACCACTACGCAACATCTGCACCGAAATTATACCCAGTATCAGCAAGGCTCCACACATTACCGCAAGGCCCAGGTAAGGCGGCACATCGGACTGGCCGAAAAATCCGTAGCGGAATCCATCGATCATATAAAACAGCGGGTTGACGCGCGACAGGTTCTGCCAGATTTCCGGCAATGAATGAATTGAGTAAAAAACTCCGCTCAGAAACGACAACGGCATGATCACAAAATTCTGAAAGGTTGCTGCCTGATCAAACTTGTCTGCCCAGATACCGGCAATCAATCCCACGGTGGCCAGAATTGCCGCACCGAGCAAGCCAAACAACAGCACAAACAGCGGCTCAACCAGCGTCACTCCGACAAACAGGTCAGCGACCAGAAAAATTGCCAGCCCCACCAGTACTGCCCGCAGCATTGCCGCGGCAACAAAAGCGATAAAAAACTCCAGATGACTCAGCGGGCCCAGCAGCACAAAAATAATACTGCCGGTGACTTTAGAGAAGACCAGACTTGACGAGGTGTTGCCAAAAGCGTTCTGGATCATCGACATCATAATCAGCCCCGGCACCAGAAAAGAGGTGTAGGGAACACCGTCATAGAGGGTCACCCGGTCGGCCATTACATGACTGAAAATCACCAGGTAGAGCAGCGCAGATATGACCGGCGCCAGCAATGTCTGCATGGCGACCACCATAAACCGCTTCACCTCTTTGCGAAACAGTGTCCAGGTACCGCGCAGATTCACCTGGCAGAGTCCCCGGTCAGTTCAAGAAACAGATCTTCAAGATTCTGTTCACGGGTCTCTACTTCAATAACGGCGATATTATTCCGGTGGAGTGCCGACAGAATTGCGGGCAGATGCTGCTGATCACGATTCACCTGCAGCCAGATTGAGGAATCCTCGCGTCGGACCAACGCCCGCATCACCGGTTCCGGTAATACAACCGCCCTGTCAGCCAGTCGTAAACGCACCTCATAATGGGAATAGCGCTCCATCAACCCGGAGCAACTGTCCAGAGCAACCAGACGACCACGGTTCATGATCGCGATACGCTCACAGAGCGCTTCCGCCTCCTCGAGATAGTGGGTGGTCAACAGCACCGTAGTTCCCTCGCCATGCAACCGCTGCACAAAAGACCAGAGGCTTTGCCGCAGATCCACATCAACACCGGCAGTAGGCTCGTCGAGCACCAGAACCTCAGGCTTGTGGACCAGCGCCTGGGCAATCAACACTCGACGCTTCATCCCACCAGAAAGCGCCCGCATGTTGCTGTCCGCCTTGTCAGCCAGCCCGAGAGACTCAAGCAGCTCTTCAACCCAGCTGCGATTGACATGACCGACACCAAAATATCCGGCCTGAATCTCCAGCACCTCGCGAACCTTGAAAAAGGGATCAAACAGCAATTCCTGGGGAACCACGCCAAGATGACGTCGACTCTGCACCGACTGCCGCCGTACATCCTTTCCCATGATCGAAACCGAGCCGCTATCGGCTCGACAGAGACCGGCCATGATACTGATCAGTGTCGATTTACCAGCACCGTTGGGGCCAAGCAGCCCAAACAGCTCGCCCTGGCCGATCTCAAAATCGATGCCATCAAGGGCACGCAATTCACCAAAGGCTTTGTGAAGATCTCGAATCGCTACTGCAGCTACCATGAACAGGCCGGCCTGGTTTGAGTGAATTGCGCTGAAAACAGCCGGATTATGGAAATTATGCTACCAAACAGACTTTTTTCGGCGTGGCCCGACCACCAGCCGTGTCTATCCAGACTCTGCATGAAAAAAAGCAGCGCTTGGTATGCCGCCGACCGACAGAGATGACACCCCTGTAGTAAGGTGATCGCGGAGAACAGTTCAGCGATCAGAGGTTACGTCGATTACGCTCCGCCAGAGCGGTAATAAGCCTTTCCAGCCCCTGCCGCTGCACGATGGCTCCGTACTCTGACCGATAAGTCCTGACCAGACTGATACCATCAATCTTAACGTCAACTACCTTCCATTCACCAGTCTGACTTCCCAACCGGTAATCCACAGGGAACGGTTTCTCATCCCCGTTGCGAACTTCAGTCTTAACGGTCACCATGCTGGCGCCAGGTTTGGCACTGACGGGCAAAAAATCCACCGTCTCATCCTTAATCGCCAGCAGAGCCGAACCGTAAGTGTGCAACATCAAGGTGCTGAATTCATCAACAAACCGCTGCTGGTCTTCCGCACTGGTCTCCTGCCATGTCTTACCAAGCACATACCGGGAAATCAGAGGGAAATCAAAATGGGGGAAAACAACCTCCTGCACCCGCTGATGCAGCAGTGCGGGTTGCGCATCAAACTGATCACGATTGACGCGAATATCCTCAAGCAACGTCTGCGCCACCGACTGCACCAGGCTGCGCGCACTTTCAGCGTTGAGGGATCCCGCGTCTAGTAATTCCTCACTAGCATTAACACCTGCAGGTCGCAGCAGCAGACCAACGACGCCAGCTATCGCTACGGTTGCAGACAACACCCTTACACCAACTACTCCGATCATCACGTCCCGCCAGATTTTTTTATTGGTATGGTTGGACCACCACCGCTTTCACCAGGATGGCCACACTAAACAGAGGCCTCAAACTCAATGTTCAGACCCAGATCAGCAGCGAATTATCTCATCAACTGTAAACTTTTCTACCCTGTACCCTGCAACGAACCTTACGGAGCCCACGATGCCACCAGCCGTTGAGCTACCCGAAGAAGTGCGCCGATCACTGTCTGAGCAGCAGATCGCCCAACTCAATTTATGTGCCACCTGCAGCCCTTGGTTTGCCCGGCAGATCGAACGGTATCCAGAGCTGCTGCTGGAGTGCGCAAACGGCCGGCGCCTCGACGAACCGGTCGACAGAGAACAGCTGGCGATCGAAGTCGCTGACCGGTCAGGTGCCTGCCAGAGCCGCGATCAAATACGCGAAGTGCTCACGGACATTCATCGCCGCGAAGAACTGATTATTGCCTGGCGGGACCTGACTGGCCAGGCGGAACTGGCCGAGAATCTTCACCACCTGAGTCTGCTGGCAGAGCTGATCGTAGCGGCCGCCGTCGAACGCCTCACCCATTTCGCCGCGCAGAAATACGGCAGCCCAACCACCGAAAGTGCGCGTACCCCCTGCGACATCACCATCCTCGGCATGGGCAAACTCGGTGGCAATGAACTCAACTTCTATTCCGATATCGACCTGATCGCCGTAATTGATGACACCGGCGAAACCGAAGGCACGGAAAACAGTGACCGCAAACGGACACTTAGCAACCAGGAATTTTATACCCGCGTGGTTCAGGATCTGGTCGATCTGCTGCAAAACCGCACCCAGGGCAGCCAGCTCTACAACGTCGATCTGCGCCTGCGGCCGTTCGGCGACAGCGGACCCCTGGTGGTCACTGCTGATGCCTTTGTGAACTACTACTCCACCCATGGCCGCGAGTGGGAGCGTTACGCCCTGGTCAAGGCACGCCCAATCGCCGGTAGCATTGAATCAGGCCGACGCCTGTTAAAAGAGCTCAGCCCTTTTGTTTACCGGCGCTATCTCGATTACGGGGTATTTGCCAGTCTCCGCGAACTGAAACGGAGTATCGATCAGCAGGTGGAGCGGCGCAGTGGCACCTATCACCTGAAACTGGGGCGCGGAGGAATCCGCGAAATCGAGTTCATCGCGCAGATATTTCAACTGCTCAATGGTGGCCGCGACCCGGCGCTGCGACAGCCGCCGCTAGCGGCCATTTTGCCGCAGTTGCAGCAGCGGGGTGATCTAAGCACGGAAGAGTTAGCGACCCTCACTGAAGGCTACCATTTTCTGCGCCGCAGCGAACAGCGGGTACAGATGCTTCACCATCAACAGGAGCACCGCCTGCCCGAAAATCCGGAAGATCAGCAGCGCCTGGCGATGGCGATGGGCTACGAAAATTATGCCGATTACACCCGGCAACTTGAACAGATCAGCGCCGCAGTCTCGGCAATGTTCACCAGCCTGCTCACCATCGACGATACTGATTCTGACGGCGACTTCAGCGACGAGCAGCAGCGCGCTCAACAACTGACCGCCCTCTGGCACGGCGAGCTGGAAACCGAACAGTGCCATGCACTGCTATTAACGACTGGATACGAAGAGCCAGACAGCGCACTTGAGATACTGGCCAACCTTCGCGAGTCAGCCAACTACCGGCAGGCATCATCAGCATCCCAGCAGCGCCTGGAACTGCTGATGCCACAGTTAATCAACGCCGCCGGCCTGCAACCACACGCCAATCAGGCCCTTAGCGGTGCCCTTCGTCTGGTAAAAACTATTCTGCGCCGCTCGGCCTACATTGCCCTGCTCAACGAAAACCCGGCAGCACTGCAACAGCTCTGCAAGCTCTGCGCCGCCGGTGAGTGGCTCACCAACTGGATCTGCCAGCACCCGGTGCTACTGGATGAACTGCTTGATGCTTCCAGCCTCGCCCGGCGGCCTACTGCCGACCAACTCGCCACCCTGTTTAAGCAGGTGGTACAGCTTGGACAGGTCGGTGACGACGCAGCGCTGGAGCAGCAGATGAACCAGCTGCGTGACCTGCGCAGTGCCGAGCTGCTGCGCTCCGCGATTCTCGACATCAATCCGCAACTCGACAGCGACCAGCTACTTGATGACACCGCCGAACAGGTATTGGCCACCAGCCTGCAGATTGCCTGGAACCAGATCGTTGCCCGCCACGGCTCACCACCCGAAAACATAGCTCATCCAGACAGTAGCGCCAGACTACTGGTGGTCGGCTATGGCAAGCTCGGCGCCCGGTCACTCAGTTACAACTCCGATCTCGATCTGGTGCTGATCAGGCCGCAGGGAGATCAGGAAGTGATGACCAGCGGCGCGGAGCAGCCGACACCGCTGCACCGCTTCTATGGTCGTGTCGTACAACGACTAATCCATCTGCTCACCACCCAGACCACCTCCGGCAGACTTTACGAGATTGACTTCCGTCTGCGACCGAGCGGCAACGCTGGCCCGATGACCAGCGACCCGGAAAGTCTCAGGCGCTATCTGCAAGAGGATGCGCGTGACTGGGAGCATCAGGCGCTGGTCCATGCCCGTCCCGTTGCCGGATGTAAAAAACTGGCTGAGGCTTTTTCGGAACTACGCCGCGACATT
>JBPEXY010000258.1:0-5822 GCA_052031065.1 Immundisolibacteraceae bacterium | reverse complement strand
GTGGAGGAGCGTGACCAATTTTCCAGCGCTTCGCGCCAGGACGTATTTATTGCCAAACGCTGGGCCGTAAAGGAGGCGTTTGGTAAGGCTCTGGGAACCGGGATTGCCCAGGGAGTGACGCTACCCCAAATCCAGGTGTGTCACGGAAGCTCCGGTGAGCCCGGGCTGGTTTTCGATGGTGCTGCAGAGCAGGTGCTGTCGGCGAGAAATATTGACCGTCATTATGTCTCCATCAGTGACGAACGGCTTGCAGATGGCAGCACGCTGGTCTGTGCGGTGGTGATCCTGGAGCGCAGCAGCTGATGTCTGGACGCAGACAAAGACGAAGACGCAACCGCGCCCCGGTGCCGGTCGCCGAGCCGGTCACCATTTCCGGGGTGGCGGAAGGGGGCAGAGGAATCGCAAGGGTCGACGGTAAGGCCGTTTTTGTTGCTGGGGCGCTGTTGGGAGAACGCCTCTCCATCGCCATTACCCGCAGGCACGAGCGGTATGACGAAGCGGAAGTGGTTGATGTGATTGACGCCTCGCCTGATCGTCAACAACCACCCTGTGATTATTTTGATCAGTGCGGCGGGTGTTCGTTGCAACATCAGCGAGCGCCAGCGCAAATCAGGGACAAGCAGACCATACTGCTGGAACAGTTGCAACGAATCGGAGAGGTGACACCCGATGATGTGGCAGAACCGCTGTCTGCTTCCGCCTGGAATTACCGTAGCAAGGCGAGACTCGGTGTTCGTTATGTCCACGCCAAGCAGCGGGTGCTGGTAGGCTTCCGGGAAAAAAAACAGCGGGGTGTCGTTGACATGTCCGTTTGCCCAGTACTCGATCCCAGGGTTTCTGCGGCTCTGCAGCCACTATCTGAAACGATTGCTGCACTCACGGTGAGGGAGCGAATCCCGCAAATCGAAGTGGCGACCGATGCGGATACGGTAGTGTTTATTGTTCGCCATCTGGATCCCCTGCAAATGGAGGACCGCACGCTACTGCGGGAATTTGCTGATTCTTCAGGGATTCGGTTGATGCTGCAGCCCGGTGGGGTCGATACGATCCATCCGTTACCGCCAGATAACGCAGATCCGCTGGCTTATGAACTGGCAGCTCATTCAGTCAGGGTCGAGTTTCTTCCTCAGCAGTTCACCCAGGTTAATCTGGTGATGAATGAGAAAATGGTTGACCAGGCTCTGCGGTGGCTGCAGCCGCAGCCAGACGACCGCGTGGCTGATCTGTTTTGTGGTGTGGGCAATTTTTCATTGCCGCTGGCTCGTCGTTGCCAGCACCTGGTTGGGATTGAGGGCAGTTCCGAGCTGGTTGTGCAGGCGAATCGTAATGCGCAGATTAACGGCATCAGCAATACAGAGTTTATCTGTGGTGACCTGTTCGAACAGCCCGATGGGTTGCCGGCTGACTTTGACAGGTTGTTGATCGACCCGCCCCGTAGTGGTGCTCAACAGGTTTGTTCGTTTATTGAGCGGTTTGGCAGGCGCGGCAAGCCACCGGCCCAGTTGCTTTATGTTTCCTGCAACCCGGCGACCCTGGCCCGTGATAGCGGCTTACTGGTTGCAGAAAAAGGGTATCGGCTTTGCCGGGTGGGGGTGATGGATATGTTTCCCCATACCAGCCATGTCGAGTCGATGGCGCTGTTTGAACAGGTGAATTGATCGTGGGTAAAGAGCGGATCGGTCGGCGGCTGCAAAACGATGAACCCTGTATCCCGCAGGATGGCATCTATCAACCTGTTGCCGACAATGAAGTTAATGGGCTGCTGGATCAACTCCATACGGATTGGCAGATCAAAGGGGGGCATCTCTGTCGAGAGGTTCGATGTGAAGATTATCAGCAGGCGTTGTGGCGCACGCAGCGTCTTGCTGAACTGGCAGAAAAGGCACAACACCACCCTCGACTGGTTCTGGATTGGTGCCGGGTCGAGATATCAATTCGCACCCATGCGATCAATGGTCTCAGCCGTTCCGATTTTATTTATGCCCACCGTGCTGATCAGCTGCTGACAGATGGCTCGCCTGGATGAATCAGCAGGCTGGAAACAATGTCGAAGCTAAAATCGCGCAGGCAGTAGAACTGCTTGCCGCTGGTGAGCTGGTAGGCATGCCAACCGAGACGGTATACGGTCTCGCCGGAGATGCTACCAACAAGCAGGCGGTGGAGCGTATTTTCCATCTTAAAGGCAGACCTGCCAGTCATCCGGTTATCGTCCATCTTGCCGATTTTCATCAGGTCGAGCAGTGGGCGGTGGCTGATATGCAATTGATAGAGCGATTGGCAGAGCTGTTCTGGCCAGGGCCATTAACCCTGGTGCTTCCGCGCCGTGACCGGGTGCTGGGTGAGGTAACCGGCGGCCAGGATAGTGTTGCTGTTCGTGTTCCCGCCCATCCGCTGGCACTGAGGTTGCTGGTTGCTTTTGGCTGTGGTGTAGCAGCACCATCGGCCAATCGATATGGTCGGATCAGTCCTACCCGGGCGGAGCATGTGCGTAGGGAGTTCGGCGATCAGTTAAAGCTGGTGCTGGACGGCGGCAGCTGTGAAGTAGGGCTGGAATCGACCATACTCAGTCTGGTGAAAGATCCGGAGATACTCCGGCCGGGCAGGGTCAGTGCAGAAGAGCTGTCTGAGGTCATGGACAGGCCGGTATTTCTGTCTAATCAATTGCGCCAGCGTGCACCGGGTTTAGTGGCTCGTCACTATGCGCCATTGACGCCAACTGAGCTTGTTGCCTCGGATGAACTGAAGGAGAGAGTTTCTGAACTGCTACCGGGGACCAGGTTCGGGTTGATTACCTGCGATAAATCCCAGCTTCCAGAGCGGCCAGGTCTGGAACTCATTCACCTGGGTTCGTCACCAACGCTTTATGCTCGTGAACTCTATGCGGCAATGAGAAGGCTCGACCGCCTTGACCTTGAGAGGATACTGATTGAAGCGCCGCCAGCAGAACCAGCCTGGGTATCGATCAGAGATCGTTTGCGGCGCGCCTCCACGGCGCCGTGAGAATCACCCTCGGTCTGGCGTAGTTTGCCGCAGTGCAGCGCGGTTCAACTCAGCCGAGCGACAAAGCTTTCGACTTCTTCCTCGAGCTCATTGACTGATTCCACTACACCGCTGTAATGCTCTCGATCAAGGTTGATAAACTGGCTGATGCGATTGGCAAGGTCTGCGCTTTTTTCCGCACAAAGTTTGCCTTCTCCGAGTCTTGCAGTCAGATAGCTCAGGCAGATCATCCGCTGAAAGGCGTCGTCTCTGGAGTTGGGGTCAAGGGCGAACAGCGACACTTCGTCATGGGCTGCACAGGCGACACGGATCATTTCCGGCAACTCCCAGTGGCGGGCCAGGAGCGCACCCAGGGTTGCTCGACTGGGTACTCCGAGAGCTTTTTCAGCCTCTTCAACCAGGCAGCCATGTTCTTCGCAATAGTTGTTGACGGCTCTGAATTCATCGGGAAAGAACTTCGCCGATAGCAACCGGCCGATGTCGTGCAATAGGGTCGAAGACCACAACTCCTCGACTGCCAGGCCTGGCTCAAACCGACGGGTCAGGAATTTGCTGGTCAGAGCGGTCAGGTACGAATCGCGCCAGAACTGCTTGAGCAGGTTTTCCTCGTCAATCTCCAGTGTAGAGACCACTGCAAGAGTGAGTACGATTCGGTAGATCTCTGCCAGACCGAGAAAAGCGATAGCGTATTTCAGGTCAGTAATTGGCCTTGGCATGGAGTAATAGGCAGAGTTTACGATCTTAAGAACCTGGATAACCAGAGCAGGATCTGCAGCCACCAGCTCGGAAATCTCCGCCATATCCGCCCGGTCTTCCTCAATCATATCCTTGATGGTGATGACGATAGCGGGGAGTGGCGGAAGTACGTACTCCGTCTTTAAAAAAGTGTCGGGATTAAACTCAATGGTATTGGTATTAGTATCGTTCATTGAACAAGCCAGATCTGTTTAGGGGTCGGATTACCCGCTACGATCCTTTAGAGAGTAACGGTGTCGTTGTTGCTTGACCTCCGCAGATGACGCAGAAACAGGGTCAGCCGTAGTTTAGTGTCGGCCGAGGGGCGATAGACTTTAGAAAATGGGGGCTTCAGCAGGATAGCAAGACTGATGCCAGGGGCGGCGTTAACGAACCGATTCTTCGGATCGGGTTTTTTTGTCCAGTTCAAATTTGCGTAGTTTTTCCACCAGAGTTGTTCTACGCATGCCCAGCTGAATCGCTGCGTGAGCGACGACATTATTGGCGCGCTCCATTGCCTGTTTGATCAGCTGGTATTCAATGTCATGCAGGTGCTGTTTCAGGTCCATGCCTTCGTCGGGTAGCTCCAGGCCATCGGTACCCGCCAACAATGTCTCCGCAGCAGAGGGATCTTTCTGATAGTTCGGTGGTAGATCTGATTCCTCGACGACGCCCCCTGGATAGAGGATGATCAATCGTTGCAGCAGATTCTCCAGCTCGCGAACATTGCCGCGCCACTGATTGCTCTGCATCGCTTTCAATGCGTCGTCGGTCAGCTCGATAATCTCCTTTCCGGCCCGTTGGTGGCGATTGAGAAACCGCTGGATTATCAGCGGGATGTCAGCAGCACGGTCGCGCAGTGGTGGAATCTCCAGTGGAAACACATTAAGGCGATAAAACAGATCCTCCCGAAATTCTCCGCGTTCAATCTGTTGTTCAAGATCGCGGTGGGTCGCCGCGACCACCCTGACATTGGCTTTGATCGTGCGGTTGCTACCGACCCGCTCAAAGGTACCTTCCTGGAGTACGCGGAGAAGCTTGACCTGCATACTCAGGCTCATCTCACCGATCTCATCAAGGAACAGGGTGCCGCCCTCGGCAAGTTCGAACCGTCCCTTGCGCTCCGTGATGGCTCCTGTGAACGCCCCTTTCTCATGGCCGAACAGCTCACTTTCCAGCAGTTCTTCCGGAATTGCACCGCAATTGACTGGCACAAACAGTTTGTGGCGTCTCGCAGAGCTGTAGTGGAGGCAGCGGGCGACGACCTCTTTGCCGACTCCCGATTCACCAAGGATGATGACGATGGAGTCGGTATCGGCGACCTGGGCCATCATCTTTTTCAGCTGCTGAATAGGCCGGCTTTTGCCAACAAAGTCGGGAAACTCTGGAATCACATTGCCTGCGCACTCCCTGGTTTCAGAATTTTCCTTTACCGGTGTGCCGGTCGTGGTGGCCTGTGAGCTTTTATCAGAGTTGCTTTCCAGGGCGCGGTGGACCGCAAACCGTAGCTCCTCTCCAGAAATCGGCTTGGTAAGAAAGTTTTTTGCTCGCAGAGAGAGTGCCTGGTGAATACTCTCTTCATGGGCTTCCCCGGTGACGACGATTACCGGGATCTGCGGTTTTTCCTCTCCCAGTGCTTTAATCAGTCCAAAACCATCCAGTCTGGGCATGGTCAGATCGGTAATGATGCAAGCAAGCTCCTGGTCCCGCGCGACTTCCAGAGCCTGGGCGCCGTCGCTACTAGTCTGGACCTCAAAGCCATCATTTTCCAGAATCGCTTTGAACAGCACGGTGATATGACTATCGTCATCGACCAGCAGGATCTTTTTCAGTGTCTCTTGATTGGACATTCTCATCTCTTTCATGGCTCTGTTAATCAGGCAACGGAAGGAGTCACCGCGTAGCAGGGGTTCCCCGTCCCTTTATCTGCGGCTGGCTCGTCTAATGACGGGGGAGGGGCCTGGTGTTCAGCAGGGTTGATCGACAGTGTGAACGTTGATCCGCGACCTGGAACGGAGTCAACTTCAATTTTTACCCCATAGGGTTCCAGCAACGCTTTCAGGCTTGTCAGACCAAGGCCGGTACCA
>JBPEXY010000257.1:0-4472 GCA_052031065.1 Immundisolibacteraceae bacterium | reverse complement strand
CGCAGTAGTTGGCGATGGGGGTTGTGCAGTCGCGTTCATTACGCATCCAGGTCGGCCAGGAACTGGTCGGCATGCCTGAAGAGTTCCTCAAGGGCAGGAGTGGTGAGTAGCAGGAACAGGTTGCAGCCAAAACCGCCATCTTCGGAATAGTGGACCTGCACTCGCAAACAGTGATCCCAAGGCAGCTGGGTGGGATCCAGAAGTTCACCACACTGCTGTCGCTGTGCCACAATTGAAGGCGCAGAGTAGTCCAGCTGGACGCCGATTTGGTCTGCAATTCCGTTGAGGCAGGCGCCGGTGATTATGTTGGTGATCTCAAGCAGTAGTTCACGCTCAACCTGGTCTGTCGGTTCAGAAGCAACCTGTAGTCGTTGGGCAAGGTGCAGGTGGGCTTTTGCGTCATAGACAACAATCGCTTCTCCACGTATGCCGGCTGGGTCTTCGCTATCATAAAAGCCCTGGCGAACCCCGGTTACAGGGTCGGGAGTAACCATACCGTCGGCCACAGGGCTTAGGCTTTCGCTCAGTTTGACGGTAGAAACGATCGAAATTACCGGGATCGAGAGGTGGATGAAACAGCGCATATGGTCGGCCATCAAACTGCCGGCGCGGCCCATCGCAACGTTTACCATTTCCTGGAGGGCCTCGCGGCGCTCTTCTGTAAGTTCGGTAGAAGCAGCGATAGCCATGGCTCAGGTCTCTAACGAGATCAGGCCGTATTCAACGAGGATGCTGCTGAGTTTCTCGATATCAACCGGTTTATGGATAAAATCGAGAGCTCCGAGCTCCATGACTCGACGACGGGCTTCTGGTTGAATATCCGCAGAGACCACGATGACGGTAGTTTCCAGTTTTTCCGCTCGAATCTTTTCCAGCACCTGGTAGCCATCCATTTCCGGCATGGTTAGATCCAGAAAGGTCAGCTCTCCCTTGCCAGCGTGGATGGCAGCCATCGCTTGCTGCCCATTGGCTGCTGTGGAAATGCTGATATCCCAATGTTCCGGAAGGGAGCGTTGGAGTTGACGCCTCGCTACCGTCGAGTCGTCTACGATCAGGACCGGTATAGTCACGGTTTGCTACTCCGAAATGTCGTTGACTGATGTCAGCTTCTGCTGGGCTCGTTGACGGATAGGATTCCTCAAGTACAGCAGTTAGCGGTCTGATTGGGTCTATCGGCAGCGCCAGGTTTAGCTTTAATTTTAGATGCGGCTGATAAGGTCGTTCGCGCTGCATGGAGCCCCAACTGTATTGATGGGGGTGGAGCCAGAATAGAGCAACGATACCGCGGAGAGGGAAACAAATCATCGTGACAGCCAGAGCTTTGGCCGCTACACTTAACGAACGTTAAGTTCAGCGTAATCGTTGTCTCCTGCTGATGAACTGGAATTAGTCATTCGGATTTTTGGCTGAAAAACGGGGATGGCCGATGACGGTGCAAGCTCCAGGACTAACGTGTAATCAAATTTGAATAGCGCATCCGCTATGTACGGATGATCCCTAAAGAGGTGGATATAGTCTGATGAACATTGCTCAGGAAACAGTAGTGGCGGGAAACCAAACCCGAGAGGCAATTCTCGGTTCTGCGGTAGAGCTCTTTGCGGAGTCTGGATACAGCGGTGTCTCCATGCGTGATCTTGCCCGGGCCTGCGGCATAACCCCTGCAGCGCTTTATCACCATTTCGACAATAAACGCTCTCTCTACGTCGAGTCGATCAAGCACTCGTTTAAGGAACGAACCCAGGGTCTGGAAAAAATGCTTGAACAGACCGACAGTGGCGAGCAGACGGTGCGCAGTATTATGGGCTGGTTTACTGACCTGATCGCTGGCGATGTGATTTTTCGCAGGTTGCTGCATCGCGAATTGCTTGACGGAGACGCAGAGCGGTTAAGGCTGATTACCGAGCAGGTATTGCGCGAGCCGTTTGAACGCATCACCCGGACCGTTGAGCAGGTTTACCCCAAAATGGATGCCTCGTTTGTTGGACTGACAGTGATCTCTGCGCTGTTGGGCCATTTTGAGCTGGCTCCGGTGAGGGGTTTTCTTGGCATCGCCGAGGAGGGTTATGACAATGAACTTATTGGTGACCGTATCACTAATCTGATCCTGCACGGTTTTCAGGGCGTTTAGTCGCAGTAGAAGATTTCCTCGCCGGTCCTGAGTGGATCGGTGGTTGCAGCTTCACAGTTGATGTTGGCGTTTACCGTTCCTTAATCGGTCGTTCTATTTTGTTCATTGTCACTGGCCAGGTGTAACTGGATCATGCGGAAGTTGAAACGTATTTGGCATCGAGTATTTCTGCTGTTGTGCGCGGCGCTGGTCGGCTGCGGTGATCAGAGCCATCCGGCAGCCGAAGAGCAACACAGTGTTCACCTGATAGAGCCAATGCAGGTGCAGGAGGCATCCCTCGAGCAGGTTTATCGGGTGCCAGGCAATGTTACAGCCGACGACAGTATCCAGCTCTCCTCACGCATCACCGGATTTATCCAGAGTGTCGCGGTGCGCGAAGGAGACCGTGTCAGTCAGGGCGACCTGCTGGTGGAAATCGATTCCGCCGACGTACAGGGCGCCATTCGCAGTGCCGAGGCGGCACTCGCTTCGGCGCAGACTGACCTGGAGGACGCGCAACGTGATGTTGAACAGTATGGTGAGTTAGCCCGTCAGGGCAGTATCGCCGCCGATACCTTACGCAAGGCGAAGGTCCGCCTTGAGCTGGCGCGTTCGCAAATCAATGAAGCCAATGCCGCGCGTGAAACCGCTTTGGCCAACCTGCGTTACACCTCGATTCGCAGTCCGGTAGATGGCGTGGTGATTGAACTGCACAAACAATCGGGGGATCTGGCGACTACCGGCGCCCCCATTCTGCTGATCGAGTCCCAGTCTTCTCTGGTATTCCAGACTTACGTGGCGGAGCGTCGCGTAGCCTCGCTTTATCTGGGACAGAAGCTGGCGGTGGAGCTGGATGCGCTGGAGCGTCCGCTCAATGGTGAGGTGCTGCGTATTGTCCCTTCAGGTGATCCGGTTACGCGCCGGTTTGAGGTGAAAATTGCTTTGCCAGTGACCGCCAATCTGTTACCGGGAATGTTTGGTCGAGCCCGTTTTGTCACCGGTTCGATCAATGGAGTGGTGATTCCACGGAGTGTGCTGGTGGAGCGCGGGGGGCTCGAAGGGGTGATGGTGATCAGCGGTAACCGGGCTCATTTCCGCTGGTTGCGGATTGGCCAGCAATGGCCCCAACAACTGGAGGTGACTGCTGGGCTGGAGGCTGGCGAGCTGATTGTTGCCAATCCGGCGGATGACCTTTTCGATGGCGCGCTGATTGAATTAATTACCCCGGTGCCGGACGCAGCGGATTAGAGAGCATGGCGGAGAACAATAACTCTGCGGGGCGTCTGGCGGCCCTGTTTATCAATTCCCGCCTGACCTTGCTGTTTGTTCTTGGTGTCAGCCTGTTTGGTGTCCTGGCACTGCTGCTGACGCCACGGGAGGAAAATCCGCAGATCGTCGTTCCGGGCGTGCTGGTTACCATTGATCTGCCGGGTGCGTCGGTCGAAGAGGTGGAGTCGTTGCTGGTGATTCCGCTGGAAGGAATTCTGAGCGAAATTTCCGATATAGAGCATACCTACGCAACTGCAGGTTATGCGCGGGCCACTGTGCAGGTGGAGTTTGAAGTTGGTGTGCCGAAAGAGACCGCGTTGGTCAGAATTTATGACAAGGTTCAGCAAAACAGTCATCGCTTGCCACCCGGCGCATCGCCACCGAGTGTGCAGCCAATTGATGTTGACGATATACCAGTCGTCTCGGTAACCCTCAGTTCTGCCGACTATGATGACTACGCACTGAAGCGAATCGCCGACCGCATGGCGATCAGGTTACGTAGCCTGACTGATGTTTCCGTCGTTAGTGTGGTCGGCGGTCGAGACCGGGAGATCCGGGTCGAGTTCGATCCGGAACGCATGCAGGCTTTTGGCGTCAGCATAGACAGTGGGTTGCAACTTCTAGCCGCTACCAATCTGGGTGCGCAGGTTGGTAATACCGTTGATCAGGGCAGGGCGGCGCCGGTCTATGTGGATGGTCAATTAAGTTCCCTCAGTGCGGTCAAACGGCTGGTGGTCGGTCATTTCAACGACCGACCAATCTATCTGGAAGATGTGGCTGACGTGTTTGATGGTCCGTCGCTGGAGCGGCACTATCTCACCCGCTTTTCTCTCGGACCAGCGCACCCGGATTATCAACCCGGCCAGCACCGTGAGGTTCCGGCCGTTACTTTGGCAATTGCCAAAAAAAGGGGAGCCAATGCGGTACGGGTCGCCGATCAGGTACTGGATCGGGTCGAGCGCATGCGCCAGCGAATGGCTCCGCAGAAGGTCAGGTTTGATGTCACCCGCAATGATGGTGTTAAGGCCAATAAGGCGGTCAATCGTCTGGTTCTGCAGCTCGGTATTTCCCTGGTGTTTGTCAGTGTTGTGCTTGG
>JBPEXY010000256.1:0-7875 GCA_052031065.1 Immundisolibacteraceae bacterium | reverse complement strand
AAGCGCTAACCCGCCGCCAGGCGGAAATTCTGCAAATGATTCGCGCGGTGGTCGAACGTGATGGTCGACCACCCACTCGCGCTGAGATTGCTACTCACTTCAAGTTCAAATCAGTCAATGCGGCGGAGGCGCATCTACGCGCTTTGGCGCGTAAAGGGGCGATTGAACTGGTGAGCGGTGCCTCGCGGGGGATTCGCCTGTTATCAGGTTTAATTCCCGACGAGGGTATTCCTATAGTCGGGCGCGTTGCTGCCGGCCAGCCGATCCTTGCCGAGCAACATCTCGAAGAGCACTACCCGCTGGCAGGTGAGCTATTCAAGCCAGCGGCAGATTACCTGCTGCGAGTGCGTGGTATGAGCATGCGCGATGAAGGGATTATTGACGGCGACCTGTTGGCGGTACATAGCACCCGGGTGGCGACCAGTGGTCAGCTGGTCGTTGCCCGTGTTGATGGTGAGGTGACGGTTAAGCGCTTTAGCCGTGACCGGGATCGGGTTACGCTCAACCCTGCGAATCAGGAATTTGACCCGATTGTTATTGATCTGCGTACGCAGGAGCTTGAAATCGAGGGGATCGGTGTCGGGGTGATCCGGCCGACGATTGAGCAGGCCGCTGAACAGGGTGTCTAAATAACTTTATCCGTATCTTCTTCCACGAGTGACTTGTCCGGTGTGAGCCGTTCCTAGATGGAGATGATCTCCTTGTTGAGGATTTTCCAGCCCTCGGCGGCGGGTTCCAGTGAATAGACAATCGGCGTGCCGGTAGGAATCTCTACTTTGACGATCTCCTCATCGCTGATCTGTTCCAGATGTTTGGTCAGTGCTCTGAGTGAATTGCCGTGGGCGGCAATCAGGATCGACTGCTGCTGCTTTAATAACGGCTCTATTTCCTGTTCAAAATAGGGGACCACCCGGTCGCAGGTGTCTTTCAGACTTTCCCCGTTCGGTGGCGGGGTGTCGAAACCGCGCCGCCATATCCTGAATTGTTCCTCACCATGTTCCGCCTTCACTTCATCCTTGTTCAGCCCCTGCAGGTCACCGTAATGGCGTTCCGCCAGCTCAGTCTGGTGAATTTGTACCGGCAGTTCACTCGCGCCGGGCTGGTAACTCTCGCGCGGAACAGTACCTGCGGCGGGAATAAAAATTGGTGTGTTACTGGCGGTGTTGAACCTGAGTACCGTTTGCAGGGTGCAGATGGCCCGCTGCAGATGGGAGGTGTAAGCTGCATCGAAGCGGACATTGGCCAGTTTTTTTCCGGCCGCCTCTGCTTCCTGCCAGCCTTTTTCGGCCAGCGGGACATCGACCCAGCCGGTAAAGCGATTTTGTGCGTTCCAGACCGACTGTCCATGTCGGATTAACACCAGCGTTGCAGCCATGGTTAGCAACTACCTCCAGATCAGGTTGAGGGGAAGGAAACGGTTTGTGGCGCGCTATTGTAGCGGTTGACTATGCAGATGGCTGAGGAATTCGTTGCCTTTATTCCATGAATGAGTTGATCAAGTCTCGCAGCTCTTCGCTGGTAACCCTGGGGCGATAACCTTCGTCCCGAGAAGCGGTGGCCCAGACCGGATTGGGGAAATGACGGTCCTGGGTAAAGCGCGGGATCACATGCCAGTGAAGATGGGGGACCTGATTACCGAAGGACGCGAGATTGATTTTGTCCGGCGTAAAGTGGCTGCGTAGCGCACGCTCAACGGTAAACACCAGTGCCATTAGCCGCTGCTGCTCGTCAGCAGTCAGGTCGCTCATCTCGCGGACATGGTCGCGCCAGATAACGCGGCAAAACCCCGGATAGTCGGGCTCTTGTGCGTCGATGATGATCATCTCATGGTTCTGCCAGAGAATCGGGCTGTCGATGTTATTGCAAAGCGGGCAGGGGGTGGTCAAACCGGTGTGCTCCAGTAAGATGATGGCCTGGTACGGGTGTCATTAGAGCGCTGGTCGCGGTGATACATCCGAACCTGGTGTTAACGTTAAGAAACTTTATTCATTGAACAGGATTTTTGCAGATGGCAGCTTCGCTGATACCCCACATTACTGTTGAGCCTGATACGACAGCAGAATACGCGGTGATCTGGCTCCATGGACTCGGGGCCAGCGGCCACGATTTTGAACCGATCGTACCAGAACTTAAATTACCGGCAGAGTTGGCGGTACGTTTCATTTTTCCCCACGCGCCGCAACGTCCGGTGACCATTAATAACGGTATGGTGATGCCAGCCTGGTACGACATCACCGGACTCGATTTCGACAAACGGGCGGATCTGGAGAGTTTTGCCGCCTCGGGGGAATTGGTCGAGGCATTTATCACCAGTCAGCTTCAGCTGGGGATTCCTGCCAACAAGATTATTCTCGCCGGTTTTTCCCAGGGGGGTGCATTGGCGCTGCACACCGGCTTGCGCTACCCGCAGCGCCTGGGCGGCGTGATGGCGCTTTCAACCTATCTTGCTACTGGCGACTCATTGCCGGAAGAGGCAGCGCCGGCAAACCGTGATACGCCGGTGCTCTATGCTCATGGGCTGCGTGATCCGATGATTCCGATTGCCCAGGCGACCCGATCCCGAGACCGGCTGAAGGAACTGGGTTATCAGGTTGAGTGGCATCAGTATATGATGGACCACAGCGTCTGCCTGGAGGAGATTGGTGATATCTCCCGCTGGCTGCAACGCTGTTTTTCAGTTGCCTCAGCGGAGGTCAGTTAAATGTTTATACCGGCTCTGGTTCTTGCCCTTCATCTGTTGGCTGCGCTTATCTGGGTGGGTGGGATGTTTTTTGCTTATCTGATCCTGCGTCCGAGTTTGCTGGGGTGGGAGCAGCGGCAGGCATTGTGGCTCTGGCGGCAGGTGTTTGAGCGGTTTTTCCGCTGGGTCTGGGTTACCGTGGTGGTGTTGATTGCATCCGGTTACTGGATGCTGTTTGTGGTCTATGGTGGGTTTGCTGGCGCGACGCCGCTGATCCACCTGATGCAGACGCTGGGGCTGTTGATGGCGGGGCTGTTTGTCTGGCTTTATGGTGTCCGCTGGCGGCAGTTTCAGACCGCTCTGGACGATGATGAATTTGAGGCAGCGGCCGTTGCGCTGGGAAAAATACGTCATATCGTTGTGGTGAACCTGATTCTTGGTCTGATCAATAGCGCGATTGGTGGCCTGACTCCCTGGATCGGTATCTGAGTCCGTTGCAACAGGCGCGCGGTTTAACCTCGCGGGGTAAACCTCAGTGACTGAGCCGCTTTTTCAGCACGCAACGATGCATCTGGAGCAGGTTCGGCTGCACTATGTAACCGCGGGTTACAGCCCGGGTGTCAAAGAAGCGGTAGTGTTGTTGCACGGCTGGCCACAGAGCTGGTACGAGTGGCGTCACCTGATGCCTGAGCTGGCAACAGGCGGCCGTACGGTGGTCGCAGTTGATCTGCGTGGGCTGGGAGATTCCAGCAAACCGGCTGGGGGTTTTGATAAAAAGACCCTGGCTGATGATGTGGCCCAGTTGTTACATCAGCTGGGTCTGGAGCGGGTCGTGGTGGTGGGTCATGACTGGGGCGGCGCGGTTGCCGCTGCTCTGGCTTTGCAGTACCGGCAGTTGATCATTCGGCTGGTGCTGCTGGATATTGTTATTCCCGGTATCCCATTGCCTGGAATCGGTGATGGCCTTGCAGGTTACTGGCACATGCAGTTTCATCAGGTAGCAGATCTGCCGGAAGCTCTGGTGCAGGGGCGCGAGGCGGTCTACATCAGCTGGTTCTTTAACAATTTTGCCTTTAATCCGGCGGCGTTTAATGCGGCTGATATTGCCGAATACACCCGTTGTGCCAGCCAGCCCGGAGCGCTGCGTTGCGGCTTCGGTTATTACCGCTGCCTACAAGAAGATGCGCAGTTTTTCTCGTCGGTAGCCGAACAGAAACTGGGGATCCCGGTATTAGCGTTGGGTGGAGAGCAAAGTATCGGCGCTGGGGTGAAGCTCTGTGCCGAGCAGTTTGCAACTAACGTTGAGGGAGGGGTGGTCGAACAGTGCGGCCACTGGATTCCAGAGGAGCGGCCTGTTGTATTGCTGGAGTGGTTAAACGGGTTTATTCGGTTTGAGTGAGGCCTGCTAACGCTCCAGGAGCCCTCTCATGAAGTGTTAACAGGCCCTTGAGGCTTTAGCATTACCTGCAGGTTGATTGAGCACGCTAATCCCCGATCCGCTGGGCGGGTTAAATCTTAAATTCACCAACCATGTTTTTAAGGTCCGTCGCGATCTCCGCCAGATCCTGGCTGGTGCGTGAGGTCTGTTCTGCGCCTACCGAACTCTGTTCTGTTCGCTCGGCGATGACGCTGATATTCTGGTTGATCTCTTTGGCAACTGCACTCTGTTCCTCGGTGGCCGTGGCAATCTGACTGTTTTTGTCATCAATCTCAGCGATTGAAGAGATCAGGTTAGCCAGCGCCTGTGCTGTGTGACCGGCCTGGTCCACCGCCTGCGCGATTTTTCCCCGGCTCTCCTGCATGGAAGCTACCGCCTGCTCGGAACCGGATTGCAGTTTGATAATCGTGGCATTTATCTCCTCGGTCGACTCCTGAGTCCTGTTGGCGAGCGACCTGACCTCGTCCGCTACCACGGCAAATCCGCGCCCCTGCTCGCCTGCGCGGGCTGCCTCAATGGCAGCATTCAGGGCGAGCAAATTGGTCTGTTCAGCAATGCCCTGGATAACATCAAGCACGGTACCGATAGCGGCGCTGTCTGCCGCCAGCTGGTCGATGAGTTGGGTCGCTGAGTCGATGTTTGTCGAGACCTGCTCAATTTGATTCGCCATCTGGTCCATCGCGCTTTTCCCGCTAGCCGCTTCGTTGTTGGCTTCGCTGGAAATCTGCGCGGTTTGCTGTGATGCGGACGCGACTTCGCCGATGGCTGAACTCATCTCGCTCATCGCATGGCTCACCTGATTGGACTGGTCCAGTTGACTGAGGATCGCTTCACTCGAGGCCTGACTGGCCTGTGAAGATTCGGCTGCCCCGGAGGCGAGTCTTGAGGTCGCAGCGGCGACTTTTACGATGCTGTCGTGAAACTTGCTCACCATGCTGTTAAGGGCGTGGGCAGCGGTACCGAGTTCATCATCAGAATGAACCTCGACAGTACATTTCAGGTCTGCGTCCCGTTCAATGCGGCTGATGGTTTCAATCAACGCCAGTATCGGTACTGATAGTTTGCGCGCAAACCAGGTGCCGGCCCCAGCGGCGATTAGCGCGAAAATAATCGATAAGATAGCGCCCAGAATCAATAATTCTCTGGAAATTCGACTGGCGCTGGCAAAGGCTTCGTTAGCGTCGATTTCCGCGATCAAGGCCCACTGTTCATCACCTATCCTGAGCGGGGTGTAGGCAGAAAGAACCTCTACACCCCGGTAATCGGTGATCTGATTAAAGCCTCTCTGGCCGGCAAGTGCCTGTTCACTACTGGCGGTGGTAACCGGCAGGATGCCGATGTTGCTGTTCTTCGCATCAATCAGCTCGATAAGGCTCCTGTCAACGCCACCTTTTGTGAGGGCGTCAAGGAAACCAGTCTGATCTTCAAGTAGAAAACGACTTGCACTGAGCATGGTTTTGTCTGGACCTAGCAGATAAGTTTCACCACTCTCTCCCAGTCCAGATTCTGCCCAGCTACCGTTATTGGTCATGACCTGATTGATACGATCGATTGGCATCTGCAGGATCAGTACACCAATCATATCGCCGTACGGCATGATCGGTGACGCGATAAAGGCGGCAGCATCATTGTAGGAAGGCAGGTAGGGGGCAAATCCAGACTGGATGGCAGAGTCGCTATCTTTTGCCTGGAGAGCTTTCTGGAATACCTGACCGATACCGGATTTTGCATAGGGACCATCAAGCAGAGATGTTGCGTAGTCCAATTCCTTAAAAACCGAGTAAACGATTCGCCCGCTTTCAGCATCGACGAGAAAAAGGTCGTAGTAACCAAAACGCTGCTGAAAGTCTCTAAAAAAGGGGTGGTAGTCGGCGTGAAGCGAGCCATACCGGGTACCGTCCTCGGTATCCGCGAGCTGGTCTTTGGATCCAAGGGGATGCGGGTTGCCGCTGATGAATTGATATTGCAGCACAACTGCATCTTCATCGAGCCCCGCAAGCATTTTCCGAGTGTCTATCTCCTTCCCCGCATTGCGGCGCTGGAACTGCTCCGCAAAAGAAGATTGATAATAACCAGCCAGTTCTTCTCGGAGGCGTTCTATGTCGTTGGCACCAAGTTCACCGCCATAAGTGCGAACCGCCCGGCTAAAACCACTCATGGCGTCGGCGACTGCAGTGGAGCGGGAGAGGTTAATCAGCTGATTTTCAATGGTTTGAAAATAATCGCTGATCTGTTGATGTCTTGCGTCCCGTAGCGTGATCAACTGGTTTTTTGCAGCTTCCTCCAGTGCGGCTCCGCTCCTCGAGACGGCGAGACCGCCGAGAATCAAGCTGCTACAGATGAGCGGGATTACGCCCATAGCAATCGACCCGATCGTGAGTTTGTCAGTAAGCTTCATGCCTTTTTTCTCTCTCCTGTTGAGCAACTGACTTTCCCTGGTCTGCAAAAAGGCCGGTTTCTACCTGACGGCTATACATGCCGGTCATGCAGGTTTGGAATCGACAGTGAAGAGGAGTTCTTTAAACAAACTTCGTAAAAAAACGCTCTGACAAGGGCGTTTTCAGAATGACCGCCGGGTAGGTCAGATTTGGAACGATCCATTACAGGCAATTCGCATCAGCGCAGGGTTTGATCACCAGTTGCTGCTAGCGCATGTGTTTGACGGTGATAAATGGATTATCAAAATGGCAAGGCCTGGCTGGTTAGTACAATATCTTCTACTAGCCCGTTTGTTGTAACCTTTAAGACCCTTGAAATGGACTATGGCTCTGATTTTCCTATGCGCTTTGTGATGATTCTTTTACTTCTGCTGGTGTTTCTTGCCGGCGCTCTTTTTACCAGTGTAAACACGCTGCCGGTGACCGTTGACTATTACATCGGCACCATAGAGCTGGCGCTTTCTGTAGCCCTGTTAGGGGCGCTCGTGCTGGGTCTGATTATCGGTGTTCTGGTCGGTGCGTTGATGTCGATCAAACATCGGAAACTGTTGCGGCGAAAGACACGGGAAGTGAAAAAACTTGAGCAGGAACTCGACAACCTGCGCGGTTTACCGGTTCGGGATGGGGCTGTGTCCGTGGCTGGAAAGTAACTGCAGATAATGGAAATTTCGCTTGCTGTCTGGGTGTTGTTTGCACTTGGATTGGGTTGGTTGATGGGTTCCGGCGGTTTCCGGCGCCTGGTCAGGCGAAATAGCAAAGGTATGCCCCCCGGTTATGCAGAGGGGTTGAATTTTCTGCTTAACAAGCAACCGGATCGAGCGATTGATCTGTTGATTTCCATGGTGGAGATGGACAGTGAAACGGTAGAAACCCACCTGGCCCTCGGCACCCTGTTCAGAAATCAGGGAGAAGTGGAACGGGCTATTCGTATTCATGAAAACCTGATTGCCAGGCCTGCACTCAAGCGCGGTGAACGGTTTCAGGCGTTGATGAATCTGGGTCTCGATTACCAGCAGGCTGGGCTGAATGATCGCGCAGTGGAAATTTTTGAACAGCTGGTGGATGAATCACCTAATCACCGCCAACCGGCTGTTGATTCTCTGCTGGAGGTGTATCAGCATGAAAAGGAATGGCAAAAAGCTCTCGTCGTTTTGCAGCGCTGGGCCAGGAGTGGTGATGAGCGCACTAAACGGCTCTCTGGTCACTTCTACTGTGAAATTGCCGAGCTGCAGATAGCTGCAAACGATTTACGCGGCGCTACAAGGTCTCTTCGCCACGCCGGCACCCAGGTGCCCTATTCTCCGCGGTATCTCTGGATG
>JBPEXY010000255.1:0-12712 GCA_052031065.1 Immundisolibacteraceae bacterium | reverse complement strand
CAGTTGTTATGCATCCAGCTGTTATGCATCCAGTTGTGTTTCATCAGCGTGTAACAAACCGTGAGTACCTTTGCTCGCTTACCCGATTCCTCTACCCTGCGATGAATTTACGACCGTCGATGCGCCCGTTTTTACTGCTGCTGTTCTACGCTTTTTCGACTTTGGCCGTGGCCGCTGGTGACCGCTCCGAGCAGTTATCGCCCGAACCAGCTGATGATATGCAATCGGTGGCCGAAAAAAGTGAAACCGCTGCACCACCCGGGTTTCCGGTCTGGGAGTTTCGGGTTACCGGCAACACCCTGCTGCAGCGGTCGCTGATCGAACGCACCCTCTATCCGTTTCTCGGTCCAGACAAAACCATTGATGACCTGGAGCAGGCGCGGCTCGCGCTGCAGCAGGTTTACCAGCAGAAGGGTTATGCCACCGGCTTTGTCGATATTCCCGAACAGCAGGTGACCGAAGGGATAGTGCAGCTGGCGGTGACCGAAGGTGAACTACAACGGCTGAAGATCAGCGGATCGCGCTATTTCTCTCTGGGTCGTATCCGTGCCGGCGTGCCCTCTCTGCGCGAAGGGAGTGTGCCCAACCTGAATCAGGTACAGGAACAGCTGGCAGAGCTGAACCGTGCCAATCCGGACCGCGAAATCGTTCCGGCGCTGCGCCCCGGCGCGACTCCCGGCACCCTGGAGGTGGAGCTCAAGGTCGATGATGAGTTGCCGGTGCATGGTTCACTTGAGGTCAACAACCGCTACACCAGTAACACCAGTGAGACGCGGCTCAGCGCGTCGTTGCGCTACGCCAATCTGTGGCAGAAAGACCACACGCTGGGGCTGAGCTGGCAGATCTCCCCGGAGCGCCGCGACGAGGTGGAGGTGCTGGCGGCCAACTATGTCTGGCCACTGGCCGGGTCCGATACGGTGCTGGCTGCCTATGCGGTGGACTCGCAGAGCGACGTGGCGTCAGTGGGTGCCCTGTCGGTGATCGGCAACGGCACCATTGTCGGGCTACGGGCAATCAAACCGCTCGCCGGCTTCGACGGTCTCTACCACAGCCTGACCCTCGGCCTTGACTACAAGGACTTTGATGAGTCGGTCAATCTGCTCGGTGGTGATTCCGCCAACACGCCGATCAATTACCTCTCCTTCATCGCTGATTACAGTGCCACCCTGGCCGGTGACGGTCAGGTATCGCGTTTTGGCCTCAGCGGACATTTCGCACCGCGCGCCGGTATCAACGACGAACAGGAGTTTGCCAGCAAACGCTTTAACGCCAGTGCCAGCTACTTCTATCTGCGACTGAACGGTGAGCACGAAAGGCGCGGCCCCTGGCGCAGTCGGGTGAAATTGAGTGGTTCGGGTCAGGTTGCCGGCAAACCCCTGATCAGCAATGAGCAGTTCTCCATCGGTGGTGCGCAGAGCGTGCGGGGTTATCCGGAATCATTCGTGCTTGGTGATGATGGCCTGCAGGGTAGCGTTGAGTGGCGCAGCCCCAATTTCGACCGCTGGCTGGAAAAACTTAGCGGTCATCTGCATCTGGTGCTGTTTGCCGACGGCGGCTGGGTACAGACCCGCGATCCGCTGCCGGGGCAATCGAAAAGCGACTCGCTGGCCGGGATTGGTGGCGGTTTACGGTTCGGACTTGGTAAGGGATTCAGTGGGGATTTCTGGTGGGCCAGGGCGTTACAGCAAGTCGACGAGGTGGACAGCGGCGACAGCCGGCTGCATTTCTCAATCAAATATGAAATTTAGTCACTATTCGCCAGAGCACCGACAGAGTGCCAGGCGGACCTGGGGGCAGGTGTGGATAGACCAGATCATAGTAACTGCGTGCAGAGCGACTCGCTAAGACTGCGCTTAACTCCGCTCGGCGCGGCAGTGCGGCGGGCGTTGTATGGCGGCTTTACGGCGGTAGCGCTGGCGCAGCCGGCGCAGGCGACGTTGCCGGTACCAAGCAATATCTGGATCCCGCCACAGTTTGCCGGCGGTGCCACCCACAACGTGGTGGGCAATCAGATGACGATTGACCAGCATCTCGACCGGGTGGTGCTGGACTGGGATAGTTTCAACATCAGCGCTGATGCGGCGGTGAGATTCAATCAGCCGAAATCGACTTCAGCTGCGCTCAACCGTATTCACGACGCCAATCCCTCTTCGATTCTCGGCAACCTCACCGCCAACGGTCAGGTGTTTCTGGTCAACCGTAACGGTATCCTGTTTGGCGAGGGTGCCAGGGTCAATGTCAATACACTGGTCGCTTCAAGCCTTGAAATCCGCGAAGAGGTTTTTCTCTCGGGGCTCGCCGCCGCCGGTGAACAGCTCGACTCGGCGCTGACCCCGTTTCTCGATGCAAATGACAACCCGCTACCCAGCGGTGATGTGATCGTCGAGCAGGGCGCGCAGCTAAGCGCAGATTCCTTTGGCCGACTGATGCTGGTGGGTGCCAACGTCGAAAATCGCGGCTCGCTGGAGGCTGCTGACGGACAGGTCATTCTTGCTGCCGGTGATGAACTGGTGCTGCTCAACTCCACTGACTCTGACCTGCGCGGATTTCTGGTTGAAGTGGCCAATGGCGGCACCGTGACCCATAGCGGTGAGATTGTGACCGAGCGTGGTAATACCACCCTGGTGGGGCTGGCGGTGAACCAGTCTGGACGTATCTCGGCGACCACCTCTCTTGATGTAAATGGTTCCATTCACCTGCTCGCACGCGACGGTGGATCGGTTCAGAACAGCGGCGGTGGTGGTAAGGAATTGATCAGTACCCATACCGGCGCACTGGTTATTGATCAGGACAGCGTGACCGAGGTGGTCGCCGAAATTGGTCCGCAGAACCTGCCGCTGAGCGAGCGCGACACCGCGATTGATGAGCAGCCACAGCCGCTGTCGCAGATAGAGCTGATGGGCCGGACCATTCACCTGCGCGGCAACTCCAGAATTTCCGCTCGCGGTGGCGAGGTTACCCTCAATGCACTCTCTGATCCCTCAGATACAAGCGGCTCGCCGCTGGCAGAAAATGATGTTCGTATCCAGATGGAATCGGCTGCGCTGATCGACGTGTCGGGCTACGACGCCAGCAAGGAGATGGCCAGTAACCAGATCGAGGTTGAGCTGCGCGGTAATGAATTTGCAGACGCGCCGTTGCAGAAAAACGGTCCGTTGCGTGGCGAGAAGGTCAACATCGATATTCGCGAAGGCACCCCGGTCGCTGATGTTGGCGCGTTTATCAATTCAGTTCCGAAAGATCTGGCTGAACGGCTTTCGGCAGGTGGGTCAGTCACCTTCAACAGCAGCGGTGAGGTGCGGCTACTGGCAGGTGCAGAGATTGATGTATCGGGTGGTACCGTCGATTATGCGGCGGGCAATATCACCACCAGCCAGTTGCTGGCCGCAGATGGTCGTCTGGTCGATATTGCTGATGCATCGCCGGATGTGCCCTATCGTGGTGTCGCCAGGGCGCTTGAGATTACCGATGAGAAATGGCAGTTCACCCAGCAATTTGTGGGTGCGGCGTTTAGCGGCGATGTCACCCGTTATCACGATGCCTATCAGCAGGGTCAGGATGCTGGCCGCGTGGTGATTGAGGCCCCCGGTATGCTGGTGGAAAACCGTTTTGTCAGTGATACCACCGTTGGCGAGTTTCAGCGCAACGTCGCGGATCGCCCCAATGGTGGTGAACTGGTCATTGGTCTCGCGCCGCAGGCGGGTGAACTACAGCTCAACCGCGACCCGCAGTTGGTTGGATACCGGGCACCCAATATTGAGATTGACGAGTTTAGTGATCAGCCCTCTTCAGGGGCGCTGGATTTCAATACCAGCCTGATGGATCTGGCAACTGCGGGTGATCTGCAGCCGCAGCAGGCCATCACGGTGCAACTGGATGCCGAACTTTTCTCTGCCAGCGGGTTTTCCGACTTGACGCTGCGTAGCAACGGTGAGGTACGTACCAGCACGTCGCTGCAGGGTGACGTGGGTGGCAGCCTGGATGTGATCGCTACCCAAATTGTGGTGGCCGATGACATCATCGTACCGGGCGGTCGGGTGAAGCTGGTTGGCGAAACTGCCAACACGGCGGCGGTTACCGAACTTCAGCAGCATCGCGACGCGCTGGCTGCCGCGGTCGACCCGGCCCTGTCGCCGGCCGATCTGGGTACGGTTTCAAACCGTCTGCTTGATGATGTCACCATTGATGTTTCCGGTCGCTGGAGTAACGATTTTCAGTTTCCCGGTCGCGTTGTCGACCTCACCGCACCGCTGATCCGTGATGGTGGCACTATCGAACTGGCACTTGCCAACCCGGGTGAGCTGACCCTTGGTGACCGGGTCTGGTTGAATGCCCAAAGTGGCGCCCACCTTGATGGCGAGTTGAAACTTGCTGGTGGCAGCGGCGGCCTCATCACCCTGGATGTCGGTGACCGGAATAGCAGCCTGGCGGTGGGTGCGGCGCCACTGTTTACCGCTCATGGCGTGGCCGCCGGCGGAAGTTTTGACTTAACCACACCTGGCGCGCTGGAGCTGTTCGGTAACCAGACAGCTGCCAGTCGCGCACTCCAGAACAGCCATTGGCAGGGTGGTCTGTTTGCTGATAACAGCACACCACTGCGGCTGCCAGCGGGGCTGTTCGATGGCGCCCTGGGTAGCGGCGGATTCGCCAGCATTAATCTGGCCACCATTAACGGTTCTGTCACCGTTGAACCGGCGAGCGATATCACCCTGGTGACAGAGCAGATGGTTCTGGGTGACCAGGCGTCATTTACGGATAGTGGAGCGCATCTCGGCGCGAGCGCCATTGGGCGTGGGGTGAACCTCAGTAATGGTCTGGCGACGGTAACCCCGCCTTTTGACCAGACTGCCGCCAACCAGATTACCCTGAGTGCCAATTCGCGTAAGGGTGAGGCGTTTGACCTGGTCGTTGGCAGCGCGGCGTCGATTGAGGTGGCACCACGCGGCGCCATCACCCTGGCCCATAACAGTAACGGTTTGATGAGTCTGGAAGGTGCGCTGGTAGCGCGCGGTGGTGACGTGGTACTCAGCCAGACCAAAGATACCGAGGAGTTTTACAACAGCGGCCACCAGATCTGGATTGGTCACGGTGCCAGTATTGATGTTTCCGCCACCTTCCTGAGTCGGCCGGACCCACTGGGGCGCACTTTTGGTGATCTGGTCGACGCCGGTAGTCTGTCGGTCAGCAGTGACGGCTTTGTGCTGGCGGCTGCTGGTGCGCAAATCAATCTGGCCGGCGATAGTTTTCGTGTCAATCTGGATCAGGGGGGTGTGGCCGATCTGCATGCCCGTGGCGGAAACTTAAATCTGTCGGCGGTTGAGGGGCTGCTGTTCAACGCCGAGGTTGATGCCGCAGGGCCGACAGCGGCAACAGGTGGCTCGCTTCAGGTAACCAGCCTGCGGCGCATCGACTCTGCCAACGGTGCGGTCAACGCCACCTACCCAACCCAGTTTGAACAGATTCGCCCTGGCAGCCATGAGCTGCCGGCGGGTTTTGTCGCTGGCGGTGACCCGCTGTTTGGTGATGGGTCGTCCGCCAGCCCGCAGGGCACCTTGTGGATCGACCCGCAGCAGCTCGCGACCGCTGGTTTTGGTGCGGTTAACCTGACCACCACCAGTGGATCGATCGCCGTCGACTCAGATCTGACGCTCAATGTTGGCCGCGAAATTAACCTGGTTACCAGCCATCTGCAGCTTGCTGGCGAGGCAGAACTCTCTCTGGTTGCGCCGGTTGTGACGCTCGGTGATGGTGGGAAAAAGCCGTCCGCTTCGGCGATTGCCGACAGTGGTGATGGCAGCTTTTCGGTAACCGCTGATTTTGTCCAGTTTAACGGGGGCCTGGAAATCGACGGCGTCAAACGGGTCAACATCGCCAGCAGTGGTGAAATACAGTTGCGCGGGGCGGTTGATACCGAGGGTCTTTCCGGTGCTCTGCTGACCAGCGGGCTGCTGGATCTGTCAGCAGAGTTAATCTATCCCACTACCCTGTCCGATTTCACTATTGAGGTCGCACAGGATGCGGCTGGTACCAGCCTGTTGCGGACTGCAGCCGGCGGCAGTACCGGTGGGGTGCTGTCGGCAGCTGGTGCGGTGCGGCTGATCGCCGATGATATCGTCCACGCGGGCGCGCTTTCTGCGCCCTTCGGTGAAATTACCCTGACCGCTGCTGACACCCTCACCCTGCTCCCTGGCAGTTTGACTAACGTCTCCGGGTCCGGGCTTTCGGTGCCACTCGGCTATCTGCAGAATGGACGCGACTGGTTCTACAACCCCTCCGGCAACCCCGATGACGTGTCAGATCAGTTCGAACTCTTTACTGAAACGGTCCAACGGTTACCGCAGAAAAGAGTCGAGCTGATCGCTGATGATGTTGATGTTCGCAGTGGTGCCACCATAAATCTTGCCGGTGGTGGTGAGCTGTTCGGTTACGAATTCGTGCCTGGCCCCGGCGGTTCCGACGATGTGTTGCTGGCCAATCTGGCGGGAGAAGAGCGGTTCTGGGCAATTCTGCCCGGCTATGAAGGTTTCAATCCGGCCGATGCGCAGGAGAACAGCGGTCGCGAACTGAAGCCGGGAGACGCCATTTTCCTCAGCGAAGTCGAGGGACTGATTAACGAAGGTACCTATACCCTGCTGCCGAGTCGCTATGCCATGTTGCCTGGCGCGATACTGATCGAAAAAGTGGATGGTTTGCGGGATATTTCGCTGGGCGACGTTGTGCAGTTGGCGGATGGATCGGCAGTCAGCGCCGGGTACCGGACCCGGCTCGGGCTGGCCGATTCGCGCACTTCGGGCTTCGTGGTGCGCCGTGGTGATTATCTGCAGCAGTTATCTCAACTCGACCGTTCCAGCCTGGACCCGTTTGCCGTTCAACGTTCAGCGGCTCTCGACCTGCCGCGGCCACCGCAGGTTGCTGATGCCGCCTCGCTGCTGGTGGATGGTGCCAGCGCGATCCGCCTGGCGGGGAGTCTGATTACCGATCCGGCGGCGGGTGGTGTCGGAGTGCGGGCAGACATCATTGCTGATCATCTCCAGGTGTCAGCGCAAATTGCCGGGCTGACCGACCGGGTGGAACTGCTTGACAGTGATTTGTCGGCGCTGAATGTCGAAAGCCTGCTGCTGGGTGGTAGACGTGATCTGGTTGATGGCAAGACCGAGATCGACGTGTTGGCGAACCAGGTCACCTTTGCCGCGAATAGCCGTCTCGAAAGCAGTGACATCATGGCTGCGGCGGCAGACCAGATAACCATCGCAGAAGGCGTTGAGTTGATTGGCAGCGGTAAGGTGCCGTCAGAGCGCCGAACCCGGGTGCTGCAGGGTGATAGTGCGTTTGTCGAGGTTAGTAGTGGCGCGCTGGCAGAGGTGGAGCGCAGCGGTGCTAGTGGAACCACAGGCAGCATCGACATCGCGCAGGGCGCGACACTGGAAGCGGTCGGTGGTTCGATCACCCTCGATGGCAGCTTCGATGTTACCAATCTCGGTACCATTAATGCCCGTGATGGGGATTTCTGGGTTGCCTCTTCCAACATCAGTATCGGTAACGCGCCCGGCGGCACGGCCGGATTCGTGGTCAGCGAGCCGGAGCTCGCGGCGATAGACCCGGCGCGGCTGTTCCTGGTCTCCAACGGCGGCATCGATATCTATGGCGATCTCAACCTGACGTTAGAGGCTTTGACCATAGACGGTGCAGGCATGAGCGGTTTTGCCAGTGATACCACCGTGACCGCTGGCCGCGTTGAGTTGCGTAACAGTCGCGCACAGTCACCGCTGGCGGCGCAACCCGACAGCGGCGATCTGGTTCTTGATGCCGATGTCGTCGAAATCGGTGACGGGGATTTTGAGATCACCGGCTTCGGCTCCACTGTTGTCATGGCGCGAAATGAAACGCTCCTCTCAGGAGATGGTGAGCTGACGGTTTCCGGGGATCTCGACCTTGATTCGCCGGGTTTGTTGACGCTCAGCGGCGTTGAGCGGCGCATGGATATAGGCGGCGATCTGCGCATTGGCAACGGCGGTTTAGCGGTTCATTCGGGTGCCGGTTACGGTGTCGGTGCCGAGCTTGAATTTGTAGCAGATAACATTGCTGTCGATAGTGCCATTGTCGCCGCTAGCGGCTCGATTGAATTTCAGGCCCGCAGTGGCGACCTGACGATTGAAGATGACGCCCGGCTATTTGCCGGCGGAGTGCAGGTGTTCGACAGGGTCGGCGATGGCTTCGCCACCTCTGCGGGGGCGGTAAAACTTTTTGCTGATAGCGGCAAGGTCGTTATTAGTGACCAGGCGGTGATCGACCTGTCTGCCCCGAACGGTGCCAATGGCGGGGTGTTGGTGGTCGGTGCCGCAGATGTGCTAAATCTCGATGCGGGTGCGCAGCTGTTTGGCGGCAGCGACGGTGATGGTCGCCAGGGCCGCGCGTTTTTTGATACCGGGGGACTTGCCGGAGTCAGTTTTGGCGAGTTGAACCAGTTACTGAATCAGGGTGGTTTTACCAGCGAGAGGGTACTGCGCCAACGGCAGGGTGACATGGACCTGCTACAGGGCGAGCTGATCCAGGCGCACCGTACCCTGCTGATAGCCGATGCAGGAGCGATCTCTGTTGATGGCACCATCGATGCAACCGGTATCGATGGTGGTGAGGTGGAGATCTGGGCGCAGCAGGATCTGCTGGTCGATAGTCATGGAGTGATTGACGCCCACGCCACTGGTGCCACGGGTAAAGGTGGCAAGGTGATTCTCGCTTCGCAGCAGGGAATGGTCGATGTTGCGCCGTCGTTTGCAGGGGTGGCAATCGATGTGACCGGCGGCTTCGCGCAGGAAACTGACGCAGACGGCAATCTGCTGTTTGATGTTGTGACCGTGGGCGGCGCTACCACCAGCCAGCCGACACTAACCCAGCAGACCGGCGAGGTGTTGATCCGCGCACCCCGTAACGGCACAGACATCAATGTCGCCGGTCTGGACGGGACCATTCAGGGCGCTCGCCGGGTGGTACTGGAAGGGGTGCAGAGCTATCAGGCAACCGCCATTGATAATGCGCTGATCGGCACCATCAGTGCGGATGCTGGCAGTTACGCCACTGCGGGTAACGAAACCGCGGTTCTCACCAGGCTCAATCAGGTGGGCAATGACCGTGTGCATCTGGTCGCCGGGGTGGAAATTCAATCGGCTGGCGATATCAACCTGAATACACCGTTTGATCTGGCCGGTTTGCGTTTCAACGGTCAGCCACTGAATCTCACTCTGCGTGCCGCTGGTGATATTACGCTGGACCATCTGCTTGGTGATGGTTTTGGTACTGGTGGACAGCTGGCCGGCTTCAGCAGCGATATTCGCATTGCTGCAGGTGCAGACCTGGCAAGTGCCTATACCGCTTCAGCGGTGGCGGGTAGCGGTGGTGATCTGACCGTGGCCGATACCCTGCGTACTGGTACTGGTGATATCACTATCGCCGCCAGTGGTGACCTGCATCTGCACACTCTCGACAGCGTGATCTACTCAGCCGGCCAGTCGAGCGGTTTTGACCTTGACCGTCATCAGGTCAGCGACCCACTGTCTGGAAAACCTGCGAGTACCGCAGCGCTGCCGACCGATGGTGGTGACCTGCGCATTGCGGTTGGCGGTGACGTCATTGGACCGGGCGGCGAGAACGACCAGACCCAGATCGGTACTGATTGGCTGACACGCATGGATTACCAGCAGGACCAGGTGTTTGTCATTATTCCGGGAATTCTGGAGCTGGTGCTGGCATACGAGGAACTGGAAGGCTGGGGCGTCGATTTTGGTGGTTTTCAGCAGCAGATCGCAGCCTTTGGCGGCGGCGATGTGGATCTGCATGTTGGAGGGGACCTGGTGCGAACCGGGGTGTCGCTGCCGACCACCTATTATATCGACCCCCTCCTCAACTCCCCCAATCGGTTGGGTGAGGGCAAATTGAATGCCACCATCGGTGGAGATGTGACCGGGGGGCTGTTTTTCATTGGTGACGGTGCCGGCCAGATCGATATTGGCGGCGCACTTGAGCCGGGCTGGCGGGTCGATTCCACCAAACAGATCGGCGGGCTGTTTGGATTGCTCGGCGGTTCGCTGGAAGTCAATGCGCGCCAGGACCTGATACTGGAGTCGGTTTATGACCCGGTGGCGGTGACATTAAAAAATCAGAGTGGCGTAGAGCGCTTTCCAGGGTACCGGGAGCAGAGCAGCGCCGCTTTCAGCTCGCTAGTGGGCGATATTATCCTGCCGGGGAACGGCAGTGATATTCGCAAGATAACGGCCACTGAACTGGCCACGATCAGTAACGATTTCAAGATTCTTCCGGGCAGCTTCAGCGCCATTGCTCATCAGGGAGATGTGAGCCTGGCCCAGGGTACCGATTTCAGGTTGGCCTCGACGACCGATGGGGGATTGACCCTGCTGGCTGGTAGTCATCTGCTGGTTGATTCCAGTTTTCGTCAATACGCGCCTTTCAGTGGCGGCCTGCCAGATGCCCATCCCCTGTCGGGCCCGGTCGCCGATTACTACAACCTGGCTGATGGCTTGCGCGAAGATGATCTGACACCATCAATACTGGCCACCGCTGAGGGTGATATCCGCGTCACCTCGCCGATGACTCTCAACGAACAGGTTATGATTGATGCCGGCAAGGATCTGCGCGAGCTGATATTGCGCGGTAGAAACAATAATCAGACCGATGTGACCCGCATCGCCGCCGGTCGGGATATCCGCTTTACCAGTAACGATGACCTGATTTCAATTGCCGGACCCGGCACGGTACTGATGAGTGCTGGTCGGCATTTAGATCTGGGTACTTCGGTGGGACTTGAGACCAAGGGCAATCTGGTGGATCCGCGCCTGGCGGAACAGGGGGCTGCCATTTACGTCAGTGCCGGTGTCGGCAACGGCGATGGTCGCGACCAGTTTCTGGTCGAATACTTTGCTCAACCGCTGCAGCAGCTGGCCGACCAGGGGGTGGCTAGTGAGCAAACCCTTGGCGCGCTGGCCGGATTGGTCAACCAGTTGGCACAACAGCAGGTCACTGTTGAGGAACTGCTTGGCGGCGGCGCATCTCAGCAGCAGATTGATCAACTCCAACAGGCGGTTGATGCGCTGATGGTCCGGCTCGCCGACAGTGGCTTGACTGGTCCTGGCCCGGACCGGGTCAGTAGCGACGAGTTACTGGCCAACGGTAGCCTGTTAACGGAGGCTGAACAGCTGGTAGAGCAGCTGGTATCGGCACCGGGCTCGCTCAGTGATCGACTCCGGCAGCTGCCTGATGCGGCTGGTCAACTGCTGGCCGCTGAGGGATTTTTCAATGAACTGCGAGCGGCCGGTTCGCAGGCGGGTGATGACATCGCCGCCGGACGGACCCCTGATTACAGTCGTGGTTTTGCCGCCATCGAAACCCTCTTTGATGAAAGCGTCGATTATCAGGGTGACCTGTCACTGTTGTGGAGCAAGATCTACACAGTAGACGGCGGTGAGATCAATATTCTGGTGCCGGGTGGCGCGATCAATGGCGGGGTGAATGTGAAGCCGCCGCGAGCTGACGACAAGGGTCCGAGTGAGCTGGGTATCGTTGCTCAGGGTGAAGGGGAGCTGAACATCTTCAGCAGTGGTGATTTTCTGGTTAACGCTTCGCGGGCGATGACTCTGGGCGGCGGTGACCTGACCGCCTGGTCATCTTTTGGCGACATTGATGCGGGTCGCGGCGCAAAAAGCGCCATCGCTGCACCGGCTCCCAGTATCACTACCGACAGTTCCGGTAATGTCAGCATCGACTTCTCATCGGCAGTTTCCGGTAGTGGTATCCGCACCGTCGCTGCTGGCAACGGGACACGGCTGGCAGATGCGTTTCTGATTGCCCCCAATGGCGAGGTCTCGGCGGGCGATGCCGGTATCGATGTTTCCGGCCGGGTGGTGATTGCGGCGCCACGTGTTGTCGGGCTGGATAACATCTCCGGTGGTGTGAGCGTCAACGTGGCGCCGCCGGCAGAGGCCAGTGTCGGTGGACTCGACAGCCTCGGTGGGGTGCTTGCCAGTGTGACCAATTCGGTAGTCGATAGCGTCGGCGAGTCCGGTTTCGATGACTCAGGGGCGACCAATGATGGCCAGCCGTCGGTCTGGCTGATGCGCTTTGAGTACTACGGTGTCGACGCCACGCCATGGGAGCAGATCTGAGTGGCTCTCCAGCCCTGATGGTCTGGGCGGCTGGTTCGCTGGTTCGCGACGGCAGTATGAGAGACGCTAGCGTTGCAAACTGATGGTCGCCGAGACGGTGCCGGGTTCGCTGCCAGGCTGCATGGTCAGTGAGGTGACCGTGAGCCGCTGCTGGTTTTCCAGTTCCGCAATCCAGCCGAGCAGAGCATTGAAGCCAGTCTCGGCAAAGTTGACCTGTACCTTGTTGTCTCCCTGTGGCGAGATCCTTTTCACCTGGGCGGCAATGCGATGTGCAGTGGTACTGGCATTCATCAGCGTTAATAGTGGACCGGGGTAGACTTCACCGCCGGCCTGAGAATCGCTACTGCCGATTAGTTTTTGGGCGCTGATAACCCGCTGTTCCAGGTGCAGGGCGCTGATTGCCCTGCGGTGTGCCTGGTCGCGGTTTTTCTGCAGGGGTTCAACCAGCAGCAGAAAACCGGCGACCACGAGCACAAAGGCTCCGGCAGCGGTGACCATGATCCGTTCGCGGGGTTGCAGTGCGCCGAACCAGCCGGTTA
>JBPEXY010000254.1:0-7204 GCA_052031065.1 Immundisolibacteraceae bacterium | reverse complement strand
CTGGAAAAATCCCGCTACGGCAAGGTGCTGGGTAACACC
Source organism: Immundisolibacteraceae bacterium (assembly GCA_052031065.1). Classification (GTDB taxonomy): domain Bacteria; phylum Pseudomonadota; class Gammaproteobacteria; order Immundisolibacterales; family Immundisolibacteraceae; genus JBPEXY01. The sequence continues at coordinate 7,165 of JBPEXY010000254.1, read as the reverse complement.
ATCGTCGGCACGCCAGCCGATTGCCGCGAACAGCTGGAACAGACCGCAAAAGATTATGAAGTGGATGAAATTTCAGTGGTTTGTGTGACCTACCACCTGAGCGACCGGCTGCGCTCCTACCAGCTACTCGCTGAAGAGTTCGGCATGGTTTAATCGCCGCTGCGAGCGAGCCCTGCGCGAACAGCCAACTATTCACAATTATCAACAATGACGCTTATTACCTGGTCCTGGTTATTCCTTGCCGGCTATGTGGGCATGATGATTCTGTTCGGAATCATCGGAAAAAAGCGCGTCACCCACGCCGACGATTTCGCTACCGCCCGTCACAGCTATGGCCCCTGGTTTCTGGCCCTGGCATTTGCCGCCACCACCGCCAGTGGTGCCACTTTTCTCGGCATTCCGGGACTGGCTTATAAGGCGGGTCTTTCCAGTCTCTGGCTGCTAATCGGTTATCCGGTAGGCACCTATATCGGCGTGCTGATCTGCCTGCGGCTGGTCAGTCAGGGAGGAGACCGGTTCGGCAGCCGCTCGATCCCGGAGTATCTCGGTGACCGCTACGATTCAGAATTGATCCGCCTGCTGGCAGCGATATTCTCGCTGTTGCTGCTCACCTATCTGGCCGGGCAGTTACTCGCCGGGCTGGTGATGTTTGAACTGATGCTGGGGCTATCGCCGGTCTGGGCGCTGACGATCACCTCCCTGGTGCTACTGCTCTATGTGGAACTTGGCGGCGCCCATGCCGATATCCTCACCGACGGCGTGCAGGGGGCGTTGATGCTGGCACTGGCTGCTGGCCTTGGCGTGCTGTTTTTTACCGGGTTTGGTTTTGACGGTGGTTTTAATGGCCTGTTGGAGCGACTGCGTCAGCTCGACCCACATACGGTGGCGCCGTTCAATCCGGGTCAGATGCTGTTTGCCACCTTCTGGAGCGGTATCGCCATTATCATCGCCCATATCCCTCTGGGGCTGATGCCTCATTTAGGCAACAAACTCTGGGCCCTAAAAGACCCACGCGACCGCTACCGGTTTCTCGGCATCGCCTTCGTGATGGCGCTGATACTGCCGGCAATGGCGCTTGGTGGCATCATGGCTCGCGGCGTGCTCGGCGACCAGCTGATGGGTTCTGGGGCCAACCAGGCCCTACCGCTGCTGTTTCTGGAACTCTTCCCTACCTGGCTGGCTGCGTTTCTGGGCGTCGGTATTCTTGCTGCGGTGATGTCGACCGCTGATGGACTGGTGATCTCCTCTTCACAGATTTTCGCCAATGACATCTATCGGCTTTCCATCGCGCCACGACAGAAAACACCCCTTGACGAGGATGCACTGGACCGCCGGGTGCTGGCGATCAGCCGCTGGGCCACCCTGGTGGTCATGGCGTTTGCCGCGGCGCTGGCCTGGGCTTTCATGAATATGAATGTCACCCTGCTGATCTGGCTTGGACTGGGCGGCATGATGGCCGGATTGACCGGACCACTGATTCTGGGTGCCGTCTGGCATCGGGTGACCCGTACCGGAGCAGTGGCTGGTTTTCTTACCGGCGCTCTCTTCTTCGGTTTGCTGCGCAGCGGTCTGGTGGCAACCGCAGCGGAGAATCTGGGGCTGGGCGCTGCTGACTGGCTGTCGGTGCAAACGCCCAACCCCTACAGCTGCACGGCACTGGCAATGATTGGCGCTATGGTGGTCACTGCCGCCGTTTCACTGGCAACACGCCCCCTGTCGCAGGCGCATCTGCAGAAAGTTTTCGAATAAAACACCAGCAGAGATTGCTCTGCCCACCTTCACTCGGGTCGGATCAGCGAACCCGTGATGACCCCGAGCGCTTTACGGCGGTGGAGTACTACTGGGCGTTAGCTCGGGCGCAGTGGGACAAGTTAGCCAAACTGGAGGCCAGCCGTACCTTTTACGATGTGGATGAGCTGCCAAACCAGCCTGTCGAAGGTCATCTCCTCGATGGGATTAAAACCACCACGGTGTAAAACAGTGCCCTCCTATGGCCGCCCTGCTCAACAACTTTGCAGCAGCCTTCGCCTATAATGATTGCTCATTCTATAAATCCAAATGAGATATCAATGTCTGATGAACTGAACACGGTAGAGCAACACGCAAGTTATGGAATTGGCCGGCAGATGGGCGAACAGCTGTTAACCAACTCTTTTGACGGTGTCGATGTCAACGCGGTGATCTCCGGCATCACCGATGCGATGGATAACCGTCCGCACCAGGTTGAACCCAACCTGATCAACGATGCCTTCAAGGAAATTCAGCAACGTCTGCAGGCCGGCGCGGCTGAAAAAGCCGCAGATGGCGAAGCCTTTCTGGCAGAAAACGCCAAACGCGACGGCATCACCGTAACCGAGTCGGGACTGCAGTACGAAGTGATCACCGTTGGCGAGGGTGAAAAACCGTCCGCGACCTCCACCGTGCGTACCCACTACCATGGCACGCTGATTGATGGCTCGGTGTTCGACAGTTCCTACGATCGTGGCGAGCCGGCAGAATTTCCGGTTAATGGCGTGATTGCCGGCTGGACCGAAGCGTTACAGATGATGGGTGTCGGCTCCAAGTGGCGTCTTTACCTGCCCCACCAGCTGGCCTATGGTGAGCGCGGTGCCGGCGGTGCCATTGCGCCCTACTCGGCACTGGTTTTCGATGTAGAGCTTCTCGACATCCTTTAAATTTCAGGCCAGCCAGAAACTGAAGAAGGGTGCTTTGGCACCCTTTTTTAATGGGGGTCGCCAGCGCTTTATTCAACCAAAATCACTCGACATCAATAACCAAGAGAGGAGATTGTCACCATGTTGCTCTGTCGCGATCTGATTAGCCGCAATGCCGCCTGTTTCCCGGAGAAGAGCGCGTTTATCGACGGTCTTACCCAGCGCAGCTGGCGACAGATGGAAGAACGCTCTGACCGCTGGGTCTCCATGCTGCAAAAGCTCTCTATTGGCAAAGGCGATGTGGTGGCCATTCTCTCCTACGACCGTGTGGAGCTCATTGAGCATTTCTTTGCCTGTATGAAACTGGGCGCGGTCCGCACCGGCATTAACTGGCGCTACGCCGCACGGGAGATGCTCCATTTAATCCGTGACAGCGATGCCCGGGTGGTCGTGGTGCAGGCTCCGCTGGTCGACTTGCTGGCGGAGCATTGGGGGGAACTGCAGGAGGAAGGCCGCCGGGTAATCGGCTTTGGTGGCGACCATGGTCTGGAGCTGGATCTTGAGACCCTGCTCGCTTTAGCCGACAACAATCCTGACCTACCGCCGCTATCACCCACCGACCGCCTGGCATTAAGCTACACCACCGGTACTACCGGATTACCCAAAGGCGCAATCTGGACCCAGGAGATGCTGCGCGAAAGCCAGACCTGGTCGGTGCTCTCTGCCGGCATTCGCCATGAAGATGTCTGGCTCACGCCGATACCGCTGCCGGGGGCGACGGCCGGTTTTCCGACTTATGGCCTGGTCAACGGTATGACCACGGTGATTCAGGGTGATGGTCTGACCATCGACGGACTGCTCGATACCATTGAACGTGACGGGGTCACGGTGGTGCTGGTAATCCCTACCCTGTTGCAGCGCATGGTTGAGGCACAGCGCCAGCAGCCGCGAGACCTCTCCTCGCTACGGTTACTGGCCTACGGCTCATCTCCGGCGATGCCGAGCCTGATCCGCGAGGCACTCGATCTGTTTGGCTGCGATCTGATTCAGGGTTATGCCACCACTGAAAGCACCACCGGCTGGCTGACCATTCTGCGACCGGAAGACCATCAACGGGCGATGAACGGCGAACCGGGGCTGCTGAAGTCATGTGGCCGCGCCAATCCTCAGGCGTTGATCGGCATCTTTGATGATGCCGGCAACCGCTGCCCAACTGGTGAGGTAGGAGAACTGCGGGTCAACGCGCCGCACATGATCAGGCAATACCTGAAGCGGCCGGAGGAAAATCGGGAAAACTTCATCGATGAGTGGTTTCTGACTGGTGATATGGGCTATCTCGATGCGGAGGGTTACCTCTACCTGACCGACCGCAAGAAGTTCATGATCATCTCTGGCGGCTATAACGTTTACCCGGTGGTGGTGGAATCGGTACTCACCGACCACCCGGCGGTACGCGAGGTGTCAGTATTTGGCGTTCCTCATCCCGAGTGGGGGGAAGCGGTGGTGGGACTGGTGTCGTTGAATCTCGGACAGGCAGCGACCAGCGAGGAGCTCATCGCCCATTGCGCCGGTCAGGTTGGCAAATGGGAAGTTCCCAAGTGGCTGAAGATCATCGATGATCTGCCCAAAGGGGCAACGGGAAAAATAGAGAAGCAGAAGCTACGTCAGCACTATCGCGACCACCCTGAAGAGCTGCCCTGGAATCCATCATGAACCCATGGTTTCACATTGACCCAGAGGACTAGCCCAACACCTGTTCCAGTTTTTCAGAACCTCTCTACAAACTCGGAGATTAAATTCTCTTTACATGTTGTCAAATATTTTTACACACAGGCACAACGAATCTTGTAATCCGACACAGGGAAGAACAACTCGAAAATTATTTTTTCTCAATATTTTCAATAACTTGAATTTCTATTAATGGTTATTAGTAAACATGGCCCAATGATTGCAAGCGTTGGGGCAGTAGCTGCGATTTTTCTGGTGTGGGGTGCGGAAACAGCGTCTCCGCAACAGGGTCGGGGATACTTGCATAAATTTAGGGACATTACCGTCCGCTACGCTTAAACAGTTTCAAAATGGGGAAGTATCATGAAAACCAAACTGCTCGCGTCAACCGCTACCGCGATTGGCTTGACTCTCGGCATGACTCATGCCGTCGCAGCACCTATTTCTGCTGACATTGTCAGTATCGTTGATGAATCTGGCTCCATGAGTGGTGAGCACGCATGGCTGGGTTCTGTCATGACTAGTCTTGAAGCTGGCCTCGCTGCCAAAAACGTTGGTACTGGACCTCAGGCTAACCGCTATGGCCTGACCGGCTTTGGGGGTTCCAGCACCCATTTTGCCCCCCACAAACACGCAGTTGGTGGCGGTGATTTTGGCACCGCCGCACAATTTGGCACTGCAGCTGGAACGCTGGTAACCAATGGCGGTACCGAAGATGGCTGGGCCGGGATTGATTACGCGCTGAATAACTACACCTACAACGTCGGTGCCGCGAAAAACCTGATTCTGGTTACCGACGAGGACCGCGATAACACCAATGCTGCACTTACCTACGCGGGTATGGAGAGCGCCATTAACACAGCCGGCGGAATACTGAACGCAGTAGTCAACGCTACTTTTCGTTGTGGCAACGGTAGCAGTGCTCTTGGTTTAGCTGGCGGTGGCGTTGGTTATGTTGCTGATGGTTCCGGCGGTTTCACCACCTGTAGCGGCGCAACAGCAATCAGCGGTTTCGGCTCTACTATTGCTGATTATGTCGACCTGGCAATCGCTACGGGTGGCGCAGCGTGGGATCTGAACTTCCTGCGCGCTGGCGGTAACTTGGCCACCTCCTTTACCGCTGCCTTTGTCGATATCAAGGTCCAGGAGATCATTACCACGCCTGAGCCTGCAACCCTGGCACTGCTCGGACTGGGTCTGGCTGGCATCGGTGCAAGTCGTCGCCGCAAAGCTGCCTGATCTATCGATTCGGTTGCGATAACTCCTCAGTCAATTGAGGAGTTGATAGACAGAACCCCACCAGGTTTACCTGGTGGGGTTTTTTTATGTCCCAGGATAAACTCCGCTGCTAACCTGGTTGATTTCAGATATCACCAGGCTTATCAGGCAGCCCAGGGCAGGTTTTCTCTTTCGTAAGCCTGTCTCAGGAAACTGTCATCACACCAGATCTGCAGGTCGACTGGCGAAGGCAGATAACCATACTTGAGCATGAAATCCTGCTGCGTGCTAAGCAGGTGCATGGTGTCGCTACTCAGGTTGGGCCAGAGTTTGTCCTGATAATTGTCGACAAACGAACCATTAATATCCTCAACCGTCACACCGAGCTCGGTAGCGAACACCTCGGCAGCCTCAGCAGGATGTTCCGACGACCAGCGAGCAGCACGGATCAGCACCTGCAGGTAACGAACCACTGCATCCGGGTTTTCCCGCGCCATGTTGCCACTAACGGTAATGATGCGTGGGTTGGCGTTGACCCGCAGTTCCATATTGTCAGTATCCCGACGCAGGTCGCTGATCAGGCGCAGTTGGTCGCCCATCTCCCGTTCCAGCTGGCGGGTCTGACAGCCCTTGGCCCAGATCGCATCAACCTCACCGCGATTCAACGCATCGATTTCGTACTGAAACAGCCCACCGCCAGTCACTTTCTGATCGCTACTCAGGTTGGGGTTTATATGAGCGTGCATGTCGTCATGGATCTCGACCTCAACCAGATCGACATCGTCAAGGGTCATGCCGTGGGCACGCAGACCACAATCCCACGCCTTGTGGCCGTTGATTTTCATGAAGTCGATGAGAATGTAAGGACGGACACCGACGGCAACCCGTTTGCCTTTAAGGTCCTGAAAACTGTTGATCCCGGAATCGGGACGTACATAGAAACAGATCGAGTCGGACAGAAAGGTGAGCCCAATCATTACCGTATCGGCACCGCCGTGGCGGGCCCACAGTGGCGGAATCGATCCTCCTTCGCGGAAGGAGTTTTCCAGGGTGTGATTAAAGTGGCTGTCCGCTTTATCCCGACCCAGGTCCTTGATGTTCCGCACGATAAAGTCGCTACCGTCGAACTCGTCCTTGAACATGTCACGCTGGAAAGCAATTCCAGACGCAGTCGGTACCGGGCAACGGGTATACCAGATGGTTTCGGCCATGATTTCTCCTCTGGGTTCTCTGGGGTTCAGTTGGTGATACTGCGATCAGGCTGCAGTGGACCGCTAATGTTAACGGCTCATGAATCAATCAGCACCCCCCTGTAAAATCAGTCACTACGATCAATCCCTCCCCATTTGATCCCGGGAACTTGTCCCGCGTCAGCCAGACTGACCGATAACCCTCTGGTCTGCAGCTATAATCTGACCCAGTTAAACGACTGTTTAGAGGGGAGAAACCGACCATGGAATCGCTGACCGCCGCCTGCCTGTTTTTTCTCGGTATGCACTGGGTTATCTCCGGAAGCCCTTTGCGCACACCGATCGTAAACCTGCTCGGTGAGCCACTGTTCAAGG
>JBPEXY010000253.1:0-17045 GCA_052031065.1 Immundisolibacteraceae bacterium | reverse complement strand
CTGACCCACCAATTCAAATTCACCATTCCCGACACCAAGACGGTGCCCAATATCTACCCGGAAGCAGAAGATTTTCAGCTGATGCCGAAAGTCTTCGCTACCGGTTACATGGTGGCGCTGATGGAGTGGGCCTGCATTGATCTGCTTAAAAGCCACCTCGACTGGCCGCAGGAACAGACGGTGGGTACCCACGTTAATCTGTCGCACACAGCGGCGACGCCACCGGGCTTTGAGGTGACAGTGGATGTTGAACTGACCGAGGTGGCCGGAAAGCAGCTCACCTTTGCCATTACCGCCCATGATGGGGTGGATCAGATCACCGATGGTACCCACCAGCGGTTTGTTGTTGATTCCACCAAATTCAATGAGCGGCTGCAGAAGAAAATTGATTCGGTCTGAACCTGAGCGCCGCTGACTATTCGGCGGTGTGTTGCCGGGACTGGGCTGGGAGTTTGCAAGCCCCGGAATAAAACCAGGACTGAATTGCGGGACTACGAGGGAGGAGCCAGTGGCGCTACTGGACAGTTTTAGCCGGGCCGGGGAGGGCGCGTCGCGCATTGCCGAACGGTATATACCTGAGGCCTGGGTGGTTTGTATGGTGCTTACAGTGGTGGCATTTTTTCTCGCCATCGTTGGTGCCGGTGCCGGGGTCGAGGAAGCAGTACTCGCCTGGGGCAACGGCATGTGGGGGTTTCTAAAAATCACCATGCAGTTCTCCATCTCTATTCTGGCCGCCTACGCCTGTGTCATGTCGCCAGTCGGGTTTAAGGCGTTCGACAAGCTGGCATCACTGCCCAATCCTGACAGGCCGGTACAGGCGGTGCTGCTGATGGCCGTGGTTACCACCGTTACCGGTTACCTGAACTGGGCGCTCTGTTTTGTCGTCAGCGCCATGTTTATCCCGTTTCTGGCCCGGCGTAATCCCAATACCGATGTCCGGGTGATGTCTGCCGCTGCCTTTATGGGCGTCGGCACCGTTACCAATGCCGGTCTCTCTGGTTCGGCGGCGCTGATTGTGGCCACACCCGATAATCCGTTGGTTAATCCAGCCGTTGGCGAGCCGAGCCTGGATCGATTGATTCCGATCACCGAGACGATCTTTTCCAGTTTCAATATTTCGGTGGTAGCGATTATCAGTGTCGTCAGCATTATTGGCGCGGTTGCACTACACCCGCGGCCTGGTATGCGCGTCGTCACCTTCGATAAAGAGTGGATGGAGAAAATCCTGCCGACTCCACCAGCACTGCCAGAGCGTAGAAATTCACCCGCCGGGTGGCTGGAGAACAACCGTTTCTGGTGTTATCTGGCTGGAGTGTTGATGCTCTATACCCTGGGTCATTCGATTGCCACCAAAGGTTTTGGCGCAAGCTGGAACATCAATGCCTACAACGCCGTTTTTCTCGGTGGAGCGATGCTGTTGCATGGCAATCCGTTGTCGCTTACCGCGTCGGTAAGGCGTGGTCTTGATGCGGCCTGGGGCATCATCCTGCAGTTTCCTTTCTACGCTGCTATATCGGGACTGCTCACCGGCACCGCGCTGGGCAAATGGCTTGGGGGGCTGTTTGTCGCTTTTTCCAGTCAGCAGTTCTTTCCGCTGGTGGTCTATGTCTATTCTGCTGTGATGAACTTTTTTATCCCTTCCGGCGGCTCCAAGTGGATGATAGAGGCACCTTATCTGCTGGAGGCAGCCAGGACTCTCGGCGTCTCCGAGGTGACAGTGACCTTGGCTTACATCTACGGCGATACCCTGACCAACCTGATTCACCCCTACATGGCGATTCCGATCGTTGCCATCACCGGTTTGAAATTTGCCGATTTTGCCGGCTATGCGTTCATGGTCGGTGTGTTACTGGCAGTGGTGATGAGCGTCGCCATGTTATTAATTCCTTTGCAGATGTGATCCAACCATTCAAGTGGCGACCTGGCCACCATTGATGAGGTCCAGAATATGAATCCCATTCTTCCCCTTAAGAGTGTTGATCGGGTCGGTATCACCGCCAGCGACATCGACGCGGTGGTTGAGGCTTATTCGCGCTATTTCGGCATCAAGCGCTGGGAAGTTCGTGACCTGCAGGTCGAGAGCGGCAGCTATCGCATCGCCCATGGCAGTGCCGGGCCGGTTGAACTGGAGCTGGTACAGCCGCTCTCCGGCAACAGTTTTTTTGGCGATTTCCTGCAATCCCACGGCGAGGGGTTAAGTCATATTGTCGCGACCGCGGAGCAGCCGCTTGCACAGCTGGCTGCCGGGCTGGAGTCGGTTGGCATTGGGGTTTTGCAGCGCGACGCGAGCGAGCTTGGCGAACGCATTGTGCTTGATAGCCGCAGTGCGCTTTCCGGTCTTGGTGTGGTGCTGGTTGAAGGTGAGGCCAGTGACAATATCGGACCGGTTGAGGTGATTGAGTACGACCACCAGGCGATCCTGCCGGTTCAGCAGCTCTATCAGGTTTCAGTGATGGTCAACAGTCTTGAAGTGGCGCAGGAGCAGTACCGCAAAATTCTCGGTATTGAGGCCTGGGTACCGATTGGCATTGATACCAGCGCCGGGGTTGAGGGAGCGACCTATTACGGTGAGCCGGTTCAACATACCGCCACGCTTGCTATCGGCCGCCGGGGCGAGGTGTGTATGGAACTGGTCGAGCCGCTGGAAGGGCCGACGGTCTATCGCGATGCCCTTGACCGCTATGGTGAGACCATGCATCACATTATGGTCACCATCTGTCCGCCAGAGCAGTACCAGCAGGCGGTTGATCAGCTGGCCGAAGAGGGGGTCGTGGTCAGTCAAAGCGCGGCAATCCCGCCGCTGATGGGCTTCGGTTATTTTGATGGCGGCAAAAAAATGCCTGGCACCTTTATCGAGGTGATCACACCGCTGAGCGAGAACTGGCTGGAGATGATGTTCCCGGACCGGAAAACCGCCCGTATTGTGGTCGGTTCACTGGCTGATTGAGTCAGTTGTTACCGCCACTGCATCAGGCTACATCAGGAGAGGAGGAGATCATGACCGAAGAGAACCTGACCAACAAAGAGCGTTACGCGCGTGGAATAGAAAAACTGAAAGAGCTTTCCGGTGGCTCCGAAACCGGGGGTGCTGGCGGTGAAATGGTCGGCTGGCTGAATCAGATCGCGCCAGACGTCAGCAAGTACGCCATGGAGTTTGTTTTAGGTGATGTGCTTTCCAGGCCTGGTCTGGATACAAAGACCCGTGAGATGCTCAATATCGCTGTGCTCACCGCGATCCAGGCGCCGATTGAATTGAAGCTGCACATCAATTGTGGTCTGGACGCCGGACTGACCCGTGACGAGGTGATTGAGATTATCAGTCAGCAGATTGTCTATGTGGGTTTTCCGATTGCCATCAACGGACTGCATGCGGCGAAAGAGGTGTTCGAGGAGCGCGATGCCAGGGGCCTAAGCTAAGTTGATTGATCCGCCAGTGGCGGGGCGTTGTTGGTCCCGCAATGTTAACTGGGGGAGATAGCCATGCAGTACGTCATCATTTCGCGGTTTGATCCGCAGAAAACAGCGACCCTGCAGCGGGAGCTTCCGGCTGCGGCTTTCGAGGCTATTGACTAGGCCACTAAAGCAGATAAGGTTCTTGATCTCGGGGAACTGACAGCGATGGGAGTGGGCGGTGAGCTTGCCCGGGTGCTCGTGGATCATCTGCGCCACCTTACCCGGTTAAGGGCTAGTGGTGCGTTGGTCAGTGGTGGTCCCTGTGCTGGGTTTCAGTACGCCATTAATATCTTTGCAGCAGATACTGAAGTGCAAGCGCGTGAGCTGCACGATGCTGACCCTTTGGCTCGCCATGGTTTTTTTACCATTGATCAGGTATATGGGTGGAATCAGGTTTTTTAAGTGGCGGTGGCAGGTAATGGGTTTCTGGTTGGTCAACTGCTAAATCAATAACAGGGAGTCTGCCCGCTTTTGCAGGTAGAGGCACTGAGTAAAAAAAAGGCCGCCAGGGCATTAGCCCTCGCGGCCTTTTTTGTTGCCCCAATCAACAGCAATCCCACTTCAGTACTGAGGCTCTTTCCCTGACGACACTGTGACGCCAGGTTATCAGGGCGCAAGTCTTCGTTTTTATTGGTGCCTGGCAATTTCCTCTAAAGGACACCTGTTTTCGACCGTTAGCTTGGTTGAATCATTTCATCCAGTGCAATCGGAGTCGCGTGTGTTAGTCAAACTTCCAGAAGATTTCACTATTACTTCGGTTGGTGAGTTGTACCAGTCGCTTAGCGACCTGGTTGGTATCAATGAGCAGGTCGAAATTGATGGCTCTGCTGTCGAGAGGGTGGATGCGGCGGCCCTGCAGATCATTCTTGCACTCCAGGGAATACCCGGGCTTGACGTCGCCTGGAGTGGAATCAGCTCAGTGTTGGAAGAGGCCGCAGAGCTCACCGGGTTGAGTGGCCCGCTGGGACTGGTGGGCTAGTAAAGGGTGAGATGGGAAATTTCTTCTGTCGTGGTCCAGTGGCGGAGCGAACTGACCGCCTTTGAGTATTAAGGAGATCGAGTGTGGCAAAAATTCTGGCAGCTGACGATTCAGCATCAATGCGGCAGATGGTGAGCTTTACCCTGAAAAGCAAGGGGCACGAAATCATTCAGGCGGTGGATGGTCAGGAAGCTCTGACGATGGCGCAAAGGGGTGCTGTTGATCTGGTGCTCACCGACCTGAACATGCCGAAAATGGATGGTCTGACCTTGATCAGGCAGCTGCGCAAGCTGCCCGATTATCGCTTCACGCCGATTTTGATGCTTACCACTGAGGCTGATGCCAGCCGCAAACAGGAGGGTAAGGCTGTGGGAGCAACCGGGTGGATTGTCAAGCCGTTCAATCCAGAACAGCTTCTCAAAACTATTGATCGGGTACTGGTGTAATCCCATGGCCATTGATCTTAACCAGTTTTCCGAACTCTTTTTTGAAGAGAGCTCAGAGGGGCTGGATGTTATGGAAAGCGGGCTACTTAACCTTAGCGTAGAACAGCCCGACCTGGAGCAGCTACACCATATATTCCGTGCTGCACATTCCATTAAGGGTGGCGCTGGCACTTTTGGGTTTTCCGCTATCAGCGACTTTACCCACGAGGCGGAAACCCTGCTGGATCTGATGCGTGAGGGAAAGGTTCCGGTGTCACAGCCGCGTGTCGATACCCTGCTGCAGGCGGTGGATGTGATGCGTGACCTCTTCGCCGCCGCCGCCGAGAGGACCGAGATTGATCCGCAGCGCGTGGTGCAGGTTCAGCAGGCGCTTGCGGGTCTCTGTCATTCTGCAACAGTCGTCGAAGAGCTGCCGCAGGGAGAACAGGCAACTGGCCCCACACCAGAAAGAGTTCAGGTAGAGGAGGAGCCAACAGAGAGTAATGAGCCACGCATAGAAAGTGGCTGGCAGATCGATTTTCTACCCCATGCCGATATGCTCAGAACAGGTAACGATCCAGTACGGATTCTCCGCGAATTGAGCGCACTCGGTGACATTACTGCTGAGCTGACCCGGTCCGGGTTACCGGAGTTTGGATTCCTGGAACCGGAGGACTGTTATCTGGGTTGGCATATTCGCCTGCAGGGCGATATCGACCGAGCCGATCTGGATGATGTGTTTGATTGGGTGACTGAGAGTTGTGATCTCTCAATAGAGCCTTTGGAAGGCGGTCAGGAGAAAACGACCACCGCAGAGGATCAAGCTGCTGTTCAGGAAGTCGTAGAAGCCACCAACAATGAACAGTCTCCTGTCGCTGAAGAAATTACCGGGTCTCCCGATCAGTGCACTGATTATGTTGAGTCGCTAGCTGTTGAATCTGCGCCTGCACCCGGACCGCTAACAACTAACGAGCAGGCCGGCGAAAAAAGCTGTTCTGTAGAGCCGCAGACCGAACAGAAACGCGGCAAGGTTCTGGCGTCTGAAAATAGTGGTTCGATCAGAGTTGCGACGGATAAGGTCGACGCGCTGATCAATATGGTGGGCGAATTGGTGATTACCCAGTCGATGCTCGGGCAGTTAGCCGACGAGCTGGACCTGGCCCACGCGGAGAAATTTTCCGAGGGATTGTCGCAGCTAGAGCGGAATACCCGCGAGCTGCAGGAGAACGTCATGCGTATCCGCATGATGCCAATCAGTTTCGTCTTCAACCGGTTTCCGCGGCTGGTTCATGATCTCTGCGGCAAACTCGGCAAGAAGATTAATCTTGTTACCAACGGTGAGCATACCGAGCTCGACAAAACAGTGATGGAGAAGATTGGTGATCCACTGGTTCACCTGGTCCGCAATGCCCTCGATCACGGTATCGAAACGCCTGACGTGCGCGAACAGGCCGGTAAGTCAGCCACCGGCACTCTCTCCCTTTCTGCACACCAGCAGGGCGGCAACATCGTGATCGAGATCAGCGACGATGGTGCCGGTTTAGACAGGCAGAAGATTCTCGCCAAAGCGGTCGATCAGGGCCTGATTCAGGAAGGTGAAAAACTAGCTGATGAGAAAGTTTACGAACTGATTCTGCAGCCCGGGTTTTCCACCGCCGACCAGGTTAGTGATCTGTCCGGGCGTGGTGTTGGCATGGACGTGGTACAGCGCAATATCACCGAGCTGGGTGGTTCGCTGGAGGTGCAATCCGAGTTAGGCGAGGGCACCACCATGACCGTTCGCCTGCCGTTGACTCTGGCGATTGTCGACGGACAGTCGGTGGTTGCCGGGGGTGAAGTTTTTATTACTCCTCTGGTTGCCGTCGTTGAATCGATTCAGGTCGCTGCAGACCAGGTTCGACAGGTGGCAACGGGGCAGACTGTCTTTAAATTGCGCGGAGAATATCTGCCGCTGGTTCGCTTACACGACCTGTTTGCGCTGGCAGGTAATAGCAGGCCCGTTGAAGAGGGGATCGTGGTTGTGGTTGAGGCACACGGCAGAAGAGTCGGGCTGTTTGTCGACGACCTGCTCGGCCAGCAGCAGGTGGTGATCAAGAGCCTGGAAACCAACTTTCGTCGTGTCCCCGGTGTTTCCGGCGCGACCATATTGGGTGATGGAACCGTCGCCCTGATTCTTGATGTAGCCGGACTGATCACATTAACGCCAGACAGAGCGGTGACCAGCAGGAAAGTTACTGACTCGCCGCCAGTAGAGTCGGAACTGGAGCAGTCCGGGATCGCGGCGTAAACAGGAGACGATTGATGCAGGGCGACACAGTAATGAGCGGCAACACGGCTTTGGTGCAGGAGCTGGAAGATGATCATACCGGTCAGTACCTGACTTTCACGCTGGCTGATGAGACCTACGCGGTAGAGATTCTGCGTATTCAGGAGATCAAGGGCTGGGAACCGGCAACGCCAATCCCCAATACGCCGGATTACATTCGCGGCGTGATGAATCTTCGCGGCACCATCGTGCCGGTGGTGGACCTTCGCATCCGTTTCGGATTACCGGAACTTGAATACGGGCCAACAACCGTGGTGGTGGTGTTGAAAATCTATGTTGATGACCGTGAGCGGATCATGGGCCTGATCGTCGATGGTGTGGCCGATGTTTTCAATATCGGTCCTGGCGAACTGCAGGGGCCGCCTGATTTTGGTACTGACGCTAACACTCGGTTTCTCAGAGGTCTGGCTACAGTCGAGGAACAGATGGTTATTGTTCTTGATGTAGACGCGGTGATCGCAGCTGAAGAGCTGAATATCGGAGGCAGTGCTGATGAAAGCTAATGACCACAGTTACGATCAGGGCAAGATTGATCCGGAGGCGGCGATGGTAAAAGAACTGGTGGCCGATCCGATCGGAGATAGCTTTGAACTGATTAAGGAGCAGGGTGCCAGGATTACTGCGCGCTTTTATCAACTACTGTTCGAGCGCTACCCAGCTGTCAGGCCATTGTTCGACGGGGTTGCCACAGGTGCCCAGGCGGAAAAACTGTGGCAGGCAATAGAGTTGTTGGTGGCCCATCGCGCCGACCCGGCCGCTCTTGAGGAGCTGTTGACCGCTCTTGGACAGCGGCATTATGGCTATGGTGCGCTAGCCGAACATTATCAGGCAGTCGCCGACACCCTGTTAACCGTACTCGCAGAGTTTGCCGGAGTCGCCTGGACCGAAGAGATCGCCAACGCCTGGCAACAGACCCTGAATCTGGTCGCTGAGACCATGCTTAATGCCTATCCCAGTAAGGAGAATGCAATGAACAATCCAATGGCCGCCGCTGAGGCTCAACAGGACAACGCGGAGCAGGTACGCCTGCAGGCAGCGGTTGATGGTTCAGCGACCGCGATGATGCATATTAACCGTGACTTTGAGATCACCTATTTCAACGAGGCGACGCGGTCATTGATTCAGAATAATCTGGCAGTGTTTCAGACTGAATTTCCGGGCCAGGATTTCAGCAACCTGCAGGGGTTCTGTATCGATGCCTTCCACAAAAACCCGGCGCATCAGCGTCAGATGTTGAGTAATCCGGGAAATCTACCGTTTCAGACAACGATTCATATTGGTCATCTTAGTTTCGAGCTTAATGTGACCGCCATTGTTGACTCAAGCGGTAATTACCTCGGTAACGCGCTGGAATGGTCCGATGTTACCGCCGCCAAAGCGAGCGAGCTGGAGGTTTCCCGGTTAATGTCCGCCGTTCAGGGGATTACCACCGCGATCATGATGGTCGACCGTGATTTCAACGTCACCTATGCCAACCCGGCGTCGGTCGAACTGCTGAATAGCAATCTGGGAGAGTTGCGACAGGTCTACCCGGGCCTGAATCCAAATGAGCTGGTCGGCAGTAACATCGACATGTTCCACAAAAACCCCCATCACCAACGGCAGCTTCTGAGTGATTCCACCAACCTACCGCACAAAGCCAATATTAAGGTAGGGCCCCTGGAGTTCAGTCTGGTGGTCAGCGCGATCACCGATGCCCACGGCGAGTACATCGGCGCGACGCTTGAGTGGTCTGATATCACCCAGCAGAAAGATGGCGAGCGGCAGATCGAAGGCCTGATTGCGGCGGCCAGTAAGGGTGACCTCTCGCAGCGGGTTGATCATGCCGCTTATAGTGGTTTTATGAAGAACCTCGGTGAGGGGATTAATCACCTGCTTGATGCGGTTGTACAGCCGGTACGTGGGGCAAAACAGGTGATCGCGGCGCTGGCCGAAGGTGACCTGTGTGAACAGATGGACGGTGAGTATGACGGCGAGTTCGCCGAACTGCGCGATTCCCTTAACGGTTCCATCGCCAATCTGACTGATATGGTTGGCCGTATCAATGAGTCTGCAGCGTCAATCAACACCGCTGCCTCGGAAATTGCTCAGGGCAACAGCGATCTGAGTAAACGGACTGAGGATCAGGCTTCTTCACTGGAGGAGACTGCAGCCAGTCTTGAGGAGATCACCAGTACGGTTAAACAGAATGCTGAAAACGCCCGTCAGGCTAATCAGGCGGCGATAGGAGCGCGGGAACAGGCGGAAAAAGGTGGCGATGTTGTCTCTACCGCGATCATTGCCATGCAGGAGGTCAGCAGCTCCAGCAAGAAAGTCGCTGATATTATTGGTGTGATTGATGAAATTGCCTTTCAGACCAACTTGTTAGCGTTGAATGCCGCCGTTGAGGCTGCCCGCGCCGGCGAGCAGGGGCGCGGTTTTGCGGTGGTCGCCACTGAAGTGCGCAATCTTGCTCAACGCAGTGCTACAGCGGCGAAAGAGATCAAGAGTTTGATCCAGGAGAGTGGCGAAAAGGTTCAGGAAGGTTCAGAACTGGTCAACGAGTCGGGTAAAACCCTGGAAGAGATCGTTGGCTCTGTGAAGGAGGTGGTCGATATCATTGCCGAAATAGCCGCAGCCAGTAACGAGCAGGCGCTTGGAATCGAACAGATCAATCAGGCTGTCGGGCAGATGGATCAGATGACCCAGCAGAATGCAGCGCTGGTTGAAGAGTCGGCCGCCGCAAGCGAATCGATGGAACAGCAGGCGGCCGAGATGAGTTCAATGATGGAGTATTTCACCCTGCCAGGTGCTGCAGCACCCTCTGTCGTATCAGCGCCCACCCATGCCAGGGCTCCTCAAGCCGCTAAACGGGTGGCCCGCTCAACGGTCTCAGCCAGCCCTCGTAGCCCCTCACCGGCGCCTCAGGTTGATTATGCGGACGATGATGAATGGAGTGAGTTCTAGTCTGCTATCAGTTCGCATGGGTAGTCCTTACCCATGCGAACTTCTGATTACTACCAAAACCCCTGAGGGCGGACGATGGGAATTGTTGCGTCAGAACGGCGGGAGTTTGAATTCTCCCATGCCGATTTCAACCACCTGAGGTTACTGGTCAAGGAGACCACCGGCATCAACCTGACCGAAGGGAAATACAATATGGTCTACGGCCGTATCTCCCGGCGGCTGCGGGCCCTTAAACTCTCTACCTTCCGCGAATATCGTTCACTGCTTGAAGCTCCGCAGAGCAATGAGTTACCGGAACTGACCAATGCGATTACGACTAATCTGACCTCTTTTTTCCGCGAACAGCACCATTTCGACCGGCTTCAGCAGCAGGTGCTCAGCGAGGTGATGGCGTGGCATGAGCTGGATCGACGCCTACGTGTCTGGTCGGCTGGCTGTTCAACCGGTGAAGAGCCTTATTCGCTGGCGATGGTGATGGCCGAAACGATCCCGCAGCAATGGGGCGATGTCAAATTGCTGGCGACAGACCTGGACACTCGGGTTGTAGCGCATGCCAGTGCTGGGCGTTATGAACAGCACCGGGTAGAGGGTATTGGCAGGCAGCGGCTGTCCCGCTGGATGCAGGAAGATGGTAGCGGACATGTCGACATGGCGCCGGCACTGCGCTCCATGATCACCTTCAAACCTCTTAACCTGCTGCATCAATGGCCAATGCGTGGGCCATTTGATGTGATCTTCTGCCGTAACGTGGTGATCTATTTCGATAAGCCGACGCAGCGCGAACTATTTAACCGCTTTGCAGACATCCTGACTCCCGGAGGTTACCTTTTTATTGGCCATTCGGAGACGCTGTTCAAGGTTTGTGACCGGTTTGAGTCCCTCGGTAACACTGTGTACCGAAAACTGGGATGATGCCCATGGGCAGTGCAGTGGAAAAATTACGTCAGCGCAACCTGGGCACCCGGGAGCTGTCACCAGCGTTGCCCGGCTTCGACCATATCAACCGTTACTGGGATCGCCACCATGCCACTATCGCAGCAAAGATTCTGCCTGGCGAGTATTACGTTACCACCGCAGATGAAGTGGTGGTCACGGTGCTCGGTTCCTGTGTCTCTGCCTGCGTTCGTGATCCGCTGTTTGGCATCGGCGGGATGAACCATTTCATGCTGCCCGATGGGGCACAGGCGACAACCTCCATCTCTGCAAGCGACCTCTCTGCGGCGACACGGTATGGCAATGTCGCCATGGAGCACCTGATTAATGGTTTGATCAAACATGGCGGAAGGCGGGAATTCCTCGAGGTAAAGATTGTCGGCGGCGGTCAGGTGATCGATGGCATGACCGATGTGGGTGCGCGCAATATCAGTTTTGTTCGTGATTACCTCAGCGTCGAAGGGATGGCGATTTCCGGTGAGGATGTTGGCGGTGGTTTTCCGCGCAAGGTTTACTACAACCCACGCACTGGAAAAGTGAAGGTCAAGCTACTCAAAACGTCCCACAACGACACTCTGGTGGAACGTGAAAGCGCCTACCGCCAACAGCTGACCACGAAACCGGAAGCCGGTGACGTGGAGCTGTTCTGAGCGGCTTGATTCAGCTGTGGATCGATTGAAGATTATTGCGGTTCAACAATGAAGGAACGAAGGTGATACGGGTACTCATAGTCGATGATTCGGCCCTGGTCAGGGAGGTTCTGCGCGAGATCCTTGATAATGCGAAAGATATTGAAGTGGTGGGTGTCGCCGCCAACCCGCTGATCGCCAGGGACAAGATCAAACAGCTGCATCCGGATGTGTTGACTCTGGACGTCGAGATGCCGGAAATGGATGGCATCAAGTTCCTTGGCAATCTGATGCGCCTGCGACCGATGCCGGTGGTAATGGTCTCCACGCTCACTGCAAAGGGAGCCGACGTCACTCTGCGGGCGCTTGAGCTGGGTGCAGTGGATTACCTGGCCAAACCGAAGAGTGACCTGAAAAACTCGCTGACCGGTTATGCCGATGAGTTATTAGAGAAAATCCGAACCGCCGCAGTATCTAATGTTAGTGCCGCGTTAAGCGCAACCGAGCTACCGCCGAAAGTGGCTCCGGTGAATCAAGTGTCTGCCGCTGGCGGAACACCGACCGCAAAGCTCATAGCACTCGGTTCATCAACGGGTGGTACCGAGGCGCTACGTCAACTGCTCTCTGCTCTCCCTGCTGGGCTGCCAGGAATCGTAATCACCCAGCACATGCCGGCCGGATTCACCCGTTCTTTTGCCGAGCGCATGAACGGCAATTGTGTCATTACCGTTCAGGAAGCTGAAGATGGTCAGCCCATCGAAACTGGTAACGCCTATATCGCTCCGGGAGACCGCCATCTGCGGGTAGTGGGCAGGGCAGGGCAGCTCAGCTGTAAGCTGGTCGATACTGCACCCGTGAATCGCCATCGGCCGTCTGTTGATGTGCTGTTCAGTTCGGTGGTGGAACAGGTGGGTAGAAAAGCGGTGGCGGGAATACTTACCGGCATGGGCAACGATGGCGCTCAGGGTTTGTTAGAGCTGCGTGAAACCGGTGCCTTCACCGCCGCGCAGGATGAAAAAAGTTGTGTGGTCTACGGAATGCCAAGGGCGGCGGTTGAATTGGGGGCGGCGCAGCAGGTGATCCCTCTGTCTCGTTTTGCCAAATGGATAACTGACCGTTCTTTTAGTTAAAGATATCTGTCTAACAGCCGTAATAACTTTATAACGCCAAACCAAATAGGGTGCGTGCGGTAACGTCATAGGTAAACGAGACAACGCAGCCGAAACTTTAGAGAACGAGCAGAATTCAGAGACCATGTTCACCCGCCTGAAAATTCCCACCTATTACGGTGCGATACCACTGCTGATGGTCATTGCAGTGGCAATTCTGCTCTTTCTGACCCTCGGTTCTGGCTCGGTCGCTGGAATGGCTGCTGGTCTCTGTTGTGCTCTGCTGTGCAGACTGCTTGACCGGAGTGTTGCGGCAGAAAATCCCGGGATGAAAAAAGGAGACCTGGCTGCCGTCGTCGGAACTGAGGTTAGTGATGACCTGATAGCGTTAGCGGCTGATGTTTCTCCCATCGTCACTGGGCAGCTTGAGGAGATAGAGAGCCATGTTGAACGGGCACGACGGTTGGCTGATGAAGGCATCAGTGGCATTGCCAACAGTTTTGCCGGCCTGGAGGCGATGACCCAGCACCAAAGGCAATTGGTCAGCAATGTCCTGTCTGAAATACATGGCCTGGCAGGGTCTGTAGGGCAGGCAAATGTTGATTCTGCCGGAATGGGCGATGCAGATCTGGAGGGCGATTCTCAGCCATGGGCTGCTTCAGGTGTTGGAGTACCGGTACCGTCGGAGAGTGATCGAAACCAGAGGGCAGCAGGGTCAAGCGCCGTCGATAAGGCCGGTGTCTCCTGCGGAGTTGAGCCATCCGATATAGCGGGCCTTCCTGAAAACGCTGCTGACGAGTTTGATGCATCTATCGCCAGCTTTGCTGCGCAAACCGACAAGATCATGCAGATGTTTGTACAGACGATCATCTCTATTAGTAAGGATAGCGTTGGTCTGGTCAACGATATTAGTCAGATGCGTAATCAGGTGACCGGCGTGGTCAAACTGGTCGACGAGATCTCCGATATCACTTCGCAGACCAATTTACTTGCCCTCAATGCAGCGATTGAGGCAGCAAGAGCGGGGGAGGCGGGCCGCGGATTTGCCGTGGTGGCGGAGGAGGTCCGTTCACTTTCCCTGCGTACAGACGGTTTTAGCAGTGAGATAAGGGCGGTAGTGAGGGAGACCGCTGATTCAATGGATAATGCCTTCAAAATGGTTGAAGCTGTCGCCAGTCGGGATATGAATGAGGTGATCCAGGCTAAACGCAGAGTTGAGGCGATGTGGGACAGCATGACGGAGTTTAATCAGAGGATCGAGCAGCAGATTGGTGACGCGCAGCAGATCGCTGAACAAGTGAGTGAACATATCAGCCAGGCCGTGGTCTCCCTGCAATTCGAGGATATCGTTCGTCAGCTGTTAGAACAGGTTGAGCGCGAGACGGCTGATATTCGCGGCTGGGTATCTAATCTGACCGGTGACTTATCGGGGGATCGAAACACCGGCACGCCTCTGGCAGAACAGCTCAGGGAGTTGCGTGCGAAGCTGGAACGGCCTGTGTCAAGCCACAGGGTGGTATCCCAGCAGGATATGAGTGATGGCGAGATTGAGCTTTTCTAGGACGGCGCTGGTCGTTACTAGCAGCCCGGGATGGAGCCGGGCACTAAGATGCCAATTGCGCAGCTGGTGGCGTGTGCTGATCGAAATCTATGCTGCCTAAACCACGGGGATTACCTTGACCACAGGGAGGCTGCAGCGGTTTCGCTAACCGGTTACCCGCCACTGGTTGAGTTGGGACAGCAGCGCACCAACCAGCTCTTCGGTTGGTTGTGATGTCGGGACCAGACTGAATACCGACTCAGCTGGCGGATCATAAGGACCATTAATACCGGGCAGATTTTCAATCTCTCCTGCTCTGGCCCGTTGGTAGATGCCACTATCGTCGTTCGCCTCGCACTCTTCGAGCTCCGTTGCGACATGCACTTCGTGGAAATGTTCATCGCCCACGATCTGTCTGGCCAGTTCGCGGTCGCCAACGGTTGGTGCGTTGAGCGCCACCAGAGCAATGACACCTGTATCGTTTAACAGCCTACAGGTGGCGGCAGCGCGGCGGATATTCTCGCTACGGTCGTCACCACTAAAGCTAAGATCATGGCTCAGATCACGACGCAGGTCGCTACCGATAATCGATTTGGCCTGCACGCCAAGGTCGAACAGAGCCTTTTCCAGTGACAGAGCGAGTCGTGCTTTGCCGCTCTTTGGTAATCCGCTAAACCAGATAGTCGCTGCCCGGTGGCCCAGTTTTTCTGCTCGGTCGCTACGGCTGACCAGAGATTCCCGTCGGCTCAGTGAATCGTTTGTCGCTGCCGTGTCTGCGTCGTCGTCACCGGATACCCGGTCGATGATCATCCCTGCGCCGACGGTGGCGTTACTGAGCCGATCGATAATCACAAAGCAGCCGGTTGCCCGGTTCTGATCATAGGCATCGAAGCTCAGTGGCCTGCTTGCGTTGATTTCCACGCGGCCGATTTCGTTGAGCTGTAACGGTTCGTTGCCTTTTTGTCGCAGGGTATTGATGTCCATCTGGTAGCGAATTTTCGAGACCACACCATTGACCAATTGTGCACCCTGCTTGATCTGGTATTGACGTCCGGGCTCCAGTGGCTCCTCGCTCATCCATACCAGCATCGCTTCAAGACGATGGCCGATATGGGGCAGATTATTCAGGTGCACCAGCATGTCGCCGCGGCTGGCATCGATCTCATCTTCCAGGGTGATGGTGACCGCCTGTGGCGCGAAAGCCTGCGGTAGGTCTCCTTCTGCGGTGACGATGGCTTTTACCCGACTGGTCTTTCTGGATGGCAGTACCAGTACTTCATCGCCGGGCCTGACCACACCGGAGGCGATGGTCCCTGCATAGCCGCGAAAGTCGAGGTTGGGCCGGTTGACATACTGCACCGGCATACGGAAATCGACCAGGTTCCGGTCTCCACCGGTCTGCACGGTTTCAAGGTGGTTGAGTAGCGGCGGCCCCTGGTACCACGTCATGGCTTCACTTCTCTCGACCACGTTATCGCCTTTCAGCGCCGAAATTGGCAGAAAATGCAGGTCGCTAAAACCAAGGCGGGCAGAAAAATCGAGGTAGTCGTCACGGATCCGGTTGTAGGTTCCCTCATCGTAATCGACCAGGTCCATTTTATTGATGGCCACGACGATATGACGGATCCCCAGTAACGAGGCGATAAAACTGTGTCGCTTGGTCTGGCTGATTACGCCGTGGCGGGCGTCAACCAGTACCACCGCCAGGTCGCAGGTCGAGGCGCCGGTGGCCATGTTGCGGGTGTACTGTTCATGACCCGGGGTGTCGGCGATGATGAACTTGCGCTGCGGGGTGGAGAAGTAGCGATAGGCGACATCAATGGTGATGCCCTGTTCGCGTTCGGCTTTCAGGCCATCGACCAGCAGCGCATAATCGATCTCTCCCTTGCCGGTTGTCCCATGGCGTTCAGAGTCTCTTTGCAGGGCGGCCAGGGTATCTTCGTAAACCAGCTTGCTGTCGTGGAGCAGGCGGCCGATCAGGGTTGATTTTCCGTCATCAACACTGCCGCAGGTGAGAAACCGCAGTAGATCCTTGCGGTTGTGTTCGGCAAGAAATTCCTCAACCGTCTGCTGTCCGCTTTGTACTTCGCCGGCCATCAGAAATACCCCTCTTTTTTCTTCTCTTCCATTGAGGCTTCGCCGTCATGGTCAATGACCCGTGATGCCCGTTCGCTGGTGGTTGCCAGCATCGTCTCCTCGACAATCTCCTCAACAGTTCCGGCTGTCGACTCGAAAGCGCCGGTCAGTGGATAACAGCCGAGGGTGCGAAAGCGCACCATTTTCATTTCCGGCTCTTCGCCCGGGTTAAGCCGCATACGCTCGTCATCGACCATGATCAGGTCGTTGCCACGAGTCACTACCGGCCGTTCGGCAGCGAAATAGAGCGGTACGATCGGTATTTTCTCCAGGTAGATGTAGAGCCAGACATCCAGTTCGGTCCAGTTGGAGATCGGGAATACGCGGATCGATTCACCCTTGTTATGACGGCCGTTATACAGATTCCACAGTTCCGGTCGCTGATTCTTCGGGTCCCAGCCGCCATTGGCATCGCGGAACGAATAGATGCGCTCTTTGGCACGGGATTTCTCTTCGTCGCGCCGGGCACCACCAAAGGCGGCATCAAAACCGTGTTTCTCCATCGCCTGCAGCAGGCCGTGGGTTTTCATGATGGTGGTGTAGTTCTGACTGCCGTGGTCAAACGGGTT
>JBPEXY010000252.1:0-3886 GCA_052031065.1 Immundisolibacteraceae bacterium | reverse complement strand
GGTACAAAAGGTGCACCGAGACGGATGATCGGGGCGTCCAGCTCATCAAAGCCGATGTCAGCCATGCGGGCTGCGATCTCAGCGCCGACGCCAAAGGCTTCTGTAGCCTCGTGCAGTATCAGCAGGCGATGGGTGCGGCTCAGGGATTCGAGTACTGTCTGTTCATCCCACGGCTGCAGGCTGCGTAGATCAATGATCTCAATTTCGATTCCCTGTTGTGCCTGTGTTAACGCCGCTTTTTCGGCCATGCCGACAGTAGCGCCGTAGGTGACCAGGGTCAGGTCGCTTCCCGGTCTGACCAGGCGTGCTTTACCGATTTCAACCGGCTGCGGTGGTTCGGGGACGTCTCCTTTCGCTGCATAGAGTCGCTTGTTTTCGATAAACAGTACCGGATTGGGGTTATCGATGGCTGCCCGCAGCAGACCGTAGGCGTCTGCCGCGTTACTGGGACAGAGCACAATCAGGCCGGGAATGTGGGTGAACCACGCCTCAAGGCACTGGGAATGTTGCGGCCCGGCATTCAGGCCGCCACCGTGGGGTGTGCGCACCACCAGCGGTACCGGGCTCTGCCCGCCGAACATGAAATGAGCCTTGGCAGCCTGGTTGACCAGTGCATCCATGGCCAGGGTGCAGAAATCCATGAACATGATTTCCACCACCGGTCGGTAGCCGCCCAGCGCAGCGCCGATGGCCAGATTGACCATCGAAGCTTCGGCAATCGGGTAATCGCGAACCCGTCGTTCGCCAAATTCGGCGAGCAGGTTGCGGGTCACCCCGAATGGACCGCCGGCGAGGGCGACATCTTCGCCAAACAGAATGACTGACTCGTCGGTACGCATGGCGTCGCCGAGCGCCCGGTTCAGCGCCTGACCAAAGCGCAGGCTGTTGTTACTCATGCTTCTATCCTGGCTCATGCGTAGACCCCCGCAGCGGCACTTGGGTAGTCTGGTTGCGGTGCGGCAAGGGCCTGTTCGACTGCCGCATCGATCTCCTCCAGCAGCTGCTGATTGAGTCTGGTCAGTTCAGCAGAGCCAAACCCGCTATCCAGCAAGGCCTTCTGCGCATGGTCGAGGGGGTCTGACTGTTCGAGTTTTTCCAGTTCGGCCGGGTCGCGATATTTCTGTGGGTCGCCTTCATAATGGCCGTGAAAGCGGGTGACCTTGCATTCCATCAGCACCGGACGGCTGTTCTTGCGCAATTTGGTGATGACTTTTTTGCCCAGGTCATGCACTGCCATCACATCGATGGCGTCAACAAAGTGGTACTCCATGTTGTAGGTGGCGGCGAGCTTTTCCAGGTTGCCGGCAAACTGATCATCGGTGCGTGAGAATTCGCCCCAGCCGTTATTCTCACAAACAAACAGGCAGGGCAGATTCCAGAGCGAGGCGATGTTGAGGGACTCGTGAAACACCCCTTCGGCGATGGCGCCATCACCAAAATAGGGGACGGCGATATTGCCCCGATCATCGAGCTGATGGGCCAGAGCGCTGCCTACAGCGATGGGGATACCGCCGGCGACAATGCCGTTGGCGCCGAGCATGCCAATAGAGGCATCGGCGATATGCATTGATCCGGCACGCCCCTGGCAGATGCCGGTGGCTCTGCCCATCATCTCTGCAAAAAAGTCGTTGAGGTTGATGCCCTTGGCCAGCGCCTGCCCATGCCCGCGGTGGGTGATCGCCACCGTGTCTTCGCCAGTTAAATGGCGGGTGATCCCGGCAGGTACTGATTCCTGACCGATGCTGAGGTGGATAAAGCCGGGAATTGCCCCATCGGCAAAGAGTTTCGACAGTCGCTCTTCGACGCGACGGATGCGCAGCATCGTGGCGTAGAGCTCAAACAGCAGGGTGTCGCGGTTGGAACGTTTACGTTTGCGGGGTGGAGATTTAGCCTGGGTTGGGAACATAGGGTGGCAAACTCTGCTGTAGACAAAGGGAAAATAGGGTCGCCCGGGAAGAGCGTTTTGCGGTGTGCTGTCAGCTCAATGTTAGCTGGCCGGGGGTTGTGTTTGCTGCATCGAGTCGCGTGCTGAAAAACCGGGGAGCCAGGCGGCCAGAGCCGGGTTGCCGCTGCGCCAGTCGAGATCAGGCAGGCGAAAGTCGAGATACTCAAGCATTACTGCAGTGGTAATCTGGGCGATGGTCGGCTGATTCCCGAAGTCGGCTACCGCCTTTTCCAGCTCCACTAACCCCCGATTGATAGCGGCCAGTTGTCGGTCTACCCATGGCTGCCAGCGAATCTCTTCCGGCCGGAACTGCTCCATCCGTGCTGCCACCGCCGCATCCAGGATCGAGTTGGCGAGATAGGTGACCCGCTGGATCTCCAGTTTTTTATCATCTTCTCCGTAGAGCGGGTTGGCATCGCTCTGGCTATCGAGATAGCGACAGATCAGTGCGCTGTCGATCAGGCTGGAGCCATCGTCCAGCTCCAGCGCCGGAATTTTCGAGATGGGGTTGGCGGCCAGCAGTGTGGGATCGTCGCCCATTGGGTTGACCAGTACGAATTCGACGCGCTCCTGTAAGCCTTTTTCCAGAACGGTCACACGAGCTTTACGGGCGTAGGGCGAAGGCGGTGCGTACATCAGTTTCATCGGTCAGCTCCTTTTTTTGCGATTGGCGGCTGTGCTGAACAACCGGCATTAATGCCATTCGGTGCTATCAAAATTCCAGTGCATTCTAAGGAATATCTGCTCACTCTGCAGGAGCAGGTTGGTGCAACTCCCTCGCCACGGTGTTGGTCAGCAAGCGCGGTGTTGTGCAGGCTATTCCCGTGGCAGCTTACGTGCCAGTTGCTCTAGCTTTTCTACCGAAACCGTGCGGTGGGTTTTCAACGGCTGTGCGAACAGCGCGACGCGGAGTTCCTCCAGGGTCCAGCGGTATTCGACCCAGTCGGGGTGGTCGCGCAGGTGGGCCGGACAGTCGTTCCAGCGCTGCTGTAAAGGTGCGATGACCGTGCGTTGCTGGCGTTCTTTTTTTGGCTCCAGGTCAGCACGTTCAAGTCTGATCTGCATGGCTTTCAGGTAGCGTGGCAGGTGCGGTAACCAGTATCGAGGTGTCTGGCTGAGAAATCCCGGATAGATGAGATCGCTCAACTGACGCTGAATCTGCTGTCCGGTATCGAGCAGGTGGATCGGTAGCTTGGCAGTCTGTCTGGCCAGCTCACCGCGTATTTTTGTCAGTTCTTCGAGCAGGTTTAGCCAGCGCTGGCTTATCTCTTTGAGATCTTCTGTGGGCTGTTTCAGAAGAGCCTGAAACGCTGCTTCTGTTCGCGGTGGGGGATTGAGGTCATAAACCTCGCCGAGTATCAGCTGGATCAGATCATTGACCAGCTGGTGGGCGTTGCCGGATTCGCTACGCGCTTTGCCCTGTGCGGTAATCAGTGTGAAAGGTTGCAAGTCGTGACGGGTCGGCAGGATACCCGGGCGCCGTTTGCGTAACTGCCGGGCAAGCAGCCAGTAGACCCCTTCAATGTGGGCGCGAGTTGCTTTTTCGCTGCTGTCGACCACGGTCAGATAGAGGCTGTTGCCGCGCAGCTGCAGGGCCGGGTAGCCGCGTATCTGTGTTGCGCCAGCGGTTGAGTCGACGGCATCTGGCAGGTCGCCGAAATCCCACTCGGTGACCTGGCGTTCTTCAATTTTCTGTTCCAGTCCGGAAAAGGCAGTGCTGGCCTGCTGTTGCCAGTTCTCCTTTAGCTGGCTGACATCATCGCTTAAGGCCAGTGGCTGCTGTTCTTCATCAACGATTTGCAGGTGCAGGCGCAGGTGGCTGGGTAGCGATTGGCGGCTCATGGCGCCGTTGGGAATCTCAATTCCGGTCAGTGCCCTGATGCGCCGCTGGATGTACTCCACGACGCCTTCATCCTTTTCCGGGGGGTCTCCGGTGATCTC
>JBPEXY010000251.1:0-5040 GCA_052031065.1 Immundisolibacteraceae bacterium | reverse complement strand
TGATCAATATGGATGGCGAACCGATTGGCGGGCTGTATGGTGCAGGCAACTGCATCGCTGCACCTTCTGCTGCCACCTACTGGGGTGGTGGCGGCACCATAGGCCCGGCAGTGGTGTTCGGCAGCATTGCCGGCCGCAGCGCGGCGGCACAATCGAGCCGATCCCTGAACAGGACCAGCGGCTGAAATGATTCGATTATCCGGGTTAGTCAAAGCAAGCGCACTGACTATGGCCATCGCATCGGCTTCATCGCTGGCCGGCGAAGCAGCGCCGAGTCTGATGTTTGACCTGCAGCCGGTGTTCGACGCCCGCTGCGTGCAGTGTCATCTACTGGAATCGCCGCAGGGCGGACTGGTACTGGAAAATGGCGAAGCGCACTTTAATCTGGTGGATACCCCGTCAACCCAGGTCTCGATGCCACGGGTAGCGCCGGGCGACCCGCAGCAGAGTTATCTGATTCACAAAATGCGTGGCAGCCATATCGAGGCCGGCGGCAGCGGCCAGCCCATGCCGTTTGGTAACGAAAGCAGTGTCGGCATGCCGGCAAAAGAGATTGAGCTGATTGAGCGCTGGATTACCGCTGGCGCCCCGGATAACTAACCAGCGGCTGAATGTCGTTGAATAACCGTGACAATCCGCACCGGTCGCTGGTGGACAACGCCCAGCCGATCTGCATCGGTCATCGCGGCGCGATGGGCCACGCCACCGAGAACTCCCTGGCCTCGATCCGCGCTGCTCTGGAGCTGGGGGTTCGCTACATTGAGGTTGATGTCTACCAGGTCGAGGGCGAGCTGGTGCTGTTTCACGACCACCGGGTAGAGCGACTCACCCACGGCAGTGGCAGGCTGGTCGACTATTCGTTAACCGGCCTGCGGCAGTTACGACTACCCAACGACGAGCCGATACCGACACTGGCCGCAGCCTGCCAGCTGATTGACCGGCAGGCCTGCCTGAACATTGAACTAAAAGGGCCGGATACTGCCGCGCCAGTTTGCCAACTGGTTGAACAACTGATCGAGCAGGGATGGTCACGCGACGCATTTCTAATCTCCTCCTTCGACCACCGGCAGTTGGCATGGGTCAGGAACCACCATCCGCAAACCCTGATCGGTATGCTGATCTACGGACTGCCACTAGACGATGCCGCCAGCGCTGAACAGCTCGGAGCCATGTCGATTCATCCGTCCACCGAGTTTATCGACCGGCAGCTGGTGGATAACGCCCATCAGAGCGGCCTGAGAGTCTTTGCCTACACCGCCAACCATAGCGATGAGATCACCCGCCTGAGTCAGCTCGGAGTGGATGGCATCTTCACCAATTTTCCGGAACTGATAGTCCCGGCGACCACCCCTTCAGCAACCAGATTGAGCTGGACAAAGAGCGACAGGTAGCCGCCCCGACTGTGCATTTGTGCACATATTTTGGGCATTAACAGGCACCCAACTTGATGCATTAACGCAGGGGCAACGTTTTTTATGCACCAATCACGGGCCAGGGACCCACACTACCCAACCGCCACAAACCCAGGTAACTTTTTGTAAAATATAGATTTTAACTAAAAGCTACATTTAACAGACATCTTTGGCACAGATACTGCTCAACGGTTAGCAGTCACGGCGGCAAATCCTGTTTGGCCGCTAAACCAATTTGCCTGAAGATGTTCAATGTCTGCTGTCAGCGCCAACACGATCACCGAAGCTACCGGGACACGGTCACCCGGCTCGCCGGCTGACAATCCTGCTGCGCCAGTAACCCCTGATTCACCACCAGACCCGAATGCACCGGTAATCGTGGTCGGCGCCGGACCGGTGGGTATTCGTCTGGTGCAGGAACTGGAACGCCAGCATCCGGGGCGGCTGATTCTGCTATTCGGTGGTGAACCGTGGAAACCCTACAACCGGGTCAAGCTTTCGTCACTGCTGGCGGGTGAGATAAGCGAAGCGGATATCGATACTTCCGAGACCATCCCGCTGACCGACAACATCACTGCACTGTTCAACGCGCCGATCAGGGAAATTGACCCAGAACACAGGGTCGTCACCGGCCACGATGGCTCTCGCTACCCCTACAGCAAACTGGTGCTGGCCACCGGGTCGCGCCCTTTTGTGCCGCCGATACCGGGAGTCGGGCTCTCCGGGATATTCAGTTTTCGCGATCTGAGCGACGCCCAGCAGCTGCTGGCCCGCACCGCTTCGAGTCGCCACACCCTGGTAGTTGGCGGCGGCCTGCTGGGACTGGAAGCAGCCAAAGCAATGTGCCGACACCACACCGAAGTGACGGTGGTCGAACACGCCAACCATGTGATGTTCAACCAGCTCGATTCGCTGGCCGCATCTTTACTTGCTGACTCGCTGGAGGAATCCGGTGTGGCAGTGATGAGCAAGGTGAGAGTGCAGGAATTTATCGGCGAGCACCGGCTGGAAGGCGCCCTGCTCTCCTCGGGCGAGACCATTCCCTGCGACACGGTGGTGCTCTCCACTGGCATCGTACCCAACATCGACCTGGCAAAAGCAGCCGGTCTGAATACCGGTCGCGGCGTCATTGTTAACGACCAGATGCAAAGTTCCGACCCCGATATCTACGCCATCGGCGAGTGCGCGGAGCATCGCGGCACCATATATGGCCTGGTCGCACCGGGTTACGACCAGGCATCCGTGGCGGCAGCTCATATTGCCTCTGCTCCCACCGATTCAGGCACACCAGCAGATTCCCGGCAGCAGGCGGTAAAGTTCGCCAGCTACGAGGGCTCCGTCGCGGCCACCAGCCTCAAGGTCGTCGGCCTGCCGGTCTTTAGTATGGGCGATATTCAGGACCGCGATTTTGTCCAGATAGCCCACCGTTATAGTGACCCGGACAGCGGTACCTACCGCAAACTCACCGTCGATGCCGGCAAACTGGTTGGTGTGGTTTCGATTGGGCCATGGGGCGAAATTCCCCGTCTGCGCGAGGCGGTGATCGGTCGGCGCCAGCTCTATCCCTGGCAGCTCTGGCGTTTTCGCCGCACCGGCACCCTGTGGGGCGATGATGATACTGAAGAGGTGGCCAGCTGGCCACGGGATGCAACGGTGTGTAACTGCACCGGCATCACCGTAGGCGGATTACAACAGGCCCTCGCCCGTGGCTGCCAGACCCAGCAGGAACTGAGCAAAACCACCGGCGCAGGAACGGTTTGCGGCAGCTGCAAACCTCTACTGGTCAACCTCGCCGGTAGTGGTGCACCAGACCCGGTGAGCGGCTGGCGTCCGCTGGTGACTACCTCGGTGCTGGCGGGACTGCTGGCTTTGCTGTTTCTGCTGCCTCTGGCGGTGCCCTATAACTCCTCGGTACAGGATTCCTGGCGCTGGGACCAGCTCTGGCGCGACGGCTGGATCAAGCAGATGTCAGGTTTCACCCTGCTGGGGCTCAGCCTGCTGCTGGCGATGGTGGGCCTGCGTAAACGGCTGCGCCGCTTCACCTTTATCCATTTCGATATCTGGCGGTTGGTACATGTACTCATTGGTGCGGTGGCGATTGCCGCGCTGGTCAGCCATACCGGGCTGCGGGTCGGCAGTGGCCTCAATGCTCTGCTGATGAGCTGTTTTGTCGGCCTGCTGCTCAGCGGTTCACTGCTCGGTTCAGTGATTGCGCTGGAACACCGCCTGGCGCCGGCGCTGGTACGCCGTTACCGTCGGCTTTCACTCTGGAGCCACATCCTGTTGCTCTGGCCAGTTCCTGTACTGCTCGGATTCCATGTACTTAAAAGCTATTACTTCTGATGATGAAGACCCGATCGTTCTGGCTGCTCTGGGTGGCGGCAACCCTGGCGCTGGCCGCCCTGCTCGCCTATCTGCTGCTGCGCGGCGAGGATAAAACCGTGTTTATGCCCGGCGACATGACCCATGGCCACCACCAGCTGGAGCTGGCCTGCGACACCTGCCACCTGAGCCCGATGGGCGGCGGGGAAGTGATGCAGGAGGCGTGTGTGGAGTGCCACGGCGACAGCCGCAAAAAACCCATGGACTCCCATCCGCGGACCAAATTTACCGATCCGCGAAATGCGGACCTGATAGAACAGATCAACGTGCTGGAGTGCATCACCTGCCATCAGGAACATAAACCGGAGATCACCCATAAAGGTGGTTTCACCCAGCCGGTGGATTTCTGCTTCCACTGCCATCAGGACATCGGCGAGGAACGGCCCACCCATGCCGGCCTGGAGTTCAATACCTGCAACAACTCCGGCTGCCACAACTTTCACAACAACCGCTCGCTCTACACCGATTTTCTCATCAAGCATCTCGACAAACCGTGGCTCGATGCCAAACCAACGTTGCCGGAAAAAGAGTTCGCCGCGATCCTGGATGAGCTGATGAGCTACCCGGCGGATCGCTTCCCGGTGCAGCCCCTGACCGCCGCCGACGCCGATGCGCCACCCGCAATGATGAGTGATACCGCGGTAGCCGACTGGGCCGCCAGTGGCCACGCCCGCTCCGGCGTGAACTGCAGCGGCTGTCACCTGCCCACGGATACGACAACTGATCATAAAGCAACCGAAGATGACACCGCCTGGCAACTGGCAGTAGACCATCAAACCTGTGCCAGTTGCCACCAGGGCGAAACCGAGGGTTTTCTAAGCGGTTTGCACGGCATGCGTCAGAAGGTCGGGCTGCCACCCATGCAGGTCAGCGATGCCCGCTTGCCCATGCACCCTGGCGCCGGACATAAGGAACTCACCTGCAATAGTTGCCACGCTGCCCACGATTATTCAGTGCAACAGGCGGCGGTAACCGCCTGCCTGAGTTGCCACGCCGACGAACACACCCTGGCCTACGAAAACTCCCCACACCACCAGCTCTGGCAACAGGAACTGGCCGGCGAGATCGAGCCGGGCCAGGGGGTCAGTTGCGCCAGTTGTCACATGCCACGGGTGCGCTACGACGTGGATGAATGGACCACCCGCATTCTGGTGGAACACAACCAGAACGCCACCCTCAACCCCAACGAAAAGATGATTCGCCCCGCCTGCCTGCACTGCCACGGACTGGAATTCAGCATCGACGC
>JBPEXY010000250.1:0-8742 GCA_052031065.1 Immundisolibacteraceae bacterium | reverse complement strand
TGGTGGTAGATATGGACTGCTGAGGCTTCAAGGTTTCTTCGGTGGAATGAAGGGTTGCGCCACCGGGTATTTGCCCGAGGCTCTTAAAACGGTCAGCTTATACAGTCGACATTATGATGCCATCGTTTTGCGGGGGTTCCTTGTTTGAAGTGAATCTCTGTTCATAGTTTGTGAAACAGACTGATCAATAAAAGGGATCAATGAACACGGATTGCACAACGTGAGCTTATAACTTGGCCATGCGATGAGATGGCAAGGATGATCGTGGAATGAAGGATCGTGGTAACAAGAATCGCGACAACGTGCTTGATCGCATTGTGGATTCCTGAGGGTCTGCACGTGAATTTAAACATGGATGTGTGCACCAATTTTGTAGGTGCTACGCGTGGCATTTTGTGGATGGCTACGCGTGGCATTTTGTGGATGGCGATACGTAGCATTTGGTAAAAGGTTGTGCGCATCAGTTATGAAGTCAGATGCATGATGATCACTGGTTAAGTATTCTGAATCGTTTTGTTACAGCTGGCAGCTGGTGTCCTGGCTGCTTACCCTGGATGGAGCTGGGCGGCTTGGACTTGGGCTTGGGGGTTGCGAACCTGACGAGTAAAAGGGCCGACAAGCCGCATCATAATATAAGTATATTTCCGATAATTGTTATTATCGGAATAGGAGGACTGGTTGTGTTCTAGGTGTTTTTACTCAGCCAGACCCTGAGGTCAAGCAATGGACTTCCTGCTAATGCTCGTTGTAGGGGTCCTGTGGAAGAACCGACAAATTTGACAAGTTTGCATAAACGACCAATTTATCATCAATTCTGAGGCCCATCGTCACGCCAAAAATGCTGTTTCACATGATCCTCCAATATCCTTGCCATCGCGTCTACATCAATTTTCCCGCTGCTTTTCTTGAAGTTATACTGACCTGTAAATAACGTATGTGTCCAGGCAATCGGTGAAATCCGGATAAATTCATCGATGACCGCTTGAGGCGCGCCGTTGGCCAGCATCCTTTGGTACACGGCATTCAAGATCATGCTGTTGTAGGCCACGATACAGTTGGCGATTAACCTGGCAGCATGGGCACTGACCCGGTTTTCGACGATTCTTTTGCCTTGAAAGATGCCGTTATAAGTCTTCCGGATATTGCTCTGAAGCTGATGGTAGGCCTCTGTGCGATTACGGGCGCTTCGGATTGCTTTCCTGAGCTCCATATCGTCAATCAGATTGAGAACATGGATACTCTTGAAGATGGTATTATATTCAAACAGCGCGGCTTTGAGCCTGGCATAACGGGCATGTGAGTTGAGCTTACGGATGATATTGCTCTGGGTGTTCTCCTGCATGATGAGTGAAAGTAATACCCGCATGACACCTCGACGTTGTGAGCGGATACGATCAACATTGATCACGCCCTTGGGTTTGAGGATTCCGGTGTCATAGTCTAACGGTTCAGCGGTATAGATATCGTCAGCAGCGTCTCGCACATTTTTGATGCTGGGGACATAATCCACGTCGATGGAATCCAGCGTGACAAAATTCAGCTTGTTCAATGAATGGTTATCACCGGTCACCATGTGGATATCAATATCGGTTTTGTTGTTGTAGATCATATCGTACAGCGAATGTCCTTCGTACTCGTTCAGGCCGTTATTTTTCGCATTAACTGCCACATAGTTGGCGAGCAGCGTGTAGAGTGAGATACCACGGCCTTTGCCAAGGTGCTTCCTGGAGTAACGGGATTGAATTGTACTGTCTGTGGTCGCAAATTTTTGTCCATCCGCATCCGCTAGTACTTTCTCATCCATCAAATTCCACTGATTAAATATGGGAAGCGAATGAATGTGGTTACTGACAATTTCATTGGCGGCGCATAGCGTATCCACCCGCACGAAATCCTCCCGCATTGCACGTAACTGGCTGATTTCCAGGTCAGACATATCAGCCATTTTCAATGTACCGAACCCAAACGCCTCTGATAACAAGCAGGCGTTGATCGCCAGAGGCAGCGGTTTTTTCCGCTTGGTGTAGCGATCTTTCATGTGGGTAAATGCGCTCCACATTCCAATCCGATCGCCGATGAACATGACAATACTGGCAATGTCCACCTTGGGCAGGTTTTTAAAGAACGCATCATCCAGCTTTTCAACACTGTCATAGAGCAAACTCCAGTGTTGTTGTCCGGTCTTGGTTTCTCGAACACTGAATCCATGATTATTATTCTCACGGATATTGTGAGTCGTTCGCTCCCAGGCGTTGTTCAGCTCCTGAAGCGCCTCCTCAAGTCGCTGATCACAGTAGATGGGTATCTTGGGATAACCAAACTCCGCCGCGATCTTCTCAACATCGTCTACCAGTGCGTCGTCCACCAGATCGGTATCGATATCACAGTAAGAGACACTGTCATTGCAATAGAGACGGCCACGGTCAATCTCATGATAAATTTTCTGGTAAACAAAGAACTCGAACAGGTACGGATCGATGTGCGTGTCATTCGGTTCCCGCTTCAAATATTGATTCATGTTTTTGGGGATGGTAAACCCCAGGTCATCACAAATTTTTAAATCCGATGGACTTTTCCCGCTGGCATAATGCGCTTTCAGTAGATTGATCAATTCGCCGATGTAGCTGTTTTCCTTGTAGTACTCCAGCTTGACTGTTGTAAATATCGGGCGAAGATACAGTGCAAATATGCGAGAAGATTTTCCATAGTACTCCCACAAGGCGGCTTTCTTATCGAAAGATTTGCCTTCCAGAAACTCTGCCATGGCTGAAAACTGCTCTTTGGGCAACATGCTGTAGGCTGCTTCATTCAGTTCATCCTGACTCATGTTGGGGTTTCGATTTGGGAACCACTTCAAAAACTTGGCCAGCTTGGGAAAGTCGGTCACCACCTTGGAGCTGTGCTCCATATGAGCCATTGAGGCGTAGGTCTTGCCGGCGTCCATAATGGCGCGGGTGTGATAGCAAAAACTAACGATCAGATTATCCATAATCTGTTGGTAGCGGTGGTAAACAAAGCACAAAGCATAGAGCCATTTTTGCGGTTTGCTCAGCCGACGTAAGCGGGATGCGGCATACTGTTCGGCAACATCGGCATAGTAGCGAACGGCATTCTTTGACAACCCCAGAGACGGAATAAAACCGTTCGCAAACTCGTACAACTCCTCAATCCGCAGGGCTTTGTCCACTTCCGATTTGACCGCCGTATACTGAAAGTCTTTTTGATCCGCGCGAATGATGTTGAGCGCCGTGATACCATCATCTCGCCGCACCAGCGTCATAAGCTGGCCACTGATTGATGACGGTATGGAAGAGATGGCGTTATTTAACCGCTGTTCCTCGGCGGCAAAGGCGCGGCTGAACATGTCCTGGAACGTTCGATAGGTCGGAATGATTAAATTCTGGTGATCGAAAAACGCGAGCAACTGCCGGAAAGCACTGTGCCCTTTGGGGTAATAGCGTAATAACAGACCGATGTGGGATTCTATTTCAGCTCTAAATTGAGGCGACCAGCTTCGGTAGTCGAAAAGTGACAGTATCGCCTGGCGTTGCTTACGCGAATATTCACGAGAGAGGTTTCCGGTGAACTGTGCCGCATCTGCACCGTTGTAATAGGTTGCAACGATATATTCAACATCGGCACTGACCTCATCGAGCGAATAGTTAAAAAACTGCTGCTTGGCCTTGAAATAACCCAATTGCAGGATGAAGTGGATACGGGTCTGGGTATTGCGAAACTGCTCAAGCGCGGCGCGTTCTGTCGGACTTAATGAAAAATACAGGCTTTGTTCATGGGTATTGAATTCTGGGCGAGCATATAACTCTTCGACTTCCGTGCTGGATAACAGCTGAATACGTTCGATATTTTCCATAGCGAGTGCCGATTCAATGCGGCCCGATCGTCAGCCACATTTAAATCACCTCGCGCCCATCCAGGTGATTCACTGGCACCATCCGCTTGTGCAGGACACCAAACACCACCAACTGCTGCGCATGAACCACGTAATAAATGACATGACTGATGTGGGGGAAGCTCAACACGTCCTCCCCTACATCCGGCCTGGGCTTTCCCAGGGACGGGGTTTCAGCCAGCAGGTGAAGGGTTTGTCGGAGTTCGAACAGGTATTTCTTCGACTGCGCTTCTCCCCATCGGTCTAGGGTAAAACGACGAATGTCGATAAGATCGGATTGAGCATCCGGGGTTAAGCGGTAATTTGACATGGCGTATTGGCGGGACTAATGATCCTTGGGAACATCGACAATGCCATTGGCGATCCCCTGTGCCAGCATTTCCATGAGTTTGGCAAAACGATAAAAGCCATCGTATTGCTGACAGATGTAATCCATTTGGATGTGAGAGGTGCTATCCATCACCCGTTTGAACACATCCATGTAGTCGTAGCAGGTTTGCAATAATTGCTCATCCCCGGCTTCGGTAAGAGGAAACCGGAGGGCGTGGTCATGGATGATCTTTACCATCTGAAGTTGTTCTGCATTCAGCTCGACAGCAGACATTTTTCTTCCCCCAGAAATTTTATCGTCTAGTCGTGGTGACCTGATTCCAAATCATTAAAAAATGCTTCACCATCAACGGTGTTACCTGCTTTGATATCAGCTTTGGTCTGAGTGGCCCTCGACTGCAACAATCTCAGCTTGAGCGCTTTAATGCTCTCGTACTCATCCATTGAGATAACCACAGCAACCGGTTTTCCGTTTTTATTGATCTGGATTGGCGCACGTTGCGCTTTTAGCAGCAGGTCACCAAACTGGGTTTTGGCTTCATTGGCAGAAAGTGTGTCCATGGTCTGGTACCTCACCAAATATCGTTCGATTCGTCCATAATATTCGAAACGAGCGATCTACGTCAATGCCTTGCCTCGCCTGTCTACACGGACATAGCCTCGAGCAGTTTCCCTGGAACTGGCCAGAAACTGCGCCATGAGCCCGACCTCAGTGAAAAATCGCCGAACAAGGTGGAATGGGATATCCAGGGTAGACGTGTGACTTCCAATGATCAGAAAACCAATGTTACCGCTTCGGATTCTGACTAGGTGGTCAGATTTTGCAGTATGCCGCACTGCTCCACCGTGCGGTCGCTTGAGCAACTGCGGCGCAACGCTTTGAGTTGCCTACGCAATTGCGTCAGCTCGGCAATGCGGTCTTCCACTTGTTGAATATGGGCGTCCATCATCCGATTCACCTTATCACATTGCGCGCCAGGCGAGCGTTTGAGCGCCAATAGTTGACGGATTTCCTTCAAGCTGAGATCCAGACTGCGGCAGTGTTTAATGAACAGCAACAGGTCGACGGCCGCTTTGTCATACAAGCGAAAATTTCCCTCGGTGCGTTGGGTTGAGGGCAGCAGATTTTCTTTTTCATAATAACGGATCGTCTGTATTGAGCAGCCGGTAACGCTCGCCAATTCTCCTATTTTCATAACCACCAATTTCACTCTTGATTCTATAGTGACTATAGAATTTAAACTGCATAACCAGGAAAAAACAAGAGCGTTTTAATATGACTGAGCAATGCTGTGCTAGCTGTAACAGCGATGCACGAGACAACACACCACAGATTTCCGATGGCACAAGCGTCGTCCAAGGCGGCTATGTTAGCGAGTATCATGTCTCCAGGATGGACTGCCCTTCGGAGGAAGGCGTGATCCGCATGGCATTGGATAGTGTGGAACCCAAAGTAACGCTGGAATTTGATACCCCCAATCGCATAGTGCGTATCTTTCATGGGGATAATGCCGATGTGATTGAGGAACGGATGCACTCTGTTGGTTTGGGCGCTACGCTTGAAATCACATCACCCGTAGACAGTGATGCCATCGCCCAAGCACATGAAGATGCACAACAGGAGGCACAAAAAGAATCGGGTATTCTGAAATGGCTACTCGCCATCAACGGCATCATGTTTGTCATTGAAATCACCATCGGCTGGTGGGCGCAATCCACTGGCTTGATCGCCGATTCCCTGGACATGTTCGCTGATGCCGCCGTTTATGGCGTGGCGCTCTATGCCGTTGGGCGCAGCACTCGGTTGAAACTGCGCTCGGCACATTTTTCTGGCTGGTTGCAACTGATGTTGGCGTTTGGCGCTTTGAGTGAAGTTGTGCGGCGGTTTATGTTTGGCAGCGAGCCAGCGTCCGTCCTGATGATGAGTATGGGCCTGGCTGCTTTGGCGGCCAATGTGTTGTGCCTTGTGCTGATCGCCAAAAGCAGGAATCGTGGAGCGCATATGAAAGCCAGCTGGATATTCTCCGCCAACGACGTGATTGCCAATCTGGGGGTTATCCTGGCTGGTGGCCTGGTCGCCTGGACCGGTTCCCGCTATCCGGATCTGGTGATTGGTCTCATTATTGGCGTCGTTGTCCTAAACGGTGCACGACGTATTTTGCAGCTGAAATCCTGACCGGAAACGGTTTTGGTGAACTTTTCTATAATATGATAGTCTATGGCAGCTAGTGTTTTGAACCTGACAACATAAGGGCTCCACATTTCACATGAACATCCGCCATCATTTAACTTGTCTACTGGCTCTACTGATTGCCCTGCAATCCGTGGCTGCCATGGCGGACGTTCACCAGCTTCATCAATTCGGGACGGAGCACTTGGAATTCGACCATTCGCACCAATCCAGTGCCACTGATACTCAAAACGACAATCTGCTCGCCAAGCAGACACCCGATCAGCCCGGACAGTCTGTATATGACTGCCACCATTGCTGCCATTGTCATGGCCACGGCTCTGTCGTTCTGACCGGAGCCGCTTCACACTTGGCCAATTTATTCTCAGAAAACGGACAAGCCGACTATCAGGCCAACCTCACCTCTGGTATTCCCCCCTCTCTGTTTCGCCCTCCAATCGCCTGATCGCGCCTCAAAAGCACGTCATCAGTCGCTGTAGACTTGGGTTACAGCGAACAATTGGTATTTATTTTAGGGTGAAACATCATGAAACAGATCGCTATTGGGCTCGCGCTGAGCCTCGCGCTTGTCAATTCCGCTCAGGCCGGAAGCAGCTTGCCTGAAATTGAAGTCGTCAATATCGACAACCAACGCTGGCATTTACGCCAGGTGACCGTGAACCATACCGCCGCGGAGCTGACCGTCTTCGGACGGATGGATGCTCACCTGCGCTACGGCCTTCCCCGAGGCCATGTAGACATCGCAGCCTGGTCTGCTGATAACGGATTGATTGCGGAAACAACCACTGATTACTCACCGCGCCTTCTCACCAGACGCGCATCACGCAAGGGCGGCGTGCGTTTTTCTGCAAAGCTCCCCGCCTTGCCTGGTGATACCGTAATAAAGGTCGCCTTTCACCGGGATGAACCCCAACAACGGCAAAATCCGGTGCACGACCAAACCGTCGCACGCTGAATTTCAGGAGCATCAATATGAGACGATTTGACTGGCCCAGACGGGCCTTGCTGGGCGCGTTCTTGTTTTTTCCGGCCATGCTTGCTTACGCAGAGACATCGAGTTGGAGCGCCTGGCTCGCCTCCCAGATACAACAACACCCCGAGGTGCTTGCCGCCCGCGAGCAATTGCTGGGCTCCAACGCCAGCGCCGATGCGCTGGAGCAGCCGCTTTACAACCCGGAGCTGTCCACCGATTTGGAGCGTAATGGAGAGGAAGACAACTACCGGGTCGGCGTTCAGCAGACCATCGACTGGTGGGACAGACGGGGTGCAAGACGGCAGCAGGCGGGCTTTATGCGAAGCGCCGCCGAAGCGCTGTACCAGCAACAAGTGTTGGACAAAACCGCCGAGGCGCTTGCCGCACTGGTGGAGTGGCATGCCGCCAACCGCGCCGCCGCCATTGCCCAAGCGCAACAGCAGCAACTTAACGCCTTGCTCGAACAGGTGGATAAGCGCCAGCAGGCAGGTGATCTGGGCAGCATCGATGCCGAACTCACCTTTCTGTCCCTGTCACAGCAGCTGGCTCAGGTTGCCGAGGCCGAAGCCGCGATACAGAAAGCCGAAATCCGGGTTCGCGAGCTGCTGCCCGCATGGGCGCCCACGCGAGGCGGCATTCCTGATGATTTCTGGCCCTCCCAGCCAGACTTGACCTCGGATCAGGAGTTACTGCAACACCCGGCCGTAGCCAGCGCCCACGCCCGCTGGCAGTCGCTGAAGGAGGAAGCTGAAGTGACACGGCGTACCGCCAAGGCGGAGCCCACCTTTGGCGTCAATTCCGGTCGTGATGGTGGAGAGAGCGTTGTCGGGCTGACCTTCTCCATCCCGTTGAATGTCCGCAACAACTTCAGCGCAGAAACTCGCGCCGCTGAACGCATAGCGCTGGAGGCCGAGGCTCGTTTTCAGGCTATCTACCGCAAGCAGCGCTTTGACTGGCAGGCTGCACAGGCCACCTGGCAGCGCTTTGAACAGCAATATCGCCGCTGGCAAGAGGTTGTTCAGGGTCGGGTCGAGAACAGCGCCGAACTGCTGAAACGGCAATGGCGCACGGGTGATCTGTCCACCACTAATTATCTGCTGGCCTTGAATCAACGCACCGAAAGCCTGCTGGCAGGCATTGAGCTGGAAAAGCAGACACGGCTTGCGCTCACCGAAGCACTTCAGCAATCGGGCCACCTGAACAACGCAACAAAGTCATCGACAGCGTCAACGAATTAAACAGGAATGATAAACATGAATAAAACACTGGTAGCCATTTTGGTGGCTGGTCTTGCGACCGCAACCGCCAGCCACGCCAAAGAATCTGAGTCTGAGCATG
>JBPEXY010000025.1:0-4627 GCA_052031065.1 Immundisolibacteraceae bacterium | reverse complement strand
GGTTGACCTTGACTACGCCAAAGAGAAGGGCGTGGTGGTAAAAAACACCCCGGATGCCAACACCACCTCGGTAGCTGAGCTGGTGTTTGGCCTGATGCTCTCACTGTCGCGGAATCTGGTGCCGGCGCACAACTATCTGCGTAATGCCGAGGGTTGGGATCGGGACCGTTTTATTGGCTTTGAGCTGGCCACCAAGCAGCTTGCGATAGTCGGCTTTGGCAATATTGGTAAAAAAGTGGCGCGCCGGGCTCAGGCGTTTGAGATGGAAGTCACCTGCTACGATCCTTTTGTCGAAGCAGCAGCAATGGCTGAGCATGGTGTGCGCAAGGTTGAAGAGGTTAACGAACTGCTTAACCAGGCAGATTACGTTACCGTTCATGTTCCGCTACTCGACTCCACCCATCACCTTCTCGGCGCCGATCAGTTTCGTTCAATGAAACAGACCGCGATTATCGTTAATACTGCGCGTGGCCCGGTGGTTGATAATCGGGCGTTGGTTGCCGCGCTGCGCAATGGTGATATTGCTGGCGCTGGCCTTGATGTCTTCGAGCAGGAGCCACCGCAGGACCCGGAACTGCTAAAACTGGATAATCTGGTGATGTGTCCGCATATCGGTGCCGCGACCCATGAGGCACTGAAGAAAATGACCACTCAGGCCGCTCAGGCGATTATCGATCACCTTGGCTGAGCGCTGATAATTACAAGCTGAAAACTCTAGCACTGAGTCTTGAAGCCCTGCTGATGGCCGCCGACGAAAATGATTGATCCACAGTTACTGAGAAAAGAACCTGAGGAAGTTGCCCGGTTACTGTCCCTGCGCGGTGTTGTCCTGGATCAGGCGTCGCTGTTTGAGCTGGATCAGCAGCGCAAGCAACTTCAGGTAGAGACCCAGGAGCTACAGGCAGAGCGTAACCGGGTTTCCAAGTCTGTGGGCAAAGCGAAGGCACAGGGCCAGCCGGTTGATGAAATTCTCGCTTCCATCGCCGGGTTGGGCGAACGGCTGGAGCAGCTCAGCGAGCAGTTACAGCAGGTACAAACCCGCTGGGATGAATCAGTGCTTGGGCTGCCAAACCTGCCTGATTCGACGGTGCCCGAAGGGAGTAGCGAACAGGATAATGAGCTGCTTCGTGAGTGGGGCACCCAGACGCAGCTAGACTTTGAGCCGCTGGATCACGTTGATATAGGCGCGGGGCTGAATGGTCTCGATTTTGAAGTCGCGACCCGTATGGCAGGGTCACGTTTTGTAGTAATGACCGGCAAGGTAGCGCGACTGCACCGGGCGTTGACTCAGTTCATGCTTAATTTACATGTTGACGAACATGGTTACGAAGAGATCTACACGCCTTATCTCGTCAATGCTGAAAGCCTGCAGGGGACCGGGCAGCTGCCCAAGTTCGCCGAGGATCTGTTTGCTGTTAGTGACGACTATTACCTGATACCCACTGCCGAGGTCCCGGTAACCAACTGGGCCGCCGATCAGATTTTTCCTGCTGAGCAGCTACCGCGCAGATTTGTTGCCCATACGCCATGTTTCCGGCGAGAAGCCGGGAGCTACGGCCGGGATACCCGCGGGATGATCCGCCAACACCAGTTTGATAAGGTCGA
Source organism: Immundisolibacteraceae bacterium (assembly GCA_052031065.1). GTDB lineage: Bacteria > Pseudomonadota > Gammaproteobacteria > Immundisolibacterales > Immundisolibacteraceae > JBPEXY01. The sequence goes on along the minus strand of JBPEXY010000025.1, from coordinate 3,022 downwards.
ACTGGTCTGGATGGTGAAACCGGAAGATTCATGGCAGGGGCTGGAGGTACTGACAGGTCACGCTGAGAAAGTTCTACAAATGCTGGAACTACCATACAGGGTGGTTGCGCTTTGTGGCGGTGATCTCGGTTTCAGTGCTGCCAAAACCTATGACCTGGAGGTTTGGTTACCATCGCAAAAAACCTACCGGGAAATTTCCTCGTGTAGCAATTTTGTCGATTTTCAGGCGCGCAGGATGAAGGCCCGCTGGCGTAATCCTGAGAGCGGTAAACCGGAACTACTGCACACCCTGAATGGTAGTGGAGTCGCCGTCGGTCGAGCGTTGGTCGCTGTACTGGAGAACTATCAGCAGGCGGATGGGTCGGTGAAAGTTCCTGAAGTCCTGCAGCCCTATATGGGTGGTATGGAAGTTCTCACGGCAGAGTGACCAATCCGATAGGCAGCACGGACAGAGTATCGCGCTCGCATAATTTTTTCCGGGTTCACGACCAACCCGTTTAGCCGGTAGTGAAGCCGGCTCTGATCAAGAGGAACAACGGTAATGGCTGACAATGTTGATGATTTGACCGTCGAGTGGGAAGAGGGGGGGCTGTTGACGGTTAAGGAACTTGATAAAAAAGTGCTCTCAAAAGGGGCCTGGGCGACGCTGATATACAAGTATCAGGACTATGACCAGCGCAAACAGGATTACGGACCGCCAAAATTCACCATCCGCCGTTATCAGAAGCGCAATGGTGTCTATTCGCAGAAATCCAAATTTAATATATCCAGCGCGGATCAGGCTCAGCAGATCATTGATGCGCTGCAGGGATGGCTGGCGGAGGAATAACCCGCGCCAGGAATCAAAGCATTGGTTCAGTCAACTGGACAGATCGTCTGGATAGTCGATATCGCGGACCACGCCAGCGTCATCGACTTCAAACCGTTCGAGCTGTTCGCTCTGCCTACGGAGTAGATGCCGGGCGCCAAAATCACCTTGAGGCGCGAGTAACTGCTGGCGAAAATGGTGGCTGATGCCAACCGGGTTGCCCGGCTTGTTCTGGTAGAGCGGCTGTACCAGCGCAGCACCCCTGGTTAAGCGCCGGGAAATTTCAGCAATGGTCGACTTACTGACGTAGGGCATGTCGGCCAGTGCGATGATCAGATCATCGATGGGGTCGGTGGCCTCGACAGCAGTGGCGAGAGAAAAGCCCATCCCCTGATCCGCGTTGGCACAGGTGGTTACGTGGTATCCGATTGCCCGTAGTTGCGTGATCAGCTGTTTCTGCTCTGGTCGGCAGACCGCAACGCAATCGGGTATAACCTCTATTAACGTTACTGCCGCAGCGGTGGCGATAGTCTGGGCCGGTGGTGCTGAGCGTGGTGTGTCTGGCGCATCCGGTAGCGGATGTAAAAGTTTGTCTGCACCAAATCGCGAGCCGCGGCCGGCAGCCAGCAGGATTCCACGGATCACCTTGATTCAGAGTGCCGGCTGGTGGCGAGAACCGGTTCGAACTGTCGTTTTCCCAGCGGCGCGTCATTTCTGACTGCAACCAGTTCAGCGGCGATGGCTATGGCGATCTCCATCGGTGTGTGAGAGCCGATGGGTAAGCCGATAGGTCCACGCAGGCGGGCGATCTTTTGTGGCGGTACATCCAGTTCTGCCAGGCGTGCCAAGCGCGCCTGATGGGTCCGTTTGGAACCGAGACTGCCGACATAAAAGGCGCCTGACTCCAGCGCTTCGATGAGGGCCATGTCGTCATAACGGGGATCGTGGGTCAGGGTTACCACCGCGCAATGGTCGTCTATGTCGCGAGACCGAAGCAGATCGTCAGGCATGCCCTGCACCAGTTCGGTGTGCGCGACGTCCCAGTTAGCGGTGAATTCAGGCCGCGGATCGCAGACCACCACCTGATAATCCAGAGCCAGGGCGACATCCGCAACGGCCCTGGATAGATCCCCGGCGCCGACGATAAAAAGTTGCCAGCGGGGCCCGAAGAGCCTGGTCAGAGTGTTGTTGGACAGGCTGCAATCGGCGACTGGCAACTGGCTGCTGAGCTCGCTGTTACCACTATCCAGTTGAACCGAGCGGCAAACGGAAGTTCGGCCGTTCAACGCCTGTTGAACCTGGCGCCACTCGTTCACGTCGGTGAGTTTTTCCACTACCAGCTCGATCTCTCCACCACATGGTAGTCCAAATCGTTCACCCTCTTCGCGGGTGACCCCGTACAGCACAATTTCGGGATGGTGTTGAGCGATCTCGCCGTTGACGATACGCTCAATCAGATGCTCTTCGATACAACCGCCCGAAACGGAACCGACCGGTGCACCAGATTGGTGAACCGCGAGCATCGACCCACTGGGTCGGGGGGAAGAACCCCAGGTGGTTACCACGGTGACCAGGTAAGCGCTTTCGCCCCGGTCGAGCCAGTCAACAAGCTTGTTTACCACCAGATGGTCTGTACTATCCATGGGCTACGCCGATCATTTTTTAGAGGTCTCTGAAATGAACGGGTATTATCCCCGATTCGGCTCCGCCGGGTTACTGATTAACTACTGACAAGGACAAAAACCCCAATGCGTCCAGTTACCGCGTTGCTGGTGCTCTTCATCGCTGTGCCGCTGGTTGAGATTTATGTGCTGGTGGAAATTGGCCGGGTGATCGGTTCGCTGGCAACACTGTTTTTTCTCATTTTTACTGCGGTTCTCGGCGCTATGCTGGTGCGTATGCAGGGTCTCACTACCCTCTGGAATATCCAGCAGGAACTCAATGCGGGACGGTTGCCGGCGACTGAGGTGGTGGAAGGGGTCGTCATTGTGGTGGCCGGGGCACTGTTATTAACCCCGGGGTTTGTGACCGACTCGGTGGGATTTCTGTGCCTGGTTCCGGCGTTTCGGCGCAAGGTGATTGCAGCATTTTTACAGCGCCAGGGAGGGGTAACAGTTCACGCCAGGCGCCCCGCAGAGCCATTTCAGCAGCAAGGTCGCGATTCAGAGCGGCACCAAGGTCGGGTTATCGAAGGTGAGGTAGAAGATGATTCAC